>JALYVA010000021.1 GCA_030853485.1 Acidobacteriota bacterium
GTATGTCGATGAGGTTGCGCATCTGCGGTGTCAGGTTCGCACCGGCGTTCTCGAGGATGTCCGTCATAGCGGCCTTGAGCTTCGCTGGCGTCTGCGCAAATACCATCCCGCGTTCGAGCAGGAAGGCTCTCAACTGGTTGATGACGGCCGTGCGCCGCGAGATCAGCCGGTCGCGCACGCGGTGGATCGCCTGAAGGTCCAGTTGGTCGTCTGTCTTGATCGGGACAAAACGCATGTTCTTGCGTTCCACCGCCTCTGCAATCGCCTCCGCATCCACGAAATCGTTCTTGTTCGACTTTACGAATGGCTTCACGAACTGAGCTGCGATCAGCCGCACATCGTGCCCTTGCTTCCGCAGGGCACGTCCGAGGAAATGCGCTCCCGAACAGGCCTCCAAGCCGATCAGCGAAGTCTGCATGTCGGCGGTGTACGTCAGCAGCTGGCGTTGCGTAAACTTCTTCCTCACGAGCACCTTGCCGGCTGCGCCGAGTGCCACAAGGTGAAAGGTAGTCTTGCCCAGGTCGATGCCAACGGAATATATCTGCATAGCGATGATCCTCCTTGTCAGAAGCTGCTTCTACGATCCTCCTGCTCACACAGAAGAATCAAGCGGCGGACCATCTCATTAGTCGGCTTCTCGTCAGCAACCACTTCCACAAACGAATCGTTGGGCTGGGTCACAGGGCAAAGTGATGAGAAGCGCGTTTCTCTGTGGTTATTCGGGGGCAGGAATCGGAATACCTGCACTGACCGATGTGGGTTGAGCTCGGTCTGGATTCAGGTGGCATATGAAAGCCTTGCTTGCTACAAATCCCACTACCTCAGCGAACTATCTGGGCATGGGGATGGACACGGCCTGGCCGGCGCCGCGCTCGGCGATCCAAAGAGTATCACCCACAGGTTCGACTCCGGTTGGTGTTTTGAGTCCTTCCTTGATGACGGTGACGCTCGCCTTGTCTCCATTGATTGTGAGAGCGGAAATTTTGCCGCTGCCATTTTCGGCGACGAAGATCCTGCCATTCGCCGCACGCATGCCATCCGGTCCCTTTACCGGCTGGTCCATCCAGATATCGACGGGCTCTCCCGCCTTACCGGCGGCGTCGACTGGGATGCGATAGAGATTGTTTGAGAACACGTTGTTCACGTAGAGCGTGCCATTCAGGAAAGTAATGCCATCGATACCCGTAAGCGCCCGATGTTCCAGGTAGAGTTCCGCGGTGGAAGCACCAGCCGACAGCTTGTAGATTCTTCCGTTTGAGGTGTCAGTTATATAAAGCGCCTTATCCGGTCCGATCGCAAAATCGTTGCACGTACTGTTGTCCCCTGGAAGGTTCCAGCGGATCTTGGGCGTACCGGTGGAGAGGTCGAAGCCTCTCAGGGCGGTGTGTCGCCGCACCGGTTTGGTGTCCGGCACCGGAGTCAGCTGACATGTCCACAACGTATTACTGGAGGCATCCGCCAGCATGCCGAAGAAAAACGTCCCCGGGCCTTCGGCACTGGCGTCGATAAACTTCTCGGCGGTGGAAGAACCGGAACGCACCTTATAGACAAATGGCGTGCTGGCGCTGCCAACGATCAGCACCCCGCCCGGCGCTACGGTCAAACTCTCTGGCTGAGATTTCGCATTGGCGATCAGGATGGTAGCGGCGAACGCGGCTTGCGCAAAGCCGATTACCAGGGCGACGCAGATGGTGAGGCGTCGAGCATTCGAAATACACATCATCAATCTCCTCAAAGTCGATCTTTCCGTATTATCGATCAGTCATTCATACAGGTTGAGCAGTCGAAGGAACGGAAGGCATGTTGATTGGCCGACCCAGTATACGGAATGATAATGTATGGCATGTTGGCGGTGTACGTCAGCAGCTGGCGTTGCGTAAACTTCTTCCTCACGAGCACCTTGCCGGCTGCGCCGAGTGCCACAAGGTGAAAGGTGGTCTTGCCCAGGTCGATGCCAACGGAATGTATCTGCATCGCGATGATCCTCCTTGTCAGAAGCTGCTTCTACGATCCTCCTGCTCACACAGAAGAATCAAGCGGCGGACCCTCTCATAAGTCGGCATTCACGTCAGCCGTGCAGGCCAGGAGCCCATACTCTTTTGGTTTGTAGACCAAAGGTTCGGGCTAAAGACAGCGCGGCGCGGACGTGCGATATCGTCACTTATCTTATGTAGACCCTGGCCAAGCGGCGCTTGGCGCGAGGGTGTGTGGGGTGAATGGCGGCGCACCGGGGAAGGTGTGATCCGCTTTCAGGATTAGGCTAGACGGTCCAGCGGCACAGAAGAGGTGTTGACCTCCTCGCAGAACGATTCTCGCAAGCTCGATTCAGCTACCCGAAGGTTGTCCTGCTGCGTGCGGCTGGTGTTCCAGCAGAGCTCTGCCTTGGGCTACCTGCATGTCGGGGTAGCGGATGTGGGGTTCACGAGAGTTTTCGAAGCTGGTGAGAGCGCGGAAGAGACCCATCATCGTTCCTGGAGGCGCATTGCATCGCCACGTTTCCCTCTTCGCGGATTGAGCCCCGCGTTCCTCTCGGGCCTTATTGTCCTGAGCGGTCGGTTGTGGTCTGAAGGACAGGCGACGTGAAGGGCAAGCACACCACTTCGCTTCGGGTAAACGGTCGAGCTGCGCTCGATGCCCACATCTCAGAATCGAGATATGGGCACCCGGGTTCCTTCCGGGCGTGACTGTCCTGGGCTCGCGCTCGTAGGTCTGTAGGACAAGCTCCCAAGTTTCGTCCAGGCCGGATTTGTCCTTAGATATCGCTCGTAGCGTTATGGACAAGCGGGGGAAGGTCACGCAGCACGCCAGGCTGTATCGACATATGCAGCGGCCACTTGCAGATGGAATGTGCCCGGGAGCAGGTCGAGATGGTGGTGGTTGCAGCGATCGAAATGCAGGTCCTTCGACTGCGCCTGTCGCGATAAGACTGCGACAGGCTTCGCTCGGGATGACACCTTCCTACTCATTCAGTCATTTAGAACTCGGTTATTTGTCGGTACAGCCTAGAGGTTGTCTGCGTGCCGCCTTGGTGCAAATGCGATGGGGAGCTTATTGTGCTGCAGCGACGACCTGTGGAGTGAACTTTGCGAGGAAATCTTCGGCTGTTACCTTTTGTTGCGCGACCTGATTGGTGCCGCCTGCATGAACGATGGTGATATCGGTGATGCCGATGAAGCCGAAGACGACGGGGAAGTAGGGCGCTTCGAGGTTGTAGGATTCGTAGGGCGTACCTGCCGAGAAGTCGCTTCCGCTGGCGATCAGGACGGTGAGTTTCCGCCCTGCCATCAAGCCTTTATACCCGTCCGGGCCAACCGAGAAGGTCTTGCCCGCGCGAACGATGTGGTCGATCCATGCCTTGAGAGCGGCGGGGACGTTGAAGTTGTACATGGGTGTCGAGATGACGATCTCGTCGGCGGCAAGAAGCTCTGCGATGAGCTCGTCAGAGAGCTTGAGCGCGTCCTTATGCTCGGAGGTGTGCTGGTCAGGAGCGGTGAAGGCGCCGGTGATCCATGGGAGGTCGACGAAAGGGAGTGTTGTCCTGGCGAGATCGCGGGGGACGATCTTGCCGCCGGAGTGGCTCTGCTGCCACTCGTCGGCGAACTTCTGGCTTAGTTTGCGGGAGATGGAGTGGTCGCCACGAGGGCTGACGTCGATCTTCAAGAGTGTGGGCATGGGGTGTCCTGATTGCTTGGATCGGGCTCGAGATCGAGTGGCCGTCTGCGAAGCACCGTCACGGCAGTAGATGCCCCGCGATGGCCGAAGATGCAGCAAAAGTGTGCGGTGATTGGGCTGTGAAGAAGCTGCTTTTGCGATTCGCTATTTCGTGCGGCTCGAGATGAGCGCGATGTGCGAGGGGGGAAGAGCCGCGATGGGCCTGGGGTGGAGACGGGCGGCTCGCGAAAGCCGGGGCGGTTCAACCCAGTTGGGAAGACGGAACAGATCGGCTGGATGGGCGGCGGGGGACGGATCGCCACCTTGCTCGATGGCATGGTGCTGGCGGAGGTCGGCGAGAAGAATAATGCGCATGGTGTCGCGCTCCGAAAGCAGCGTGGGTTCCCAATAGAGGCGGAAGCCCTGTCCGCAGACACTGCAGCGAACATCCTGGCGAAACTCCGAACGTTTCAATAGGACCTGCATGATTGGCCTCTTGGATACCGGTGCGGTCAGCTTCTTTGTTCTGTGGATCACAGTAGAGGGAGTGCGAGAGCCCGCCAATAGCACAGAGGTGTAACTGGAGATGGACGCCTGGGATGGACGCCTGGGATGGACATCGGGATTGCAGGGTTTTTGGATTGCAATGCCGGGTGATCGACGCGGTTTGCGGCAAGCATCTATGCTATGGATGTGAGCGAGCAGACGATCAAGATTCAGCTTCCCGATGGTTCAGTGCGCGAGGTTCCGCGCGGTACGACAGCAGAGGATGTGGCGATGAGCATTTCGCCCAGGCTTGCGGCCGCGGTGGTGGTGGCGCGGGTGCGGCCTCTAGCGGGATCGGTGCCTGAGAGCGGCGGCGCTGGGCAGGCGGATGCTGACGCCTCCGAGACGGCGATGTATGGCGGGGGCGGGAGCGGGGAACGGCTGGTGGATCTTTCGGCTCCGCTGACCGAGGATGTGGCGCTGGAACTGCTGAAGGAGACGGACGAGGCGGCGTTGCGGGTGGTGCGGCACTCGGCGGCACACGTGATGGCGACGGCGATCCTGGAGCTGTTTCCGGAGACGAAGCTTGGACATGGACCGGCGACCGATGCGGGCTTCTTCTATGACGTTTACCGGCAGACCCCGTTCAGCGAGGTGGACCTCCAGGCGATTGAAAAACGGATGGCGGAGGTGGTGGCTCGCGACGAGAAGTTTGTGCGGGAGCAGGAGCGGCGGGAGAAGGGGCTTGAGGAGTATCAAGAGCAGGGCGAGTTCATGAAGGTGCATTTCATCGAGAAGTTCACCAAGCCGGGCGAGGAGATATCGATCTATCGCAACGGCGGGTTTACGGATTTCTGCCGCGGGCCGCACGTGCCTTCGACGGGGCGGGTGAAGGCGTTCAAAGTGACTTCGGTGGCGGGAGCGTACTGGCTGGGCGATGAGAAGAACCAGCAGCTGCAGCGGATTTATGGGACTGCATTTTTCAATGCGAAAGATCTCGACGCTCATTTCAAGCGGCTGGAAGAGATCAAGGCGCGGGACCATCGTGTGCTGGGCAAACAGCTCGACCTGTTCTCGATCCAGGAGGTTGCGGGGGCGGGGCTGATCTTCTGGCATCCCAAGGGCGGTCTGATTCGGAAGACGATGGAAGACTGGATGCGCGATGAATGTATCCGTCGCGGTTACGAAATGGTGTACACGCCGCATATTATGCGACGCGAGTTGTGGAAGATCTCGGGGCACGAGGTGACGTATGGCGAGAATATGTATCCTCCGATGGAGCTTGACGACGCCGAGTACAGGCTGAAGCCCATGAACTGTCCGGGGCATATTCTGATCTATAAAAATGCACCGAAGAGCTATCGCGACCTGCCGGTGCGTTACGCGGAGCTGGGCAATGTGTATCGCTACGAGCGGTCGGGAACGATGCACGGGCTCTTGCGTGTGCGTGGCTTCACGCAGGATGACGCGCATATCTTCTGTACGCCTGAGCAGATTGAAGATGAGATCGACGCGTGCATCGAATTCGCTGAGGCGGTGCTGAAGACGTTTGGCTTTACGGAGTTCAAGGTGGAGCTTTCGACGTGGGATCCGGGTGACAAGAAGTTCCTGGGGGCGGCGGAAAAGTGGGAGAACGCGGTTGGCGCACTGGAGCACGTGCTGAACCGCAAAGGAATTCCATACCGCACGATTCCAGGCGAAGCCGCTTTCTATGGGCCGAAGATCGATATCAAGCTGGTGGATGTTCTGGGCCGGATGTGGCAGCTGTCGACGGTGCAGTTCGACTGGAATCTTCCTGCCCGGTTCGAGCTTGAGTACAAGGGCGAAGATGGGGCGATGCATCAGCCGGTGATGGTGCATCGCGCGCTGTTTGGATCAGTCGAGCGTTTCTTCGGTGTACTGATCGAGCACTATGCTGGCGCATTTCCGATGTGGCTTGCTCCGGTGCAGGTTGGGCTGGTGCCGATCTCGGAGAAGCACCTGGGGTACGCGGAGAGGGTGAAGGGGAAGCTGGAAGCGGCGGGTTTGCGGGTGGAGCTCGATGCACGCAACGAGAAGATGAACGCGAAGATCCGCGAGTTTACGTTGCAGAAGGTGCCGTTCGTGCTGGTGATGGGGGACAAGGAAGCGGCAGCGGAAAGCGTCAGCGTGAGAACGCGCGGCAAGGGCGACGAGGGAAGCGTGACTCTCGAGGAGTTTGTGCAGCGTTGCACGGAGCTTGCCCGGACCAGGGTCGCGCAGTTGTAGATTGACCCGGTGTTGTGGGGGATTCGCTGCGCACGGTCGCGCGTTTCTGGGACTGTGTACGCTCTGGGTAGCTTCGCACCGGTGGGCAACGAAGCTTGATTCACCTACTCTGCCTTGGCGAGAGATTCGGTAGCATCGGTGGAGAGCTCTCGCTGCAGGCGGCGGTCGGAAGAGGGTTTTTTTCTGCCGTGGCTTGCGATCTCTCCCCACCGGACCTGGTTGCGTCCGGCCGCTTTGGCGCGGTAGAGGGCTTTGTCGGCGGCATCGATGAGATCGTCCCGCCGTGTATGTTCGGTGGGCTTACAGGAAGAGACGCCGCAGCTTACGGTGGACAAGCGGGACGGCATGGTTCGGTCCTGCAACGCTGGCGACCCTGCAACCTCGACCAGCTTGCGGATGCGTTCGGCTACGACGATTGCGCCCTCGCGTTCGGTGTCCGGGAGAAGGACCACGAACTCTTCGCCTCCGAAGCGCGCGGCGAAGTCGTCTTTGCAGCGGAGGCTCTGCAGCAGCAGGGATGCAACGCGTGCCAGGACACGATCGCCGTAGAGGTGCCCCCCGGCATCGTTGGTGGCCTTGAAGTGGTCGATATCGATCACGATGGCGGAGAAGCTGCGGCCGGTGTCGATGCTTTCCTGCCACAGCCTGGGGAACTGAATCTCGTATGCATGGCGGTTTGCGAGCCCGGTGAGGCTGTCGATGGTGGAGATTCGCCGCAGCTCTACGTTGAGGAACGTAAGCTCGCTGCTTTGAATCTCGCTGCGAAGACGCATGAGGTAAGCGATACGTTCGTCGCGGCCGATGCTGTAGTTCGCAACGACAGTCATGGCGATGGCGCATATGGCCAGGGTGATGCCGAGCAGCTTTTCGGAAGGATTGAGAAAACGATCGTGCTGGATGAAGAGGAGATCGCTGAGGAGCAATATGCCGGAGGCGCCGACGGCAAACAGGAACTGCAGCCGCATGACGACATTGACGAAGATGACGGCGACGATGAGCCCTACCTGGGCGTAGGCCGATGAGGTCGCGTTCCGGTTGCTTTCGAGATAAAGATGCGTCCATCCGATCAGGCAGGTTGCCACGGCAATGCTGGTCTCGCGATAGGTTCGATTTGGACTCCAGCGCATGCTGAAGTTGACCAGCAGGGCGATGGGCGTGACGATGCAAAGCCGCATCTGCACGGGGAACCAGGAGCCTCCGCCGCGAAGAAAATGGTCAATGATGACGTACATGTTGAACAGCGCGATGGCGACGAGGCCTTCGGTCCAGAGGCGCTCGGCGCGCTGCACTGCGGTCGAGCGTTCGAATGCGGATTCAAGAGGCGACGGGAGCTCAAGCCACTGGAAGCCTCTCTTCGTCAGACGCTCGATCTGCTCAATCGCGAGTTCATGGATGGGGATGCCCGGCATATCCAATTCGCTTCTTTCCTACGGCCCTTACGGTTCGACGCTTCCAGGATGCGCTTTGTTGTGGCTGTGCCTCTCTTGTCGTCTGAACACAGAGATAGGTGGAGGACTGCCTCACACGGTTGCTAACTCTGAATGGTACTAAAGCGCAAGGTAAACACTGGGAAATTCGCGGGCACAGAGTGGTACTTCCGTGTGATGTCATCGGGCTGGTCAGACCTGCTATTGCTAAAGAAGATGGTGGACTGCGGTCCGGATGTCCTGCGCTTGGTCAGCTCACAAAAGACCTACGGAGGATGCGAGTTGCGGGGCCAGTCGGAAGGCGGATGTGCCTTCCATAGGTGGACGATCAGCGGCGGCGGAAACGGCTGCGTATGGCAGCGGCGCGGTCGGCAGCGTTGCCGGAATTGCCTTGAACCTTCTTGCCGGGCAGTTCCGCAGAAGGCGACGAGGGGATCATCGAACCTTCCGGATAGAGCACCACAAAACGGCGCGGGCCTTCGCCGGAGGAGGCGGTGGGCAGTCCCGAACCGGCGAGGATCAGGTGCAGCATTCGGCGCTCGCGCGAGTTCATCGGAGGAAACGAGTAGGGGCGTAGACTTTCACGAACCAGCTGAATCGCAGCTTCGGCGGTGCTGATCAGCTCCTGGTCGCGATGCGCTTTGAAGTCTTCGGCATCGAATGAGATGCGGTCATGCTGTTCGGGCTCGAGACCGAGTATTTTGGCTGCAAGGTGTTCCAGCGCATGGAGAAGCTCGCCGTTCCGCGCCAGCAGAAGCGGGGTGTCAGGGCCGGACAGGTCTACGGTCAGCGCGGGTAAACTCGGCGAGGCCAGGTTCGTTGCGGCCAGGTTCGTCGAGGGTGGATGGGTCGAGGCTAGAGCGAGGTCGTCCTTTGACGAGGCGGCGGGGGACGGCTCGGCAGGTTTGCGGATCTGGATGTCGAATGCGAGATCGAGGTTGGCCTTTGCCGTCACACTGGCCAGATAGTCCGCAACCTTCTTCGCTGCCTGCTCGGTATCGTGCTCCGTTTCGCCGAAGGGATGCGTCATCGTACCCAGAGTGCCTCTGTCTGTGCTGCGTGGTCCGTGTTTGGGAACGGCGTTCTACGAAAGGTGAAGCGTGTTCCCGCTCCGGCACAGGATCGGGTCACCGCCTGCCCTGGATGACGGCGCCTGTGCCTGCTTTGCGCCGGGCTCGTTTTGCCGCAACTTCACGCATCTCCTGGCCGAGGCTGGTGCGGTTCATGACGGTCTGCTGGATGATGCTGATGAAGTTGCCTACCGCCCAGTAAAGTGCGAGGCCGGAGCCGTAGTTCCAGGTGAAGTATCCCGAGATGGCCGGCATCATGAAGGCCATCATCTTCTGCTGCTGCGCGTCGACGCCTGGGGAAGGCGTGTAGAACTGGACAAGGAACTGGCTGATGACCATGGCGATGGGCAGAATGTGCCAGGGGTCGGGGGACTGGAGGTCCGGCAGCCAGAGCCAGTGCGCCTGCCGCAGCTCGACGACGCGCGGCAGCATGGTGAAGAAGGCGTAGAGGAGAGGAAGCGTGATGAGGGTGGGAATGCATCCGCCGAACATATTCACTCCATTGTCTTTCTGGAGCTTCATGATCTCGGCGTTCATCTCGTTCTTCTTCGGGTCGGTTGCCTTGTACTTCTTGTATCGCTCCTTGATCACGTTCATTTCGGGTTGAATGCGCTGCATCTTCAAGCCGTTTTGCATGGTCTTGATGCGGAACGGAAGCATGAGCACGTTGATCAGGATGGTCAAGACGACGATCGCCCAGCCCCAGTTGGAGACAACGTGCGCATGGATGAACTGCAGGGACAGGAACAGGTACTTGCCGATCAGGCCCCAGAAGCCGAACTCGAGCAGAGGTTCAAGAGTGACTTTCGGGTCGGCCCCGCGAACGGCCTTTAGCACGCTGATCGCCTTGGGTCCGACATAGATTCTGGTGGCGGAGTTGCCGGAGGTATCGCCCACGGCCGCGCCGAGGATCGGCACCTCGATCGAGCCCTTGGCTGGTGAGCCGCTTCCGATGCCCGAGCGCCGGATGGTCTTGGCGACATCGAGCTGGTTGTGCAGGGTGACGACGGTGGCTGCGTCGGGATGCTCCGGAAGAAAGATTGCGGCGAAGAACGGATCGCTGACGCCGGCCCAATCAAATGGAGCGTTCAGGGTTTCGCCGCCGGAGACTTTTTTCGCGGCCAGATGCTGATCCTTGCCTTCGCGGAAGCTGTCGAACTGCGCGCCGCCATAGGATTGGGCGTTGTCCTGGTCTCCGAATCCTCCTGGCCAGCTGATGAGCGCACGCACTGGCGTTCCATTTCGTGTGACGGCAACCTCGGCGCGCAACACGTAGGTTTCGTCAAAGGAGAAGGTCTTCTTTACCTGGGTGGTTCCGTCGGAATAGGTGAAGATCAGGCTGGCCGGGGCTGCCAGATTTCCTGTGGCGGAGGGCACATACAACGCGGAATTCAGGGCAGACGTCATCGCGGCATCGTAGGTGTAAAGCGAGAGCGGATACCCGAACTTTTCTGCGGCCTGGGTGTGCACCAGGTTCAATGGCTTGCCTTCGGTGTCGTGGCAGGTACAGGCGCTGGTCTTTTTCAAAATCCAGCTGGTAACGGCGCCGCCGCGATTGGAGAAGGTGATCCGGTAGAGCTGATTCTCAACTGTCGTCGTTGACTCGGCAGCTGCCTGGACGGTGGCTACGGCATGCGCCGGGGCTGCTGGATTCCCTGCTGCGGAGGGCGGCTGGTTGGGAGCAGGAGCGCTGGCTGCGGGCGCCGTGCCGGAGCTATTCGGAGCAGCCGAGCCGTGCGGGGATGCCGTCTGGGGATTGTTCTTCGTTTTGAAGTACTGCAGACCAAAAAACACGGTGACCAGAACGAGCATCATGATAAGCAGCGAACGATTGTCGCCGCCGCCCTGCTGATTGGGATTCTTGAACTCTGCCAAAGTGACTTCCTATTCTTCTGCGACTGGATCTGAGACGGCTGCCCTGGCGAAAGGGGACGCAAGATCTATGGTAAACGGTCTCTGTCACCGGCATGCGCAAATCCTGTGTTTCGTTCCGGGACAGGGTCGAGGCCGCCCTTTGCAAAGGGATGGCAGCGGAGCAGTCTTCGCAGGGTGAGCCAACTGCCGCGGAGCACGCCAAACCGGACCAGCGCGACGTAGGAATACTCTGAGCATGTGGGCAGGTAGAGACATTCCCCTGGGCTGAAGGCATGGAGGACCGGGGAAATTGCGTTCTTGTAAACCCAGAACACCGCATGGACCGCGGGGCTTGGCCGGGTCTCGCTCATTGGGGGCGTGGCGTTGTAGCCAGGGTGTTGGCTGACGGAGGCTGCGAAGCGGTACGCTCGCCGTCGTTTCGTTGCACGGGTTCGGCGGTTCCGGCAAGGCCTTTCTGTATCGTCCGCTGGATTGTCCGGAAGACTGCGGCCACCTCGCGCTCGAGCGCTCCCCATTCGAGGTCGATCACGCTTCTGCGAGGGTGCAGGACGACATCGACGGGCATCCGCAGGAGAGACAGGTTCTTGCGCACGGCCTCTCGCATGCGCCGCTTGATACGGTTTCGATCGACCGCTTTGCCCATCACCTTGCCGACGGTCAAACCTACGCGCGGGCTGCTGTTGTCCGCCCCGCGAAGAGGCGCTCCGTCCGCACCCACCTGCGGCCGCACGGTGTAGAAGAAGCTCATCTGCTTGGCGAATTGTTTGCGGCCTGCCTTGTATACACGCTGGTAGTCCGCATGCTTGCGAAGCCGTAACAGCGAATTTGGGGTAGGAGTCATGCGTAGGCTGGGCGCTGCTTCTATCTTACAATCAGGCTCGCTCGCAACCGGGCTCCGCGCAGACTGCCTGAAAGCTCCGCGATCATCGGAGCTGCCGGGGATTCGGGCACGCGGAAGCCACCGGGCTGAATTTTTCTTCGACCGGTGGCGACGAATTCTATTGGGGTTTGGCTCAAGCTGAAAAGACCTGGGCTGAAGACCACCCGAAGTGCAGTTCCACGATCGGACACGCTACCTACGGGAATCGGCGGAAGCTAGTCCCGGAATCCTGCGCTGACGGCGATCTTGTGACGGCCCTTGGCGCGACGGCGGCTGAGAACGGCTGCGCCGGCCTTGGTTTTCATGCGAGATAGGAAGCCGTGGGTCTTGGCCCGGTGACGGCGGTTGGGTTGAAAGGTACGCTTCGGCATAACAAGAACTCCTGCGCAGGAGAAGATCTCCCGCTCAAACTTTGGTCTATAGCAGCAATCTCCGAGTATACCCGATCGAACTCGATTCTCCTAGGTCGCTGTGCTGCCCGTCGGGCGATGAGCCGACCTGCTCTAAACTATTCGCAGAAAGCTATCTGACGAACTGACGGGAGACCTCCGGACCGATGGAAGCGCGTATGGAGTTGGAACAGTTCAGCACACTTGCTCCCGGCGTACGGTCTGCCTTGCAGGCCATCAACAAGGCAGTCGTAGAACAGGGCCTGGAAAAGGCGCTCACTGAACTGATCAAGCTTCGCGCCTCGCAGATAAACGGCTGCGCCTTCTGTCTGCAGTTCCACCTGGCGCTCGCCCGCGAGGCAAAGATTTCCGAGATCAAGCTGGACCTGCTTGCCGCCTGGCGCGAGTCCGGCGTCTTTACCTCGCGCGAGGTGGCTGCACTGGCATGGACCGAAGCGCTCACCTGCGTTACTCCAGCCGGGGTTTCGGACGAAATATACGCACACGTACGCAAGGAATTCAGCGAAGGCGAACTTGCTTTGCTCACTTCCTCGGTGGTCGTCATCAACGCCTGGAATCGAATCGCGATCGCGTTCCGCTTCACTCCCCCCGTACCATAGTCCAGGCTTCGGGAGTAGCGAAAAAAACGGGTGCCTCCGCGCGATTGGTTGCGAGAAACGGCGTTAGAAAACAGTTCTTCACCGGGAATGGTGCAAGTTATTTTTTTGGCCGGAGACGCGAAAAAACGCCGGGTTTTCCGTGCTACTATCGAACCCGTTTACTAGAATGTTTTTCTGCTGGTCCAGCCGTTCCGCACCCTGTTTTGATTGTTGAACTACTGCTCTCCGAGAATCTGCTGTGTGGGTAGAAATCTCTCGGAGAGAACTCTAGCAACACGGAATTTCCTCCACTTGTCCGTTTGGGCGAGAAGGTTTTCCTTTTTTGCTTTTGTCGCGCTTTCTTTTTAGGAAAAGCGTGATTGCACCAGTGCCACGGTTTGGAGTTGGAACAAGGAAACACGACAGGAAGCAAGACAAGGAAGAAAGAATGTCATTCGTTCCGACGGCTACCGCCGTATTGAATTACTGGGTTCGCATCCTGGCGGCACTTGAAAAGAAGATCAATCGCCAGTCGTACGAAACCTGGCTTAAGCCAACCCGCTTTTCCCACCTCGAGGGCAAAAAGCTCTTCGTGCGTATCCCGTCCGCCGATTTTCAACATGTCGGGGACCGTTACGGCGACCTCATCCAGGAGGCGATCGAAAACCTTGGCCTGGACGTGGAGTCGGTCACGTTTACCACTCCCGAGCAGGACCCGCGCGCGCCCAAGGTTCGAGAAGACGGCGGGTTCGCTCCCCTGCCAAGCCATAGTCAGAATGCGCCGCGACAGGTACGGGCGGGTGGCCAGTCGGGCGCATACCAAGCCTCCGGCCCGGAGCAGGCCCGGTTCGACTGGAGCGCCGCCTCGCAGTTGAACCCGCGGTACCAGTTCGACGCCTTCGTGATCGGCTCGGGCAACCAGTTCGCCACTGCCGCATCGCAGGCTGTGGCCGAGCGTCCTTCGAAGGCGTACAACCCGCTGTTCCTGTACGGCGGCGTGGGGATGGGAAAGACGCACCTGATGCATGCGATTGGCAACGACGTAAAACGCCGCCAGCCTCATGCGATGGTGAGCTACCTCGATGGCGAAAAGTTCACGAACGAGATGATCAACTCGGTTCGGTACGACAAGATGACTGGGTTCCGCGACAAGTTCCGCAACGTCGACGTGCTTTTGATCGACGATATCCAGTTTCTCGCCGGCAAGGAGCGCACGCAGGAAGAATTCTTCCACACCTTCAACACGCTGCACGGGAGTATGAAGCAGATTGTGGTGGCTTCGGATCGGCCACCCAAAGAGCTCGCCGATTTCGAAGACCGGCTACGTTCGCGTTTCGAGTGGGGGCTGATCGTCGATATCCAGCCACCGGATCTGGAAACGAAGGTGGCGATCCTGCAGAAGAAGGCGGAGAGCGAGCAGACACAGCTTCCCACCGATGTCGCCATGTTTATCGCCTCGAACGTACGGACGAACGTGCGCGAGCTTGAGGGTGCCCTGGTACGGCTGATTGCCTGGTGCTCCATGCATGGCGTCGAGATCACGCTTCCGGTCACGCAGCAGTGCCTGAAGCAGTTTATCGACACGCAGGTTCGCAAGATTACGATCGAGACGATTCAGCGCACGGTGGCCGAGCAGTTCGGGATGCGTGTGGCGGAGCTGAAACAGAAGAACAATTCGCGGCAGATTGTGGTTCCGCGTCAGATCGCGATGTACCTTGCCAAGCAATTGACTGAGGCCTCGCTGCCGGAGATCGGACGACAATTCGGCGGGAAGCACCACACTACGGTCATGCATTCGATTTCGAAGATCGACGAGCAGCGCCGGGCTGACAAGGACCTCAATCGCACGATCAACAAGCTGATGGAGACGCTTAGCTAGCGGGAGACGACATGTCTGCCGGACGGGCCTGCGATGCGCCTGGAGGTCAGGTGGTGATGCGGGTTGGGGCGTGACGTCCTGAGGTTGGGCGATGGAGCTTGATCCTGGCAATCACATGGCCGGAGCGAATGGCCAGAAGAGGGGCATGCCCGCTATGAATCGGCCGCGGCGGCACAATGGGTGTTTGAGTTGGATCCAACTACGCTGCGCGTTCTCGTTGTTGTGTTCGTGGCTACGCTGATCCGCTCGGCCGTTGGTTTTGGCGAAGCGTTGATCGCGGTCCCGCTGCTCAGCTTTTTCCTGCCGCTCTCGGTAGCAGCCCCGTTGGCTGTGCTGATCTCAATTACGATCGCGGCGACTATCGTGATCCAGGACTGGCGTCAGATTCACCTGCAGAGCGCGGTGTGGCTGGTGCTCTCGAGTGTGTTCGGGATCCCTCTGGGATTGTTGCTGCTTACCAGCGGCCACCAGCATGCGGTGAAAGCTGCCCTTGGCGCATTCCTCCTTGTCTTCTCTCTTTTTTGCTGTTCACCGGAAAGCTGCGGCGGCTCGAAGAGGACAGTCGCCGGTGGCTGCTCCTCGCCGGCTTCGTGGCGGGCGTGCTTGGCGGAGCGTATGGAATGAATGGACCGCCTCTGGTGATCTATGGAGCCATGCGCCGGTGGTCTGCGCAACATTTCAGGGCGACCCTGCAGGGATACTTTCTTCCGGCAAGTTTGCTGGGGATGGCAGGCTTTTGGATGGCCGGACTCTGGATTCCGCGGGTGACCCATCTGTATCTGATCTCATTTCCCGCTACGCTGCCGGCGATCTTTCTGGGACGAGGCATCAATCGCCGTTTGCAGGGAGATGGTTTTGTTCGAGTGCTGTATGTGGGGCTGGCCTTGGTCGGAGTTGTGGTGGTGACACAGTCGGTCTGGGGTCAGTAGGCGAGTTCCTTCCGCCACCATCAGCACCCATGCAGCACATCCTTTACAAATTTCATGTAGCTCGGCACAGCGTGGCCGGTCGTGAATCCCGATCCCGTTATCCACTTCCCGCATGGAAACCTGTCTAAAACATGTCGGCGCTAATTTGCTCATAACAGTGGAGCTTGTACCGATTCCCACCTGCGGTGGCCCTTCTTCTCCCAGTTCGTTCTCCCCGTCTGTGAAGAATCGGTAGAACACGGCAATAAAGTTTTTGGGCCGCCCTTTATTCCTCGTCCTGCGAACCTGCCGACCGGGTTTCGTAAATCAGGACGGGTAGCTAAGGGTAAGTACCTGAGGAAGATGAGAAGGATATCCACTTTTCAAGCGACAACGGTTACTGCTACTAGCATTATGTTTGCTTTTATCTTGTTTCTTAGAAGCAGTAGCGGTCTGTGGGGAAGGTCGATACGTCGCACACAAGGTTCCCTGGTTTCCACAAAGAAATCTATCGCGTTCGGAGGCGTTCCAGCCCTAGAATCAAGCAGGCGGTGGTACAGCGGGGGTGCACGAGCTGCGCGTTTCGGTGTACAGTTTGGCCAGCGACCACCGCGCGATCGAAGAGCGAAGACCGGAGAGAAGAACCGTGACGAGTGCGACCCCGAATGCGACCCAGGAGCCCGAAATGAGTGTGACGACCGTGCCGGTGATCAGCGAGAACAGCACGACCCAAGCCCCCAGCGGCAACCTCGAAATCACGGTATCGCGCGCCGAGTTGCTGCGTGAGCTGACGGCGGCCCAGAGCGTCGTTGAGCGTAAGACAACGATTCCCATCCTGTCGAACTTTTTGTTCGAAGCCACCCAGGGCGAGGGCGGCGACCGTCTGACGATCACCGCGACTGACCTGGACCAGAGTCTGCGCACAAGCTGCGCGGCCAAGGTGAAGAAGCCCGGAGCGTGCACCATTCCTGCGCGCAAGCTGTACGACTACATCAAGCTGCTGCCGGAAGGCGAGATCTCCATCAAGCTGATGGACAACCACTGGGTGCAGATTCGTGCCGGGCGGTCGAACACCAAGATGGTGGGCATGGCGCGTGCGAACTTTCCGCAGGTGCCTGAGTTTCCTGCCAGCGGGGCGACCAGGATCTCGGTGGCTTCGCTCAAGAACATGGTGTCGAAGACGATCTTCGCGATTTCGAACGAAGAGTCACGCTACACGCTCAACGGCGCTCTTCTGGTGCTGAAGGCGGAGAGCATGGCGATGGTGGCTACGGACGGGCATCGACTGGCGCACATCGAAAAGCTGGGCGAGACGCTCGAGGGAGTTTCGGGAGAAAAAAAGACCCTGATACCGCGTAAGGCGCTGAGCGAGATCTCGTCGCTGCTGGGCGCAACCGAGGCGGAGATGCTGGAGTTTGCCGATGACGATCAGACGCTGTTCTTCAAGGTGGGCGGGCGTGTGCTAACCAGCCGCAAGCTGACGGGGCAGTTTCCGAACTACGAGGCTGTGCTGCCTCGCGACAACAACAAGTTTGTGATCGTGCGGTCGGAAGACCTGATGGGTTCGATCCAGCGCGTGGCACAGTTTGCCGATGAGCGAAGCGGCGCAATCAAGATTCGACTGGAGCAGAACGAGCTCAAGCTTTCGTCTTCTTCGACAGACGCGGGCGAGTCAGAAGACACGATCGAAACTCCGTATAACTACGATCCTCTTGTGGTCGGGTTCAATAGCCAGTATCTGATCGATTTTCTTAAGGCGATTGGAAACACGGGCGAGGTGAGGCTTGAGTTCAAAGACGCGCAGAGTGCAGGACAGATGCGCCCAGAAGATGCGAACGAAGATGTGAAGTACCGCTACATCCTGATGCCTATGCGCATTTGATGGGTTCAAGGAGTGCGGATGCTGGTTGGTCCCAGTGGGCTTCGAAGATCTGATATTGCCTGGTCTCGCGCCGGAGAGACATACCTTCGATTGCAGCTACCTGATCGCTGCAGCGCGGCCAGAGCAGGAGAATCACGACGTGCCGGGGATTTCGCTTGAGCGAAGCTTCGAGGTTATTGAGCACGTGCTGCATGGTTTCAGAGCCAAAGGGATTGAAGAGATATAGAACCAGCCTGTTCTCCGGAAAAACGAAATCCTTGGCATTTCTGTGGAGCGAGGCGATGTTGCTGCTGCCCTGTTTCCGATGCCGGAAGCGGCGGATGTTCTCACACGTCTGGTCATGGAGCATGCGGGAGAATTCCACCCCGGTAATCTGCCGGAACGGCAACTCGGCCGCGATGAACAAAGTCCGCCCTTTGCCGGAGCCGAGATCGATGTAGCTGTAGTCCGATACGTTCTGCACAGGGATTTCGTGGAGTGCCTGGCGAATATGAGCGGGTCTGGCGGGTTGGTAAAACTCGCTGTCCGGGTGCTGGTCCCGAGCAACGCCCGCAGTCTGCAACGAGACATTGCCCGATGTGCGAACGTTACGCGATAGATCGAACCACTGATCTTCGAAGAACTCCGACGCGGTCCGGAAGATACGCTCGACGTGATAGCGTGCTTTCAAAGGAACACCTCACCCCTCTCGCTCTCACAGGAGATTCGTCATGCGCTGAGACTCGTTCAGGGCGGGAGCAGTTGCATGATGGCAGATGCAGGTCTTCCGTGTTCGACAGCGAGGTTGACGAGAACTTATCGGCTCCTGCTTAATCGATCCATGGTCAGGGGCTATTACTTGCTTGGAAGTGTGCGGCGGCGGTGCGTGTGGAAGCAGTGCATGTTGTTGGTATTCGCGGCTCTGGCGTGTGGCAGTTCTGTCTGGGCTGGTGGTGTGCACCCACATTCGAACGTTACGCTGTACTCGATTCCGGACGAGGTCCGTTCCTCGCATTTCCGGGTGAGTGTGGATGGACGAGGAAGCGATGTCTTGCATGCGGCGAGCGGATATTACCTGTTGAACTTCGATGTAGCAGGCCCCGCCACGGTTTCCGTCACTGCCGACGATCCACACTACTGGGACGCCGGGGTGGAGATCCAGCCGATGCGGTTTGGCATTCGTCCCGTGCGGCATGGTGCAACGATCACCTTCCCGATACCGGGTCCTGTGAAGCTGACGATCGCGAGGCCTGGAAACCACTTCGCGGATGCGGAGATTCTGTTCCTGTTTGCGAATTCGCCAGACCACACGGGCATCACCGCTTCTACGCCGCGCGTTCGCTTCTACGGGCCGGGCGCACATCACGAGAACATCGACGCCCGCTCCGGCGAAACGATCTATCTTGCGCCGGGCGCAGTGGTCTTCGGCTCGCTCAATCTGTGGCAGGTACACGACGTGCGTGTTCTGGGCACAGGAACGATCGTGTACGACGGTCCACAGGATCCGCACACCGACGAGGGATACATGCATAAGCGGAGCTGGCATGTCGTCGTGATGGAGGAAGCGCGCAATATCGAGATCGACGGCATTACGTGCATTACGCGGAGCCGGAGCTGGCAGATACAGATGCGCGACTCGCGCCATATCGGTCTGTATAACGTGAAGGTGATCGGAGGGAACCCGAACGACGCCAACCAGGATGGCATGGACTGGCTTGGCGGGGGAGACACGACGGTACGCGACAGCTTCTTCCGGGCTTCAGACGATGTTTTCGCGATCCAAGGCAATAACGAGTTTTACGATCCTGCGCTGGTGCGCGCGCCGGGTCTCGATGTGAGCAATATCACCATTGAAGACACGATCGCGTCGACCAGCATATCGAATACGGTGCGTGTGAACTGGCCGCAGAAGGTGTTCAACAGCAGCCACTTTCACATGTCGGATGTGGACGTGATCCATACAGGCTTTGGAGCGTGCAAGGTGCCGTTTGCGTTCTTCGAGCTGTGGGCTGATCCGGAGGGCAGGGGCTCGCATACTGATTATCGTTTCCGCAATGTACGCCTCGAGGACTGGTATTCGCTGTTCCAGATTCGCCAGCCGCTTCCGCAGGTGCGCGAGGTATCGTTCGAGGGTGTTTGGGCGATGGACGGTGCTGCGATGGTCGCGCCTGTACTCAAGGGAGATGTTTCCGGCGTGAGCTTGCGTGGAGCTACGTTGCAGGGCTTTGCGGGGGATCGAGCAGAGGTGGAAGACGGCGCCATGCAGCCGGTCATCGAGAGATCTTCTGTCGATGGACACTTTACTTACACCTCCGGCTTGCTTCATCCAAGACAGCGGGTGACTTTTACCGCTGATGCGCTGGCCGAGCCTGGGAGGCGGTTTGCCTGGACCTTTGGCGATGGGACGCGCGGCGAAGGGCGGACGGTCGAACACAGCTTTCCAGATGCTGAGGGTACACTGCTGGATCGAACGGGACGGTTTCGCGTGCTGTTGCACATCACGGATGCGGACGGCAACCAGACCTGGGGCAGCCGGCCTGTCGTCCTGGCGCGCGCGGCGGTTGCTGCGGAAACGACGTTAGAATCCGTAGCCGTGGCAGGGGCAAGGACCTTTGAGCGTCAGATCCGTATTCCTGCCGACGGCGGCTACACCTTTACGCTGCTGACGAGCCTGAACGCGAGCTTGTCGATTGACGGCAAGCACACGGGACACTCATCGAAACCGAGGGCGCAGGTCTGTGGAGCCGAGGGAGACGCCGTGCAGCCGGTACGGGTTAGCGCTGCGCTAAACGCTGGCATACATCGCATTCGCATTGTCCGGGCTCCTGGGCTCGAGAATGCCGGCTCGGATTCGGGCGTCGCTTCGGCCGCGCCGGACGCGCCGGTCGTGCTTTGGGAGGGGCCGAGTATTGATCGGAAGCTGGTTCCGGCCGGCGCATACGAGGGCCTCGCACGCTGAAGGCCTGCTGCCCTCCAATTCGAAAATCGCCGGAGTTGCCGGTTTAAGTTTCGGTTTCCAGCCAACAGTTCAGCACTCCAGATACTCCTACGTACTTAGCCGAGCACGCTGGCAGAAGATTTACCTGGAGGATGACAATGAGTTTGGAGAACGTTCTGATTGACGAAATGCGGGATCTGTACAGTGCAGAGAACCAGCTGGTGAAGGCACTTCCCAAGATGGCGAAGGCTGCGGTAAATCCGGAATTGAAAAATATGTTCACGACACACCTTGAGGAGACGAAAGGCCATGTCGAGCGGCTGAAGCAGGGTTTCGAACGTCTCGGCAAGAAGGCCACCGGCCAGCACTGCAATGGCATGGAAGGCCTTATCGAAGAGGGTAAGGATGCCATCGAGAAGGACGAAGAGGGAGCGACGAAGGATGTCTGCTTGCTTGGCGCGGCGTTGCGCGTGGAGCACTACGAGATTGCCGGTTATACCAGCACGATTGCGATTGCGAAGGCGCTGGGTGAGGCAGAAATCGTTAGTCTTCTAACCGAGACGCTGCGTGAAGAAGAGGCTACGAGCAATAAAGTACTGGCACAGTCAAAGCCCACGCTGAGCGAGTCCGCCTCGCAGGGCGACGAAGAGGAAGATGACGATGCTGCGCCGAAGACGGCCAAAGAGAAAGAGTCCGACAAAAAGAGCAAGCAGGACGAGGCTGGAGCGCGGACTGCCACCAAACAGGTGGGCAAGAAGAAGGGTTCGAAGTAGAACTGGCACGGAGCGCGAACGACCAGGCCTGGCGATGACGCCGGGCTTTGTTGTGTCCGGCTGCAAAGGATGTTGGCCTCGGTGGGCTCCGCGAGTTTTGGTCGTAGCTGCCGATGCCTCCAGCGTTCTTAGTTCACAGAGAACAGAACTATGGCGGATCTATCGTCGATGGAGCGGAACGGGAAAGAGGATTGCGCCTGCGTCGATTCTCTCAATCACTAGGGAGAGTCGGTGTGAGCAGATTCGTTCTTAAGGAGGCGGGATGCAAGGAGTGACCCTCGGGTTTATAGTTGCCTCTGTCAGTTCTCTAGATATCGGCAGCCAACTTGCGTTTCAAAAAATCAACAGGTCTCACTGACGGAGTTCGACTTCTGTTGCGCCCTGGCCACCCTGATTCTGAGGCGGCTCGGTGACGGTGGTGACGTGCGGGTGGCCACGGAGATATTCGCGCAGCGTGCGACGCAGAACGCCCATGCCGGTGCCGTGAACGATTCGGATGCGTGGAAGGCCAGCGAGGAAGGCGCGATCGAGGAAGCGCTCCACTTCCGTCTGAGCCTCATCGGCGGTACGGCCGATCACGTTGATCTCGGAGCTCATGTAGTCGGTATCATCATGTGCGGTCGCGATGGTGACACCTCCGCGCCGGCGCGCTGCTTCGAGTGGTGTCACTACCTTCACGGATTCCACGGCAGCAATGTCCTCGATGCCTGCACGCATCTTCATGGGACCGACGGATACCTCAAAATTTTTCGGATCGATCAGGCGATCTACCCTGGCCTGCCTTCCAAGTGATTTCAGTTTGACCAGGTCGCCGACCTTAATCCCTTTCGGAAGGTGCGGCTGGGCGGCGGGATCATCTTTGTCAGCGCGTGAGTTGTGCGCCACTACGGTTGAGTTGAACTGCTCTGAAAATTCACGGCGCAGCGTAGCCATGCGGCGGTCGGAGTCGCGCGCGATTTTCTGGGCGACCTTCTTGTCGTCGATCGTCTTTACCGTCTCGCGCAGCTGGTAAGTGAAGTCTTCGAGCAGTGAGTGGAGCTTAGCCTCGAGCTCCCGGGTGCGGGCCTTCTGCTCGATGCGGCCTTCTACCTCAAGGCGTGCCTTCTCACGGGACAGCTCCCGTTCGCGCTGCTGCATGTTCTCGCGCTCCCCTGCGGCCGCAGTCAACTGATGGTGGAGTTGATCGAGGAAAGCGCCTATGTCGGCGGTCTGGGTCGTCATCTGCGCGCGCGCTGCATCGATGATCTGTTTCGAAAGGCCAAGGCGCTCCGCGATGTTGAGGCCTGCCGATGCGCCGGGAACGCCAAGACGCAATTCGTATGTCGGCGTGAGCGTCTGCTGGTCGAAGCCCACAGCGGCGTTCAGGACGCCTGGGTGATTGGCGGCGTAGACCTTGAGCGAGGTAAGGTGCGTAGTGATGCAGGTCCACGCATCGAGCGTAAGGAAGTGGCTGGCGATGGCGACCGCGAGAGCCGCACCTTCTTCGGGATCGGTGGCGGAACCAAGCTCGTCGAGCAGCACAAGGGAATCCGCAGTCGCTTCGCGCGCGATTCGATCAAGGTTCACCACGTGGGCGGAGAAGCTGGAGAGATTGCGTTCGATCGACTGCGCGTCGCCGATATCGGCATGGACACCGCGGAAGAGGGGAAGCGTCGCTTCTTCGGCAGGGACTGGAATGCCAGCCTGGGCCATCAGCGCCAAGAGCCCGAGCGTCTTCAGCGAAACCGTCTTGCCCCCGGTGTTCGGGCCGCTGATGATGATTTGCTTGGTGCCTTCGGGCAGCACGATGGTCAGGGGAACGGGAAACGGCGGTGGGCCCTGGTCGCCGGCTTCGCGGTGTGCGGCGCGCATACGGAGTTCCAGCAGCGGGTGGCGGGCTGAGGTGAGCAGAAGATTGTGGCTAAAGACCGGGCGTACGCAGGCGAGTGCTTCGGCAAAGCGGGCGCGTGCCGCATGCGACTCCACTTCCGCAAGGATGCAAACGCCGAGATGGATTGCCGTGGTCTGCTGGCCAAGTGCATGCGTCATTGCGACCAGAATGCGATGGATCTCCGCTTGCTCTTCGTCGAGCAGCCGGACGAGTTCGTTGTTTTGCTCGATCGTGTCCAGGGGCTCGACGAAGACGGTCTGTCCGGAGGAGGACGAGCCGTGGATGACTCCCGGAACTCGCCGCTTGAACTCGACCTTGACGGGAATGACGAACCGATCGCCTCGGATGGTGATGAGGTCTTCCTGCGTGCTGCCACCCTCGCTGAGGCCCCGGAGCGAACGGCGCAGGCTCTCTTCGATGGCGCGATGCTGTCGCTCCATGGCGCGGCGGATGCGGCGCAGCTCGGGCGAGGCGTCATCATTCAAACTTCCGTCAGGTTCGATCTTGCCACGCAGAAGCCGAAGCAGCGGTGCGAGATCGTGGTCCAGCAAAGGCTGGGAGAGAGCGGTGATCGCAGGCCAGTCATAGCGAGCGCCGGGCTCGTAGCGTGCGGTGCTCGAAGGGCCGCTTTCGCCGAGCCCGACCAGAGTGCGCCAGGCGGCCACTCGCTCCACTACGGTCAGCAGGTCGCGGATCTCGGTGGACTCGAGAGCAGCGCCTTCAATACGCGCTTTTTCAAGCAGCGTCGTGGGATCGAAGAGGCCGCGAAATTCGAAGCTGCCGCCACGCGCATGGAACGACCGAAGTTCCGCCGTGCGTTGCTGCTGCTGGTCGATCCACGGGAGGTTTGCACAAGGTTCCAGCGCGAGCACCCAGGCGCGTCCGAGAGGCGAAGAGGTGCGCCCGGCGATGCCTTCGCGAAGACGCACCCATTCAAGGGCTATGGCGCTCGAGTCGCTGAGCGGCGAGGGGATAGACGGCAGAAGTTCTGTTGCGCTCACACCTGTTATCGTACCCTCGCGCGGGAACTCGCGGCGCGATCTGCACGTAACAACGATTGCGCAGGGCCGGCGCCTTGAACATGGAGGTTTGGAGATGGTGTGTCAGGCATGTGGTTCTTCCGCAGTAGAGGGTGTTTCTTTCTGTTCCAAGTGCGGTGCGCCGTTGTTGCCCGCTCGGCCTGTGTATGCTGCGGCATCACAGCCGGTGATTCCGCGATCTTCTCGTGTGCAGCAGCACCTGCAGACACTGGGAATTCTGTGGTGTGTCTTTGGCGTCTACCGGGTGGTGGGAGGGCTGCTTGGGGTCTTTGTCCTCCGGGTGATTACATTGCGGAACTTCGGCGGCGGCTGGCCCTTCGGCCCGAATCTCGGAGGCTCGTTCAGTCATGGACCGGCGTGGCTCGGTGGGTTAGTTCCGCTGATCGCGATCTATACGATTGTCGGAGTCGCATTGTCCCTGCTGGTTGGATTCAGCCTGCTGACGCGGCAATCGTGGGGGCGGACGTTTGCTCTCGTCGTGGGTATATTGACTTTGTTCAAGCCGATCTTTGGCACCGCGTTAGGGGTTTACACGCTTTGGGTTCTGTCTCCTTCTCTGTCCGGATTGGAGTACGAAGCGATGGCAGACCGAAGCTGAAATTTTAGGGGAGTCTTCGGAGTCTCCCCGGGCTTGGGGCGGTCACTTCGGACCGAGATACGCACAGCGAGGGCTCCCGCGGAGGGCGTTGGGCTTCAGCGGTCTAAAAGATTGGCCGTTTTCTGTTCCCAATAAGCGGAGTGTTCAAGAGGGCGACCAGCGGAGCCGCCGCTCGGAACCGTTCCACTACGTCCTTCAACAGCGACGGCATGGTGGCGCGCTCCACGGGCAGCGTAGCCGAGACCCCCCATTGTCGACAGCGGATCAGATCCAAGGCAGGGTCTTCTGCGGAAAATCCTTTGGGAGGACGGGTCAACGGCAGGCCATCATGCTCCTTCATTAGGCTGCGCAGCTTCTTCCCGGCGAGGAGGGAGCGGAACTCCGCGTGGTGCCCTCCGTATTCGCCAGCAAGATGCCGGCGGATTGCGAGCAGCTGCTCCCGCTCCGGCATGTACACTCCTGCGGCAATGTTCAACTCGGTCCCACTGACGTCGAAATAGAATCCGGCACCTGAGGTTTTCTGCAGCCCCTCTCGCGCCCACCACGCGGACTGGTGAATCTTGTATGGGCGCTTGTCTTTGCTGAACCGGATATCGCGGTAGATGCGCATGGCGATTTTCTGCGGGGGGCGCACATGCTCCGGGGCAAACTCCGCCATTGCCCCGTTCACCTCTTCGATCAGCGCGAGCATAGGAGCTTTCACCGCCTGCTCATACACGTTCTTGCGCTCGGCAAACCAGTCCCGGTCGTTGTTGCGCTTCAGCCCTCGCAGAAACGTCAGCGTTTGCTTTGAAAAGTGCGTCGCCATGTGGCTATGTTATCCGTCTACAAACGAAAAGCGGAGCACCGCTCCCGACGGTGCTCCGCTTCCTGTGGACCCTCACCCTTACGAGGGAACTAGCTCAACAAACGACGGCGCAAGGTGGTGAACAACCCCGCGGCACCTGTGCCAAGCAGAACGAAGGTGCTCGGCTCCGGCGTGACACCTGTGCCGCCGCCCGTGGTACCGGTGATCGCCCCTGTTGTGAACGCCTCCTCGAGAGAGAAGTAGGTTTGGCCACCAGCGGCGATGGGGGTTACGAAGTTAACAACTCCCGAGGTGGTATCTGCCGAGATACCGGTGAAGTACGCATCCGGACCCCCGTAGCCAGTCGTATCCATTGCGTTGCCGGGCGCACCGTAGCCATCGACCCCGTCGGCTTCGAAGCCGAAGATAGCGAGGGTGGGAGCGCTCAGGGTGATGCTGCTGAGCGGAGCGGACGTGTTGTTGATCAAGCCGACCAGCTGATCATCCGATCCGTCGTAGGTCGTGCCATTGGCGGGAACGCCGGCGATGGTCAGAGTGCCGTCGGCATTGGCGGTGATAAGGGTTGTGCAACCAAGCGCACTTCCGGCAGCAGGGCACTGTGCCAAAGCAAGGCAAGGCGTAAGGACACCAAGCGCGACGAAACTTGCGAGATGCAGAATTTTCATGTGTTTCTCCTTGTGTTTCCCGTAGAGGGATTCCTAGTAAGTGTTGTCTTTGCGTAATCTGTAAACGGGCCCTGGGAGATGGCAGGGAGGTAGCAATCATTGTGCCAAATCGGGACTACGCGTTTTCATCAGCTTGGGGTGCAAACCAGCAACGGATGTGCACCATTTTGCACACAGATGCTAAAGAAATCGCCAGATGTGTGAATGTGAGACACGGGGGTGACGCAGCCACAGAGTGGGTCGAGGCACGCGGCGCGCTACCCTGAACAGAGACATCCGACTATGTCGAGCACACCGATGCACCCAGAGGCGCCACCGGACAGAATGCCAGACCGAAGCGCAGAGACTATCGTCGCGATCTCCACTCCGCCGGGCCGCGGAGGGATTGGTATCGTGCGACTCTCCGGCCCGCGAGCGCGCAGTATCGCCGAACCGCTGCTCAGGTTACGTGGCTCGCTCGCCCCGGCACGGGTCCGAGTCGCAGAAGTGCTGGACCAGAACGGCGAAACGCTGGACGAGGCGGTCGTCACCTGGTTTCAGGGGCCGCATTCGTACACGGCGGAAGATGTTGTCGAGATTGCCGCGCATGGGTCTCCCGTTCTGCTCGATGATCTTCTCCGCCGCTGCGTTGCTGCGGGGGCGCGTTTGGCCGAACCGGGCGAATTCACCCAGCGCGCCTTTCTGTCCGGCCGCATCGACCTGACCCAGGCCGAAGCCATTCACGACCTCATCGAAGCTTCGACGTTGCACCAGGCGCGCATCGCGGCCCAGCAGCTTGGCGGCTCTCTGTCGCGTCAGATCCAGCCGATCAAGCAGGAGCTGATCTCGCTGATCGTGGCGCTTGAGGCGGGCATCGACTTTGCTGAAGACGATATCGACGTCCTCCCTCCAGCGGAAATTGCGGCGAGGATCCAGTCGGTTCAATCTTCTCTCCAGGTGCTGGAACGGAGTTTCGGATATGGGCGCATCGTTCGCCACGGTTTCAGTCTTGCTATCGTGGGCCGACCTAACGCTGGGAAATCGTCTCTGTTCAACCAGCTTGTACAGCGAGAACGCGCCATCGTGACGTCGCAACCGGGCACCACACGCGACCTGGTTACCGAGCAGATCTCCCTGGGAGGGATTCCCGTACAACTGATCGACACCGCAGGACTGCGCCTTGCAAAGGACGAAGCCGAAGCCCTGGGGATAGCCAAGTCACGGGAAGCCATGGCTGACGCCGACGTGGTGCTTCTAGTGGTCGATGCCACTACCCGGACGCATGCCGAGGATGAAGCCGTGCTTGGAGCGCTCGTCGGGAGGCCCTTCCTGATTGCGATCAACAAACAAGATCTTGCCGAGGCTCCTCCTGCAGAGAGAAATCTCCAAGCTTCGGTGTGCACCTCGGCGCTGACCGGAGAAGGTATCCCTGAACTGCGCATCGCCCTCCTGTCTCTTTTTGGCAAACACGACGCAGAGTTGCCCGTGATTACCAATCTTCGCCAGCAGCAGGCAGTGTCCTCAGGCCTTGTGGCAGTAGGTCGGGCATATAGCGCGGCCACCTCTGCGGTTCCGCATGAGATGCTGTTGCTCGATCTTTACGAAGCGCTGCATTCGGTCGACGAGCTCACTGGCCAGACCACCAGCGATGACATCCTCCACAGGATCTTTTCCTCCTTCTGCATCGGGAAGTAGGAGGGGTTCCGAGCGATACTGAGCGCTTCCAGTTTTTTGGTCAATACTCTTATAAATACAAAGGTTTCGCATCCAGGGCTGTCCGAGGAAGTCTGAGCCGATCCTTAACGAATCTTGTCCACCGAGGTGTACACTCCTCCTCCTGAACAACCTATCTGCTTGCTGGTGGACAATATCTAGGGTGGAATGCCGCTGACGGACGTGCAGATCAAGCGGCTCAAGCCTCGCGCGGATCGCTAGGCCTTCAGCGACGGCCGGGGATTGCCGCTCGAAGTCATGCCCATCGGTGTGGCGAGCTGGCGCTATCGGTATCAGTTCAAGGCCAAGACCGAGAAGGTTTCGCTAGGCCAGTACCCGATGCTGAGTTTGAAAGAGGCTCGGACGAAGCGCGATGAAATGGCGACGCTTGCGTTGCGTGGAGAGTCGCCGGCGAGGCAGAAGCAGCTTGAAAAGGTTGGCGCTGGCGAACGCTTCCAGGGTTCGTGACTTCTGAGAGCGCTACTTCGAAGAAGTCATCCAGAAGGATCGCAACGATGCTACCCGGCTTCGGCGCTATCTGGAGAAGGAGATCTATCCCGCCTTTGGCACGGTGTCTATGCGAGATGTCACGGCGCAGGACATTCAGCGGCTCGTCTTTAGCAAGCGAGACAATGGCTTCGAAGCTTCGGCAGCGCAACTACGAATCTCCTGAAGCGTGTCTTCGACTACGCTGTCGTGTGTGGGCTCGTAACGCTCAATCCCGCCCACTCGACCCCAGCCCGATTCATCACCGTGCAAGACCCCTCACGCGCGCTCTCGCCAGACGAGATCAAGTGCTACTTGCAAGGGCTTTACCGATCGAACATCCGCCGGCAGTTCAAACTGGCCCTGCACATCATCCTGCTCACACTACTGCGCAAGTCTGAACTGCTCCCATGCCCGTTGGGAGCACATTCAGTTCGACACCGGCGAGTGGTTAATCCCTGAGCTCATTCAAAGACGGGCAGCCGCACACGGTGTACCTCTCTCGTGAAGTGCTCGCAATGTTCGTGGAACTCAGGGATCTTGCCGGAGACGCCGCTTTGGTTATGCCGGGGCGGGGAAGCCTAACGAAGCCATTTGCGGCGAATGCTCTGAACAAAGCTCTTAAGGGTGTGAGCTTCGCAATGCACCTGAAGCAGGATGGCGTGATGGCCATCATCTTGCCGCATGGCGTTCTCTGCCGTGGTGGCGCGGAAGCGCGCATGCGCACTAAGCTGCTCCAGGACGGACACATCGACACAGTGATCGGCCTGCCGGCCAACCTCTTCTATTCCACCGGCATTCCGGTGTGCATCGTGGTGCTGAAAAGGTGTAAAAAGCCCGATGACGTGCTGTTCATCAACGCGGCTGCCATTTTGAGAAGGGAAAGCGCCAGAATCAGCTTCTGGAAGAGCACATTGAGGAGATCGTCTCCACCTACCAGTGTCGCAGCGAGAAGCCGCGTTACTCACGCCGTGTGTCGCTGGAAGAGATTGCGGGAAACGAATTCAACCTCAATATCTCTCGCTACATCAGCACAGCCAATGCGGAAGAAGAGATCGACCTTTGCACCGTCAACGACGAGCTGGTGTCGCTGGAACGGGAGATTAGGGTGGCCACTGAGAAGCATAATGTGTTTCTTAAGGAACTGGGATTGCCGTTGCTGCCGTAATGGGCGGCGGGCAGCGAGCGATGCGTCTCCGCTTTCATCGCCTTCCCACAGTTGGATGGTGTCTGCGATGAGCGAAATCGGCTTGTAAGTTGTGCTAACACCCCAGCCTTCATTTGTTGTCCACGGAATTGACCACTGAATCGTCAAGTTCCGCTCTAAATCGACGATTGAGAGAGTTCTCCCGTGTTCTCCACCTTCTGCATCGGGGGAGTAGGAGCGGCAGTTCTGCTTACTAGCGAAGGGAAGTGAATGGCGCGGTCTGCTATGGCACGACAGGAAGCACGAGGTGCGAGGGCTGCGCCGGCGTGGAATAGACGCGCTGCATGGCTTTGACGAAGTCCGACGGCTTTGCCTGATAGATGCTGGGGATGAAGGTCTGCGGGTTGCGGTCGATGACGGGGAACCAGGTGGACTGAATCTGGACCATCATGCGGTGCCCCTTGAGGAAGACGTGGTCGTGATCGCGCAGGGGGACTGTCCAAAGCGTGGGCTGGTTGGGAAGGAGCGCGTGGGGATGCTCGAAGCTCTTGAGGTAGCGGCCGCGGCGGACCTCCATGGCGATGGGTAGCTCGTAGCCGTTCATCGACTGGGCGTACTCACCGGGCTTGGGACCTTCTTCGGGGTCCCAGGCGTTCTTCTGTGCATTCTGGGGGTAGACGTCGATGAGCTTCACGATGAAGTCGCTGTCTGTGCCTGAGGTGGAGGCATAGAGCTGGGCGGCGAGCGGTCCGGTAACGGTGATGTCGTGGTCGAGTGGCGCGCCGAGGTAGGTGAGGACGTCGGGGCGGTTGTCGACGAAGCGCTGGTCGGCGGCCTCCCAGGTGCGCCAGTCGCCGGCGGGGTAGGTGGGAGAGATGGGGCGCTGCCGGTAGGGAACAGGGTTGGCGGGGTCTGAGGTGAACTGGCGAAAGGGGGTCGCGGTAGACAAGGGAGCGGTAAAAGTGAGAGTGCCATCGGCGTTCAGGTAGACGTTGGTAGGAGTCGACTTCGGCGGCCAAGCGGCATACGTGTGCCAGGTGTTGGAGCCGGTCTCGAAGGTGCTGGCCTGCCAGTCCGGCTTGTGCCCTGTGCCGTGGAGATAAAAGCGAAAGAAGGGCGCCTCGATGTTCTCGCTGAATTCGCGCGAAGTGTTGTGTCCGCCGAGGGGGACGATGCCGATGTGGTCACCTTCGGCGCGATGCCAGCCGCCGTGATACCAGGGCCCGGCGACCATGAAGTTGGTGTGATCGGGATCGGATTCGCTGGCGCGCTCAAAGATCTGCCACGGCCCCCAGGGATCTTCCTGATCCCAGAAACCGGCTACGTTCAGGTTGGGGACCGTAGAGGAGTGGAGCTGGCGGACCCAGGCCTCCTTCTTCCAGAACTCGTCGTAATCAGGGTGCGCGACAGTGTCGTTCCAGAAGGGGATGCCGCCATGCAGATGGTCTGCGTTGATATTTGCGAGAGGACCGAGGTCGAGATACCACTCGAACGTGTCGTAGGTATTGAAGTCGAAGTTGGTGTTCTTGTTCTTGTCCGCCTGCTCGAGCACGGAGTATTCGAAGTCGTAGCTTTCGCGCAAGGCGCCGTAGCGGTGCATATCGTCGTTCATCCACTGGTCGACGGGCGAGGCCTGCTCGCTGATGGCTTTGAGCGCGGGGTGCGGGTGGAGCAGAGTAAGGGCGGCGGTCAGTCCGGCATAGGAGACGCCGATCATGCCTACCTTGCCGTTATTCTCCCTGACATTTTTCACGAGCCAGTCGATGGTGTCGTAGGCGTCTGTGGTTTCGTTGGTGGCCTTGGGATCGTTGAGGTCGATGGCGGAGCTGAGGTGAAAGACGCCTTCGGATTTGAATCGGCCGCGCAGGTTCTGGAAGATGAAGATGTAGCCGTCGCGCGCGAGCTGCTGCATGTAGAAGGGAATCGGCTCGGGCGGTTTGGCCGGCACGCCGTATGGGGTCCGTGTGAGGAGGATGGGGAGCGCTTCGTGCTGGTCGGCGGGCGTGAGGATGACGGTCTGCAGATGTACGCCGTCACGCATGGGGACCATCACTTCCTGCAGGTGGAAGGCAGGTGCGGCGGCGGGTTGCGCATGCACGGTCGCGGTTAGAAGTATGGCGAGGAGAGAAAAAGCGGTTGATCGCATGGCACCTCGTTTTGTCACGGTCGCTGACTTCTGACAAATTTGTTCCGGGGAGACTGCAGCCCGAGAAGGCTCGCTGCCGGTATACGTCTTGACCTAAATCGGGAGTTGCCCGAAACACGTGCGGATGCTCTGCGGAGGACAGCCCGAGATTAGCGGCTGTCCTGTAGAGGTTCGTGAGAGTTGAAGGACGGCGAGCGCTCCAATTGCTCGAAGGTAAGGTTGAGAATCGGATATTTCTGCCATCCGTGGAAGTCGAAGTGCCACCACTCGAACGGGTACACCTCGAATCCTTCTGCTTGCATGGCGGCGCGGAGCACTTCGCGATGGGCTCGCTCCAGCGAGGTGCCGCCGGCATAGGTGCTGTAGGATCGCTCGGACATCTCGTCGTATTCGCCGGGCATGGCCACTGCGCGGCCGGTTTTGAGATCGTACAGGGTGAGGTCGACGGCACAGCCGCGGTTGTGTCGCGAGCCCTCTGCGGGGTCGGCAACGAACTTCTTCTTGTCGGCCGGGGTTGCGTCCCAGAATATCTTTGTGACGTACCAGGGCCGGTAGGCGTCGTAGATGAGCAGCCCGTAGCCTTGCGCATGGAGCTTGGCGGATGCGCGCGCGACCGCTTCGGCGGCGGGACGTTCCAGGAAGGCGCGGGCTTCGGTGTAGACCGGGGTACCGAGAAAGTTGCGGCTGGTTGCGTAGCGAATTTCGAGCTTGACGGTGGGGTCGAGCCTGGTGACTTCGATTAGGTCGGTTGGGAGGAACGGGCCAGCTTCGACGGGAGGCTTCGAGGCTAACGCTTCGCTGCGTAACTCCGCTACGGGCTTGAGCGGGGTGATCTGAAAGACCGGCTCCGCCTGCGGGTGAGCCTCTGCAGGCGGAACGGCCGAGGAAGACTGCGCGCTAAGTGGAACCGTGAGCTGCCCTGAAGATGCAAAGAAGATGGCCAGCAAAGTTGCGACTGAGACCGGGCTTGCTGCCTTCATGTTGTTCCTCCGTCGAGGGTGAGTCCGATATGCGGGATCAGTGTGCCATGGCACGCGGTGCAGAGCCGTGTCTCGGCGGGTCCCGTTGGAGTGGAGCAAATTCCGCGTTCCCGACAACGATTCTCGCTCGGGTGATGACCGCCGCGCCCATTTTAATGGGAGTGACTGCAGCTGATATGGCTGGACGCGACGACAGGAAAGGTTGAAAGAAATTTAGCAACGATTGTTTCGTGTGTCAATATGGTTGCTGAATAAGAAAAGCATGGTACGAGCGAAAGTGCAGCAGCCAAGCGAAGGCGAGACACGGTCAACAAATGTTTCACGTACGACGGCAGGGTGCAGGTGACGCGATCGCGTACGGGCATTCTCTCGAGATTGAGGCTACACCAGAGGAGCCAGTCATGGGTGTGACTGAGAGGGGCCCGGGACACACCGTGGCCGAGAGCAAGACGGGGCTGGTGCGAGAGTTGGGCCGCGTCGACGGCATTGCGCTGGTAGCAGGGACGGTGATCGGGTCGGGAATATACCTGGTGCCGGGTCCGGTCGCGGTGCAGCTGCACTCGCTCGGAGCAGTCCTGCTGGTGTGGGTTGTTGGCTCCATACTCAGCCTGTCGGGCGCGCTGTCGCTGGGGGAGCTTGGTGCGATGTACCCCGGCGCTGGCGGATTGTATGTGTACCTGCGGCACGCCTTTGGCAAGCCGCTTGCTTTCCTCTACGGCTGGGGCCTTCTGTCCATGATTCAGACGGGAAGCATTGCCACTCTCGCGGTCGGGTTCAGCCTATACCTTTCGCGTCTGCTTCCGATGAGCCGCTCCGAACAGAAGACTACGGCGATTGCTTCCATCCTGCTGTTGACGGCAGCTAACTGTCGCGGACTGCGCCTCGGCAAGCTGGTGCAAAATGTAAGCACGGCAAGCAAGTTGGGCGGTCTGACGCTGCTCTTTCTGCTTCTGGCCTGGCGTGGGCACGTGCATCTGCTGGAGAGCAGTTTTGCACCCACTCAGTCTCTGGCCGGGAGTGTGGTTCCGTTCGGCACGGCTCTGGTGGCTGTGTTGTGGGCCTTTGAAGGCTGGCATGCGGTCTCATTTGCGGCCGGTGAGTTCCGCTCGCCTAAGCGTGACCTGCCGGTGAGCTTGTTTGTCGGAACTATGATTTGCGCAGTCATTTATCTGCTGCTGAATCTCGCCTATTATTCGATACTGACGCCGCTTGCGCTTCGGGCCACGGACCGCGCCGCAGCTACCGCTGTCCAGACTGCCTATGGCGCGGGTACGACGGCGCTGATATCCCTGCTGATTCTCACCTCGATCCTGGGAGCGATGAACGGGCTGATTCTCACCGGCCCGCGTGTGTACTACGCGATGGGCCGCGATGGCACCTTCTTCCCGAGCCTCGGCCGGACGAGTCCGCGCTTCCACACCCCTGTGCTCGCGATCGTGACGCAAGGGGTCTGGGCTTCGCTGCTCACGCTTGCGGGCTCTTTCCAGCAGCTCTTTACTTACGTCATCTTCACGGCATGGATCTTCTACGGACTCACCGTGGCTGCAGTGATCGTGCTGCGCATACGCAGACCTGATCTCGAGCGCAGCTTCCGGGTTCCGCTCTATCCCTGGCTTCCGATCCTGTTCCTGTTGGCCGCACTTGGGATCTCCGTCAGCACGATCCTCCATGATCCACTGCATGCGTGCCTGGGCCTGTTGATGATACTTGCTGGAGTTCCGCTCTACGTCTACTTCCGTGCGATGCAAAAACGAGCGGACCGGCTTCAAGCGTTTGACCACGAGGTGCAGCAGGACCTTTGAACACTAGAGGGAACAGCAGGTACGCGACTGCGGGAAAGAGCAGGGTTGGATGTTTTCAATCCATTGCAGCGAAAGGACGCCAGTTTGATGGATGCAGAAGGAATGCGAGTGTCAGAGAAAACGAACCCGGTGCGCGACGAGCTTACGGTGGAGGTCTGCAGGACACTGCCCCAGATGCGCGAGTGTGTAAAGCTGCAGCGCGCAATCTGGAACGATCCGGATGAGGACCTGATTCCGCCTATGCTTCTGGTGGTTGCCAACAAGATCGGAGGACAGGTGCTGCTCGCGCGGGACGGAGCCAAAGCCGTGGGGTTTGCGCTGGCCTTTCCTGCCTTTCGCGGAGAGTCGCGCTACCTTCATTCTCATATCGTTGGTGTTGTTCCGGAGTATCAGAATCGCGGCGTGGGTCGCCGGATTAAAGTGAAGCAGAGGGAGTTGGCGCTGGAGGCGAAGATTTCGAGCCTCGAGTGGACCTTCGACCCGCTGGCACTACGCAACGCTCACTTCAATGTAGTCCGTCTGGGCGCGGTGATTCGACGCTTTCACGCCAACCTCTATGGTGTGACAGCGAGTCCGCTGCATGGTGGCCTGCCCACCGATCGTGTGGTGGCGGAGTGGAGGCTTTCCTCAGCCCGGGTTGAAAGTGCGCTTGCCGGAAAAGACCCGGTGGTTGAGTCCGATGCGGTGCGCATCGTCGTGCCTGCCGTGATAGAGGAGTGGAAGACCGCTGCGCCCGACCTTGCGGCCGAGGTTCAGTCACGCCTGAAGCTGCAGTTCGAGGAGCAATTTGGCCGCGGTTTTGCTGTGACTGGATTCAGGATGGAAGGCGGCGATGGCGTGTACCTGCTGGAACCCTCAGGAAGGGTGTGCCTCTGAACTGCCGTGCACATGCGGAGCGGGCAGCGGGTCGAGACCTTCGACCTCTCCGCGCCTGGTCCACAGGTACAAGGCACAGGCGCCCACGGTAAGCGCGAGGCCCACACCGAACTCGGTGGTGAGGTAGAGCGCCTTACCAACTGGGTTGGTCATGCGGTCGAAGATCGCCTGGATGAAGAGATTGTGACTGGCGTGGAGCATGGCCGCGGGCCAAAGGCTGCGGGATTTGAGCCGAAACCATCCGAAGATGAACGCGGCGCCAATGACCATCACCGTGAAGCAGCTGAGCGCGAAGAGGCGCGGCGTGCCGGCGTTGTAGTCGGCGAAGAGCAGGAGTGGGTAGTGCCACACAGCCCAGATGCAGCCGCTGAGAAAGCAGCCGGCCGTGAACCCGGCACGTCCGACCAGGCGTGGCAGGAGGAAGCCCCTCCAGCCAATCTCCTCACCGAGCGCGCGTGTCATCGATCCGATCACCCCGACGGTGGCATACGACGGAATGACCAGCAGCCATGCGGCGGTGCGGGGCGAGTGCGGGAAGCCGAAGGTTGTGCTGGTCGAGGCGGCAAACTCCGAGAAGGCGAAGGAGCCGGCGATTCCAAACCATGTGACGAGATAGACCGGAGCGCTGTAGAGCAGCGGCAGAAGATAGGCCGCTGCTTCGTAGCGGGCAGGGCGCCAGTGCCACCCGAGTGTGCCGATATCGATGTGGAAGATGCGGCAGGTGGCAAGGGCGGCAAGCGCTGGACACCACATGAGCAGGAAGACGAGCATCCCGCCGCCGACCGCGAGATGTCCGGTGTGGATGATGATCGTGTACGGCAGGCTGCTGAACAGGAAGACCAGGCCGAGATAGGCGAATATCTGGCGAGAGAGAGCGGCGCGATCGGGATGGCGTTCGATGGCAGCTAGCATAGGCTATTTTGTAACCGGAGCTGAAGATTGCGGGATTGCCGTTGCATGTGATGAGGTCTTCGGAGAGGGCGCTTTTTGACGTTTGAAGTGAGCGCCGTCGAACTCGAACTCTGAGATGTTTCCGTCAGAGTCCTGCGCGAAGGTCAGACGCGTCGGGTCGGCCCGGCGACCGTCGAAGTAGCTCAGGAAAGTGTCGTACTGGAAGTGCTCGAGTGGCAGCGTGGTTCCGTGGAAGTTAAGCACAAGATGGCCATCCTGCATGGCGATCTCAGTGTCGCCATAGAGGGGGTTCTCGTATGTGGCCACATAAAGATTGAGAGGGTGCGAAGGCTGCGTGTTCGGATTTCGCTTCGACTGCCAGGAGGTGATCTGCGCTTTCTCCTCAGCCTGAGCCTGATCGTCCAGTTTTCTGAAGTGGGCGCTCCAGTCCTGCTCAGGCAGGTGCAGCAGCATATCGGCGATGTGATAGCCGAGCGCCTGACGATAGGAGTTGCCGCCCATGTTGACCAACACCTCGTAGCCCGTGTGGATCTCGGGAATGAGCACCGTGAGAGCTTCGAACCCGTCGATGTCCCCGGGATGAACGATCAGTTGATGGCCTCGGTAGTCCTGCACGAACCACCCAAGGGCATAGGTAAGCTGCATGGACTCGGGGAAGAATTCGGTGGTGATCCCTCCGGGAGGGATGACCATCTGCGGACGGTGCATCTCCTGCATGTTCTTCGACGAGATAAGGCGCTTGCCGTCGACCACACCGTCGTTCAATTGCAACGCAATCCATTTCGACATGTCGCGAACACTCGAGTTGATGGAACCTGCCGGGCCCGCATTGTCGATGTTTTTCCAGGGGATCACCTTCAGTTTCGCTTCCTGGAGCATGTGGGGGCTGGCGTAGTCCGGTGTCTTCTGCGCATCGGTTGCACTGGTGTCGGACTCGGTCATGCCGAGCGGCGCGAAGATGCGCTGCTTGACGAACTCGTCCCAGGTGCCTCCTGAGACGCGGCCAACGGCAACCCCGAGCGCGACATACATGATGTTTTGATATTGGAACAAAGTACGGAATCCGGCGTCGGGCTGGATGAAGGCTGCGCGGCGGACGATCTCTTCTCGAGCGATCGGCGAGCCGTACCAGATCAGGTCGGCTCCCGGCAGGCCCGTTCGGTGGGTCAGAAGATCGCGCAAGGTTACATATTCATCCGCCTCGGGATCGTGCAGATGAAAATAGGGAATGGATTGGTCGACCCGGTCATCCCAGTTCATCTTTCCTTCGTCGGCCAGCATCGCGATAGAGGCTGACGTGAATGCCTTTGTGCAGGAGCCTATATCGAACAGCGTGTCTGCGGTGACGGGCTGGTGAGTCTCGATGTTGCGAACGCCGTATCCCTTTAAATAAATCGGAGCGGTGCCGTCCACGATGCCGATCGCGACTCCTGGCACCTTCCAGTCCTTCATCGTGGTCTGGATGTAGTTGTCGAGAGGAGCAAAGTCCTGCTGCTGGGCGACGCCGCTCGAGGCTGCGAGCGTAACCAGCACGGCGGCTGGTGCGATGACGAACCTGGCGACGTTCCGCATGATGCGAGTGTCCCTTCATTTCCGTTGATAGAGAAGCTGTTGGACGTGCTGCTGAAATCGTGGTTTTTGCCGATGGTTTGTTCTGTTCGTGTACATGTGGCGTTCAGAGTAAACGCCGCTACCTGCTCATCGCGGGTTCGGCAACGCCGCCGACCGATTGGCTTGCCTTCCACTGTTCCTGGCGGACCGTGAGTTTTTCGATGCGGCTTTTATTCACCTCAAAACCGATTCCAGGTGAAGTGGGCACAGCAATCGTGCCTTCGCGGCTGACCTCTACCGGCGGCAGGATGATGTCTTCCTGCCAGTAGCGTTTGCTCGCGGAGACGTCTCCCGGAAGAACGAAGCCGGGCAGAGACGACATGGCGATGTTATGCGCGCGGCCGATTCCGGATTCGAGCATGCCGCCGCACCAGACGGGCACATTGTGCTCCCGGCAGTACGCCTGGATTTTTCGCGCCTCTGTGTGTCCGGAGACCCGGCCGAGCTTGATGTTGATGACCTTGCAAGCGCCCAGTTCGATAGCGGCTTCGGCGTCGCGCAGGTTGTGGATGCATTCATCAAGGCAAATCGCGGTTTTGAGTCGGCGCTGCAGCTCAGCATGCTGATAGATCTCGTTCCATTCGAGAGGCTGTTCAATATAGGTCAGCTTGAATTCGTCCAGCTGTTGCAGCAAGGGAAGGTCAGAGAGTCGATACGATGAGTTTGCATCGACGGTGAGTTGAATGTCCGGGAAACGCTTGCGGACAGCACTGACGACGGGAATATCCAGTCCTGGCTTGATCTTGAGCTTGACCCGCTGGTACCCGGCGGCGAGCTCGCGATCGATGTTGTCGAGCAGTTTGCCGACGTCTTTGTGTATGCCAAGCGAGACGCCGGACGCGATTTCGGTGCGGGTGCCGCCGAGTTGATGTGCGAGGCTCACGGATTGCTGCCGAGACAGCAGATCCCATACGGCGGTCTCGAGCGCCGCTTTGGCCATCTCATGCCCGCGCACCGGTTCCATCGCGCGGAGTGCGGCTTCAGGACTATCGATCACCTTTCCGAGAAGCATTGGCACGAGGAAATTCTGAAGTACGCTCCATGCCGTGTCGGTCGTTTCCGGATTGTAGAAGGGACCTTCGCCAGCGGTCACTTCGCCCCAGCCGCTGCTTCCGTCTTTTGAGTGAAGCTCGAGCAGGAGGATGCGGCGATTGTGGGTGACGCCGAAGCTGGTCTCAAAAGGGGCTACCAGCTGCATGCTGACTTCGCGCGCATGGATGGCTGCGATTTCCATAGTACCTCCGGCGGGACGCATGGCGAGCTCGTGAAACGTACGTTTCACAATACCAGGCCATGTTCGACTCTAAAGCAGGATCAGATACGAAAGCTACTCTGGTGTCGTGCTTCGCGTCAACTGGAATCGGCCAAAAGCGGCGAATGATACAGCGCCGGGATGATGAAACACTTCGCGCATATGGGCTAGCCACTCGTCTAGACGGATCGGCTTAGCCCTCGAACCATCGAAATCCGTGCTTCTGCTCTTCCTCCACCTTCCGCAGCAAGGTGAGTGTCCGGTCCCGCTTGTAGCTGGCGCACGCGACGAGAATGGCGTTGAGAAGCGCAAGCGGCGCCACGTAGGAGGGAGCGAAGGATGGAGCTTCGACCGAAGCCAGAAAAAACTCGTCCGCGCCCTGCGAAATTGGAGAGAGGTAGGTATCGGTGATGCCCACGCAGTAAGCCCCGCCGACCCTGGCGCGCTGCATCGCCTCGACAGTTTGTCGCAGGCCGCGGCGAAAGCTGATGGCGAAGACAAGGTCGGTCTTACTGGCGCTGAGAGTGACGTACGCCGCGTGTCCGGCGGTGGTGGCGATCTGTACGGGGAGGCCGAGCACCAGAAGTTGATAGTGGAGGTATTGAACGAGACTCTCGGCGAGATCGCCTCCGATGACGATGATTCTTTTTGAGGCATAGACTCTCTGTGCCAGACGCCCGATGCGTGTGAGGTCAAGGCTGTTGCGCAGCGCGGTTAGGTTGCGCATGTCATTGTCCAGGCACTCCCGGATGGTGCCAGTGAAGCTTGAATCCTTGGGCCCGGCCTGCATGGTGTCGAGCGAAGTGGCGTTGGCGATGGAGAGTTCATGCAGATACTGCTGAAACTCTTTATAGCTGGCAAAGTGCATGGCGCGGGCAATGCGAACGATTGTGGCGGGGTCGCTGCCGAGGCGGGCGGCCATGTCGCGCACGCTGAGCAGGACGAAACTGCGTGGATGCTCGAGAACCGGCCGGATGGTTTCGCGCCGCTTGGGACTGAGGCCGGCTACGCGCTGTGCGAGGGACTCACGGTTGTCGGGTGGATGGTTCTGCCGCGTTTTTCTTGTCATGACTGATAGGAGCATCCATTCGCCGGGGTTGCGTGTCAAGCTTCTTCTATCGAGGCCGGAGCCGCGGCCGGCCTTGGCAGCAGGTGAAACAAAAGAATCAGATCGGACGACGGAGGGTGGCTTCGCGATTTGCTGATATGTGCAAAGACACATAATTGTGTTGACACGCACGAGAATAGGCGCGAGACTGCTTTCTACTTCACTGTCTTCCTGCTGTAACGTATGTTTCCACCTTGCCCAGAGTGGGAACAACCTGTCCGACCTTCAACATCTCAGGAGGTTCGCTATGACGCACAATCGCCCTCATCGTTCGATCCGGCTTACGCTGTTCCTCGTCCTGCTCGTGAGCTGTCCGCTGCTGGCGCAGATCGCCGGGACGGGTGCTATCTCGGGCGAGGTGCGCGACCCCTCGGGTGCGCTGCTTCCCGGAGCTTCGGTCACAGCGACCAATCTGGCCACAGGTCTGGCGCGTCACCTGGTCTCGAGCGGCAAGGGTGAGTTTGCGATTCAGCTTCTGGAACCCGGGCACTACAGCCTGTCGGTCGGCAAGGCGGGGTTCGTCACCTCGAATTTTGCCGATGTCACAGTGAACGTGACGCAGGTGACTGGGCTGAACGTCAGCTTGACTTTGGGCTCGGCGCAGGAGACGGTGCAGGTTCAGTCGACGGGCGAACTCCTCCAAACCGAGTCGAGTACGCTAGGGTCCGTGGTCACGGGGCAGATGGTGCGCAACCTTCCTCTTGTGTCGCGCAACTATCAGCAAATCGTGACACTTTCGCCGGGCGTGGCGGCTGACGTGACCGATGCGGGCGCATTTGGCCGCGGGACGACGAACTTCGTTGCAGGCGGCACGACCGAGACGGAGAACAACTTTCAGATGGACGGTGTCGAGATCAACGATCTGCAGAGCAGCGGATCGTTCAGCGGTGGCGTTGCGATCCCGAATCCGGACACGATCGCGGAGTTCAAAGTCCAGACGAGCCAATATGACGCTTCGTATGGGCGCAACGCCGGGGCCAATGTAAACCTGGTGACCAAGACCGGCAGCAATCAGTTTCATGGATCCATCTGGGAGTTCTTTCGCAATGAAGCGATGAATGCAAACAGTTATTTTCTGAAGCAGCAGGGACAACCTCGCCCTGTGCTTCGCCAGCATCAGCCGGGATTTACCTTCGGCGGCCCGATCAAGCAGGATAAGGTTTTTCTTTTCACGTCCTATCAATCGACGCGACAGCAGAATGGCGTCGATCCGCAGTGCTCGACTTCGCTGAACACGCCTCCATTTACCAACGACCGTTCGCGGGCCGCGCTGGGCGCCCTGTTTGCCGGACAGCCGACGTTCAGCCAAGAGCTGGGGCTACCGGGTGGGCCAAATGTGCTTCCGGACGGATCCAACATTGCCCCCCAGGCGCTGGCGCTATTCAACCTCAAGCTGGCGGGCGGGCAATACGCGATTCCGACACCGCAGCGCATCGACACCTCACTGCCGTTCGCCGCGCAAGGGGTGAGCACGATCAGCCAACCGTGCCGTTTCAACGAAGACCAGTTCATGACGAACGGCGACTACAATCAGACCGCCGCCACGCAATGGCAGGTGCGGTTCTTCTTCGCGAACAGCCAGCAGGCCTATTCGTTTCCGGTGGCCAACCTTGGAGGTGCGACGGCGCCCGGGTTCCCCCAGGACACGCCAAACCACTTCCGCAATTTCTCTATCCTGAATAACCATATTTTCACCCCGAACCTCTTGAACCAGGCGGAGTTCGGATTCCATCGCACCTGGGTCAACACGTTGCAGCAGGAGCAGTTTCAATACAGCGATCTCGGAGCGAGCGTTCCCGTGTTCGACACGTTGCCGGCGATCAACTTCCTCGGCAGCATCTCGCTCGGTGGGAACGGGCAGTCGGTGCGGCTTGCGCAGGATAGCTGGGTGTACCAGGACACGGTCTCCTGGACGCGGGGCAAGCACGCGTTTCGTTTTGGCGGCGGAGCCACTCGCGTCCATAACAATATTGAGAACTTCCAGTTTCTCGGCGGAAACATCTTCGGCACCTACTCGGATGCGCTGCTGGGCCAGAGCGCGGCCCAGAACGGCACCCCCTTCAGCAATATGTTCCTTTCGATCGATCTTCCCGGCGAGTTGCAGCGCAAGTTTCGCACGCTCAACTACAGCGCGTATGGCCAGGACGACTACAAGATTTCGGCGCGCTTGATTCTCAATCTGGGCTTCCGATTTGAGCGCATCGGGGACATCTCGGACGACTTGGGTCGGACCTCGAACTTCGACATCAATCGCGCCGAGGCGAACCCGTCCGCCAGCGGAAGCCTGGCAGGCTTTGTGGTCGGCTCCAACTTCCCGGGAACACTTCCTGCGGGCGTGACCAGAAGTCCGACCAAGCTGGCCATCGCGGGGACGGGCCAGAACACGTTGAATCCGCGGGTGGGATTTGCATATCAACTGCCGGACGCCGGCCGGGTGGTGCTGCGCGGCGGATACGGCATTTATCATGAGACGCCCACGGGACAACCGAATCTTCAACTACTGTTGAATCCTCCATTCAGTCAGTTCCGCGAACTCCAAGGAGCGAGCAACGGAGCGGCCAACTGGGCCAATCCCATTCCGCCCTTTGCCGGCACATTTCCCAGCTTCACGTCCTACTCGCCCACCACGGCGCTCAGCGTCTACACCTTTGCGAATGGGTTCCGACCTGCGGTGATTCAACACTTCAGCCTCAACACGCAAACATCGCTGACCAAAAATACGGTGTTGGAGGTTGGATATCTAGGGACACGGGGACAGCACATTCTGATCAACCGTCTGCCGAACCAAGCGTTCTCGGCAAGTGCGTCCAGCCCCATCCGCGGCGAGACAACAAACACGTTGTCAAACATCAATTCGCGAGTTCCATTGGAGGGGTTTGGCACCAGCACCTTCACCCAGATCGAGTCGACCGGGACAAGCTGGTACCACGGCCTTCTGGTCAATTTGATGCAGCGCTTCAAGGGAGGTTCCGAGGCGCAAGTAGCCTATACGTGGTCGCGCAGTCTTTCCGACACGGTTGAGGCTTCCAGTGGTCCGAACGGGGGCAGCAGGAAGGGCAATCAGGACAATTCGAGAGCGGATTATGGTCCGGATTTCTACAATCGGCCGCAGCGCCTGGTTGCAAACTTTGTGTACCAGATACCCACGCCCTTTCGCGCCACGTCGCTGGCAGGAGAGGCCTTGGGGGGTTGGGCAGCCACCGGCGTCATCGAGATTCAGTCCGGGCACAACCTTACTGTGACGAATACGAACGCCTTCAATGCCTACGGGATCAACGGAGGCGACCAGGACTTTGGGCAGATAGCGCCGGGATGTACGAACGATCAGCTCGGCACGCCAGGCAAGGTGACCGGAAAGCTGAAGAACTATTTCAATCAGAGATGTTTTTTGACCGCTCCCGGCACGGCTGCTGCGGCCCCTATCCCCTATCCCGTGGTGGGTTCCGATGGCATTGCAACTGGCTTCGGAAACTCGAAGCCTGGGCTTCTGCGAGGGCCAGCGCAGAACAATGTCGACTTTGCGATGTCGAAGACATTTCCTTTCCGAGTGCGCAGCGAACAGGCCAACGCCGAGTTCCGCGCGGAGTCGTTCAACACGTTCAACACACCGCAGTTCGGCGATCCGAGCACGACTTTGGATTCGGGGCACTTCGGCGTAGTGAACACGACGGCGGTCGCGCCAAGAATTCTGCAGGTGGCGGTGAAGTTTAGCTTCTAGCCGATGGTGCGACTTGCGGAGATGAGATCGGGATGCGCACGAGCTAGAAGCGAAGCTTGAGGGGGCGGGAATATTCGCCCCGCTCGTTACGATTGCGCGTTGTTTGCGAGGGCGAGCGAGGTTTTAGGATGACTTGCTCGAGCGTAAGGTCCGCAACAGAACTCTGACTGAGGTAAGAATGTACAAGGCGCTGTGGTCACTCATCGTTTGCTGCTTGATTTCGGGCGTGGCTTTTGCGCAGGGCGAGCAGCCGCTCCTGATGCAGCAACCGACGCTGAATGCAACCCGGGTTGTCTTTGCGTACGGAGGAGATCTGTGGAGTGTGGAGCGCGCGGGAGGAAACGCACTCAGGTTGACGAGCGGTCCGGGCGCGGCGTCGAACCCGAAGTTTTCGCCCGACGGAAGATGGATTGCTTTCACAGGGCGCTACAACGGGAACCCGAATGTCTACGTGATGCCAGCCGAGGGTGGCCAGCCGCGTCAGCTTACCTATAGCCCCGGCACGGACTTGGTGCAAGGCTGGACGCCGGACGGCAAGCAGATCCTGTTTCAATCTTTGCGCGACAGCTTTTCCGACCGCTACAAACAGCTCTATACGATTTCGGTTGACGGCGGATTTGCGAAGGCACTGCCCTTGCCGATGGGCTATGAGGCGTCCTATTCCGCGGATGGGACTCACCTGGCCTACACGCCATTGCCGCGTGAGATCTTCTTTGGCTCCGTCCCTAGCTTCGTGCATACCTTCTGGTCGAACTATCATGGCGGGCTTGCTTCCCCGATCTGGATTGCCGACCTGGCCGATTCGAGCGTGGCTAAGGTGCCACATGAGAATGCCACCGATTTCAATCCAATGTGGGTTGGCAAGAAGATCTATTTTCTTTCCGCGCGAGCTGAGCCGATTTCGTTATATGTCTACGACGCGGGGACGAAGACGGTGTCGCGCGCGGTTGAAAACTCCGGCATGGATATGATGTCGGCCTCGGCTGGCTTCGGTGCGATCGTGTATGAGCAGTTCGGGTCGCTGCACCTGTACGACCTGGCGAGCGGGCAGGAGCATCCGATCCCGGTTACGATTGCGGGCGATCTCCGTGAAGTCCGCCCTCACTATGAGAAGATCGCGGACCACATCATCAACTCCGGAATCTCGCCGACGGGTGCGCGTGCGGTGTTTGAAGCCCAAGGGGAGATACTGACGGTGCCGGCCGCGAACGGCAGCCTGCGGAACATTACCAACTCGCCCGGTGTTGCGGATCGCTCGCCTGTGTGGTCGCCGGATGGAAAGTCGATCGCATACTTCTCCGACGAGTCCGGAGTCTATGCGCTGCATATCAAAGATCAAAGTGGGGCCGGTGCGGCGCGTTCGATCGGCCTCGGAACACCGTCGTCCTACTTCTCGCAACTGAAATGGTCTCCGGACAGCCGGAAGCTCGCTTATATCGATAAAAGGCTGAACGTCTGGTATCTCGACCTTGAACATCCGACGCCTGTGAAGTTGGACACTGATGTCTATTTCGACTTCAGCCCGGGTATGAACCCGGCGTGGTCGCCGGACAGTCGCTGGGTTGTGTATACAAAGCTGCTGAAGAATCGGATGCGCGCCGTCTTGCTCTATTCGCTCGAGACTGGCAAAGCGAGCATGGTCACCGATGGGCTTAGCGACACGGAGCACGCAGTCTTCGACAAGAGCGGCAAGTATCTGTTCTTTACGGCCAGCACCAATGCGGGCCCTGGCAGCTTCATGCTGGATATGACCAGCGACACAAGCCAGGTGACCCGGAGTGTGTATGCGGCGGTGCTGCGCAAAGATCTGCCCTCACCGCTTGCTCCTAAGACGGACGAAGAGGCTGTAGCGGTACCCGTGAAGGCGGATGCGGCCCCGGCAGCCGCGCCGGGGAGCGAGCCGAAGAAAGACGATGCACCCATGCAGATCGATCTCGATCACATCGGACAGCGCATCGTGGCGCTGCCAATCCCGGCGGAGAACTACACAGATCTCCAGGCAGGCAAGGCAGGAGAGATCTTCCTGTTGCAGGAGATGGCTTCGCATCAGGCGTACACGCTGTCGAAGTTCAGCCTCGCCACCGGGCAGACAACCTTGATGCTGGCTGGCATCGAGGCGGCCAGCACCTCGTTCAACGGCGAGAAGTTCCTTTACAAGCAGGGCAAAAACTGGGGCATTGCCTCGACCGCAGCCGCACCCAAAGCAGGCGAGGGCCTGCTGAACATGGATGCCATGCAGGTGTGGCGTGTGCCGCGTGCGGAGTGGAAGCAGATGTATGACGAAGCGTGGCGGCTGGAGCGCGATTATTTTTACGCGTCGAACTACACCGGGCTCAATCTCGACGCTGCCGAGAAGGAGTACAGCCGCTACCTTCCGGGGATCGCAAGCCGCGAAGACCTGAACTATCTGCTTCGCGAGATGATTGGGAAGCTGTCGACCGGACACACCTTCGTGGGCGGAGGAGATGTTCCGAGCACTCCGGTGACGAGCGTAGGCCTGCTTGGGGCAGACTACAGCGTCGAGAATGGCCGGTATCGCTTTCGCAGAATTTATAGCGGTGAGAACTGGAACCCGGAGTTGAAGGCTCCTTTGACGCAGCCTGGCATTGCCGTCCACGAGGGTGATTATCTGCTGGCGGTGAACGGCCGCGAGCTGCACGGCACCGACAATGTCTACAGCTTTTTTCTGAACACGGCGGGCGAGCAGGTCGCGCTGAAGGTTGGATCCGATGCGAACGGCTCCGGAGCTCGCGAGGTGACTGTGATCCCGATTGCGAGCGAGACTGCGCTGCGGGGACGGAACTGGATTGAGGACAACCTGCGAAAGGTAGACCAGTTGAGCGGAGGAAAGATCGCGTATATCTATCTGCCGAACACGGGACAGGGGGGCTACACGTCGTTCAATCGCTACTTCTTTGCGCAGGTCGGAAAGCAGGGGGTGATCGTGGACGACCGCTACAACAGCGGCGGACAGGCGGCTGATTACATCATTGAATACTTGCAGCGAAAGCTCTGGAACTACTGGTATACGCCGAACGGGGAAGTCTCCACAGAGCCAGGCGAGGCGATCTTCGGACCCAAGGCCATGTTGATCAATGAGTATGCCGGGTCGGGGGGCGACCTCATTCCCTGGTACTTCCGCAACAGTGCCCTGGGCACTCTGGTTGGGGAGCGGACCTGGGGCGGCGAGGTGGGGATGACCGGCTATCCTCCCTTGATCGATGGCGGGTTGGTGACTGCGCCGAGTCTTGCGTTCTTCACCAAAGAAGGCAAGTGGGGCATCGAGAACGAAGGCGTCGCACCCGATGTCGAGGTGCCCCTGGACCCGGCGGTGTGGCGTCAGGGCCATGACCAGCAGCTGGAGAAAGCCGTGCAGGTCGTTCTCGACCAGTTGAAGGCTCATCCTTTGCCGACTCCGACAGTGCCACCTTTCCCGGATTACTCCAAGCGGCACACGGGTGAGACGAGGTGAAACAAAATAACTCACGCATGGAAGAAATGAAACATGTGTTGCGTAGGCAGTGCAGGGTCTATAAGCGGCGTGTGCAGCGAGAGGATGTTTGGAGCGATGCGCTTGAAACCGGAAAGAAGGTCCTATGAAGTTTAACCACCGAGCCATACTCTCCTCTTCCGCGCTTCTGCTTGCGTCATTGACCGTGCCCGGTATTGGACAGCAACCCTCAAACCTCCCCGCAATCCCGCCGTCGGTTCAGACCGGGAACGCATCGTCGCTGCCGGCGCCGCCTGCGTCCGCACCTGCGGCGATGACGGCCGAGGATGTGGCGGCCTTTCTGGACGGGGTGGTTCCCCTGCAACTGAAGAGGGAAAACCTGGCTGGAGCCGTGGTCCTCGTCGTCAAGGATGGGAAGGTTCTGTATAGCAAGGGCTATGGCTACTCCGATGTGAAGACCCAAACGCCGATGAGTGCAGATGAGAACCTGGTTCGGGTTGGGTCAGTGTCGAAACTCTTCACCTGGACCGCGGTGATGCAGCTTGTCGAGCAGAAGAAGATCAACCTGGACGAGGACGTGAATACGTACCTCGACTTCAAGATTCCGGCGACTTATCCGAAGCCAATCACGATGCGCAACCTGATGACGCATACGGCCGGATTCGAGGAGGTCATTCAGGATCTGATCGGCGACAACCCGAAGCAGATCATCCCGCTCGGAACGTATTTGAAGCAACACCTGCCGGAGAGGGTCTTCGCCCCGGGCTCTACGCCGGCCTACTCCAACTATGGGGCTACGCTCGCCGGGTACATCGTGCAGCGAGTCTCCGGGATGCCGTTCGACGACTACGTCGAGAAGAATATCTTCGAGCCGCTCCAGATGCAGCATGCGACATTTCGCCAGCCTCTGCCGGAGAACCTGGCCCCGATGTTGTCTCATGCCTACAACCTGGCCTCGGAACCAGCAAAGCCCTTTGAGATCGTGGTTCCTGCGCCGGCAGGGTCGGTCAGTGCCACGGCGGAGAACATGTCCCACTTCATGCTGGCGCACCTGCAGGGCGGCACATACAACGGCAAGCGCATTCTGGGGCAGGATACGGCGAACCTGATGCACTCGCGCCAGTATGCCCCTAATCCCGCGGTGAATGGCATGTGCCTCGGTTTCTACGAGGAGAAGCGCAACGGGCAACACATCATCGGTCACGGCGGGGATACGAACTACTTCCACAGCGACCTGCACCTGATGCTAGACGCTGGGGTGGGCTTCTTCGTCTCGTACAACAGCCGGGGCAGCGGCGAGATCAGTCCGCGCACGGCTCTGTGGGAACAGTTTCTTGATCGCTACTTTCCGTATACCGTCCCTGCGGCTCACCCTCCGGCGAATGCGGTGGACGATGCGAAGCTCGTGGCCGGTCAATATAGAGCGAGTCGGAGTGCCTTCACTACGGTTTTGAGTTTCATTCAACTTGCGGGACAACTGACGGTGAGTGCGACGCCTGAGGGCGACATCCTGACGGACGACTTCAAGACACTCTCTGGGCAGCCCAAGCGCTGGCAGGAAATTGCTCCCCTGGTGTACCGGGAGGTGGGCGGGCAGGACCTGATCGCCTTCAATCGCAACCCTGAAGGCGGCCTTCGGGCGTCGATCGACTTCCCATTCGAGGTCTTCGACCGGGTGTCTTTCGTGGATGGAAAGTCGTTCAACCTTTCACTCATTTCCTTTACCGCGATCGTCGGTCTGCTGGCATTTCTCGCGTGGCCTGTCGCAGCGTGGACGCGTCGTCACTATCGGCGTCCCCTGGTCCTCACGACCCGCCAGCGAACCGCCTATTCCGTGGTGCATCTTGTGGGCCTGCTCGATGTGTTGTTTTTTGCCGGGTGGCTGACGATCCTGATGGCCATAGAAAAGAACCCGGGCTTCGCAGGTCCAAGCCTGAATGCTTACTTGCGGCTGCTGCAGGTACTTGGCTGGTTGAGCACGCTGGGCACGCTGGCGGTGATCTACGCAGTGACGGTGCTGAGAGGGGCGGAGAATCGATGGTGGCTGGCAAAAGTCGGCTATGGCGCGGTTGTTCTGGCCTGCGTGTCGTTCTCGTGGCTGGTCTATCACTGGCATCTGCTGCATTGGAGTCTGCGATTCTAGGAGGTGTAGCGATGATGAGATGGGCAGGTCAGTTTCTACCGCTGCCGATGAGGCGCTACACGCTGGCTTTCGCGGCGTTCGCGATGACGGTGCCGCTCAGCGCTCAGTCGTTCACGATGGAACAGGCGATGAGTTCTCCATTTCCGCAGGAACTTACCTCCGCGAGCCAAGGATCGTCGGTCGCCTGGGTGTTCAATCTGAAGGGAGCGGAGAACGTGTGGACGGCCGCGGGCCCCGCATTCACGCCGGTGCAGGTGACTCACTACGAGGGAGACAACGGGCAACCCATCGCCGCGCTGCAACTCACGCCGGATGGCCAGACCGCTGTGTATGCGCGTGGGACGGAAATCAATGAGGAGGGGCGTGCGGCCAATCCACAAGCTGAGCCGAAGCAGCCGCAGCAGCAGGTTTGGGCGGAGGATCTTCGCGGCGGCGCCCCGCGGCTGCTGGGCGACATGGGATGTGGGTTTGAAGGCTGCGAAGATATCAGGATTTCACCAGATGGCATATGGGCGGTGTGGGCGGCGAAGCACGAGCTTTGGATTGCGCCGGTCTCCGGTGGGGTGAAGGCCAAACAACTCACCGATCTGCGCGGAGATGTATCCATGCCCGAATGGTCGCCTGACAGCAAGCGCCTCGTGATGGATCTCAACCGGAAGGACCACAGCTTTGTGGTTATCGCGGACCTGACCGGGGACGCAGTTCAGGCCTATCACTATGTCGAACCCAGTGTGGATCGCGACCTTTATCCGCATTGGTCACCCGATGGCGCCCATGTCGCTTTCATTCGGGTTCGCGGCTTCGAAGCTAAACGTCCCCTGATACCCGAGCGCCAGCAGCCCTGGAGTCTCTGGATCGCTGACACGAAGACCGATACAGCAACGACCGTCTGGAAAAGCGGCGACCGGCCGAGAGATTCTCTTCCACACTTTGCAGAGCAGTCCCTGCAATTCGCAAAAGGCAATCGCGTGGTCTTCGATTCCGAACAGGACGGCTGGAATCACCTTTACTCGATCGCCGCGACCGGGGGAACGCCGCTTCTGCTTACACCGGGAAACTTCGATGTGGAGGACGTGTCTCTCAGCGCGGATCGCAGCCATGTCCTCTTTTCCTCCAATCAGGCCGACACCGACCCGCAGGATGTAGACCGCCGCCATCTCTGGAGCGTCAGTGCGTCAGGGGGAGAGCCGCAGAAGGCGCTTACGCAGGGCGAGACGATCGAATGGACTCCAGTGCAAACCGGAGACGGTAAGTCGATCCTGTGCCTGGGGTCGACTGCTACCTCGCCGGCGCTGGTCTATCGGGTTGCGAATGGAAGCAGAGAACTGGTCACCAAAGACGCAATACCCAAGGACTACCCCAGCGCGCAGTATGTCGTTCCCAAGCAGGTCATCTTCAAGAGTGAGGATGGACTTACGATTCACGGTCAGCTTTTTGTTCCGAAGCGACAGTCGAAGCCGGGGCCGGGGCTGATCTACATGCACGGCGGGCCGCCGCGTCAGATGCTGCTTGGCTTCAGCTACATGGACTACTACCACAATGCATACGCAGCAAATCAGTACCTGGCGAGTCTCGGCTTCACTGTGCTTTCAGTCAATTACAGGCTGGGCATCATGTATGGACATGATTTCCGCACACCGCCCGACAGTGTGTGGCGCGGAGCCTCGGAGTATAAGGACATACTAGCCGGGGCCGAGTATCTTCAAGGTCTACCCATGATCGATCCGCACCGCATCGGCTTGTGGGGCGGCTCCTATGGGGGGTTTCTTACGGCGCTCGGACTCGCGCGCAACTCCGACATCTTCAAAGCGGGTGTCGATTATCACGGGGTGCATGATTGGGAAGTATTCCTCCCCGAGTGGGAAGAGGGTGCAACGTCGGCGCCGGATTATAAGGCCGCGCAGAAGCTTGCGTGGGAGTCCTCGCCCGACTCCGCTGTGAGTCAGTGGAAGTCGCCCGTCCTGCTGATCCAGGGAGACGACGACCGGAACGTTCCCTTCAGCCAGACGGTCGACCTGGCTCAGCGGCTTCGAGACAACCACGTGCCGTTTGAACAGCTCGTCTTTCCAGATGAAATCCACGATTTTCTGCTTTGGAAGAACTTCATTCGTTCTTATCAGGCGACCGCGCAATTTTTTGAAAAGCACCTGGATGAGGGAAAGGGGACCGATTCTGGCGCCTCGAAGTAGAATCCAAGGCTGAGCTCCTAGAAGCTAACCCATGCTACCCACGTCACTCTGCCTCCACGCCAAGCCAGTTAGACATACGCACTCCAGCTTACAATTCTGAATAGATGATCCCTCTCCTCCAGCTACGACCGGCGACACGGCAAAACATTTTGCTCGTGCCAGGTAGTGCGTGCGGGCTTCTTTTCCTCTCCCCCGCCGTCTGGATCATTGCCGGCATTAGGGGCGGCCCATAGATCTCAGCTATCTCCTGAAATCTCAAGCCGCCAATAGCGAAAGCTCTGGCGGCCTTTTTTTCTTGTGACAAACCAAAGGAACTGCCGATGCGATGCACTTACCGGATAACTGCCACTTCGAGACCTAGGGTGCTGATGCGCCTGATTCAAGTCTTCGATCAGCAGTCGATGACCATAAGGTCGCTCGAGCTGATGCATTGCGACGATTGTATAAAGATCACGCTCACCGTAGATGCAGATCGTGCCCGCGCCGACCGCGTGCGCGCGAAGCTCTACAACCAGACCGATATCATCACCGTGGATCTATCCTTGTAAACGCATGGGTCGAGATCTCGTCTCGATTCAGCTTTGAATGCCCGACAGATTTGGGTCAGTTCAGGGTTGGATCGACGAGCAGCGGAAGGAAGCTTTCAGCAACGTTCATGCGATATACGGCGGATTTGGGAAGCGTAGTGCCAGAAACAAAACAGCGGACTGCGCAGGCGCAGTCCGCCGTAAAACAATGAGTTAGAAAGAGTAGATCGCGGATAGCTGTAGGGTTCTTGGCCCAGACCGCGTTCCGCCAATCACGCCGAAGTTGTTGCCCGACCCGGTGTTCGTATTTGGATTAGCGTAGCTCGAGACACGGCAGCACCGATGGGTCAGCCCAAAACCAGTTTGATCGCGCGAGTGATGTTCTACCTCTGCTGACGATCTTCAATCGGCGGTACTGGTTTGCACGATCCACGTAGTAATGGTCTAAACTTCGCGGACAGTTGCTGCGGCAATGCGGGCTCGCGATAATGGCTAACGGATAACCTGTGTTGCGTTGAAGGTTGGCGGACAGCTGCCGAGGGCTTCGTCCGTTAAGAAGTCCAGTGAGCTCTAAACTGCTGTGGTGTCCGAACCGCAGTTTAGAGCCCACTGGTCCATTCGAACCACTTTAGAATTGGTACACCACAGACAGCTGGAATTGTCGTGGCGCGGAGGATGCGCTCGTGATTTTACCGTAGGTGCCGGCACCGACACGCGCTTTCGGCGGTGCCAGAGTGACCATGTTGAAGGCGTTGAACGCATCTATGCGAATCTTGAGATTCTGCTTTTCCGTCGTACGAAATGCCTTGAAGAGTGACAGGTCGACATTTTTGGATCCGGGAGAGCGTTGCGTGTTGTTCTGACTGGTTCCAAACTGATTGAACGCAGCCAAACCAAATGCGCATGGCACGCCTAGACTGTTGATTGTGGCCCCTGCCTTTTTACACGGCACCGCAGAGGGATCCGTGCCGAACCAATGTGCTGTGGAACGGTTGACCAACCTCGGCGTGAAGTACTGGTTCACCCGTTGCACACCGTTGTAGTTATAGCTATCTGCTGCGGTGTTGAGATTATCGTTAGGGTTTTGGTAGATGTTGAGCGGAAAGCCACTGGCGAACAGTGCGTTGCCCGCAATCTCCCAGCCGCCAAGAGTCTCATCGGCCAGGCGGTTCCAATTCGTGCCGAATTTCTTCCCCGTTCCGAACGGAAGTTTGTAGACCACTGTTCCGCTGAAGTTGTTTGGAACGTCGAAGTTAGAATTGCCATAATCCGCATGCGGATCGTAGGCATTTTGCCAGTACGAATATCCTCCAAGCACTCCATCGACGCCGAAGTATCCGCCGGGGCTGTTGGTCATCGACTTAGACCATGTGTAGTTCAATGTAAATTCGAGACCGTTGGTCTCCTGCTGATGGAGAGTGGTCTGCAACGCATGATAGTTTTCGATTCCTCGCGAGGTGGTCTCGACGATTTGGCTGCTTCCGCCGACCAGCGCATAGTAGGGCGCTACCAGATCGACGCATCCAGAGTTCGTTGTATCGCCCGGGCAGGAAGCTGGCACCGGAGCGGTGTACTGATTGAGAAGTACGGGGACGGCCAGGTGCTGGCCCAGTTCCCCGACATAACTAATTTGAGCAGAGGTCCGGCTGGCAACCAAGAACTGCGCCGTAAGGTTGAACTGCTGAACGGCCGCGGGCCGGAAGTTCGGATCCCACACATCGTACTGCGTCCCGTTTCCCGGAGTGGGGGTCGCCGAACTAAAGCCGTTGTTGACCTGCAGCGGTGCCCCTCCATCTGTTGGAGAGGGGCTTGCCGCGTTATTTGTAAACGAGGTCAGGAAGGGAGCATTTTGGGTCATCCGAAGCCCATTGCCCGTCCCTTCCATATCGTCTGTAATGCTGTAGCCGCCACGGAAGACCACCCGAGGATTGGCCTGCAGAGCAAACCCAACCCGCGGCATGAATTGTTTATAGAAAGGATTGACCAGAGCACGGCTATTTCCGTTCTTTCCGGCAAATTGAAGCAGGGACGCTGCCGGTGTACCTACCGGGGCAAATAAGGCCTTTGGCAGATCCACGCTGACCATTTTGTCGTGCACCTCATAGGTGGGTTGGTCGTAGCCATACCGTAATCCAATGTTGAGCGTCAGATTTGGGAGGAGTTTCCAGTCGTCCTGAGCGTAAACGGCATCACGCCATTGTCGTTGGCCGAAAGGACCGCTTTGCCCGCTTACCGAGGCGCTCTGCGCATCGTTCAATTCGAAGTCCGCAAAACCATCGCCGACAGACGAGCCGGCGGATGTGTAAGTGCCGTTATAGCTGAAGCCCCCCAACAGCCCCCCGAGATTGCTCGGGTTGAAATAGTTCTCCTGGTACCGCACCAACTGGACACCGAGCTTAATGACGTGGTGTCCACGGAGCCACGTAAGGTTATCGCCGTAATCAAAATTGTTGTCGACAACAATCTGGCCAGCGGCATTGCTCACGCCGAAAGAACTGTTATCCGAGTTGCCGATGCTCATGAGGCTGAATCCGGGGAGTGACTGATTTGGCAGCGGAATCCCAACGGTCGCGTCGCCATTGGTTCCGAAGAGGCCCGTGGGGTCGGACACGATGCCTACACTCTGCACTACCCGAGAGTATCCCGCGCGTACCTCATTCACGAGCGAAGGAGAGAACGTGTGGATCCAGTCCACCACTCCCATGTAGAAGGGATAGTCGTTTCCTAGAGGAAAAATGATTGGTAGAGCCACTTGCGTCTGCTGGTCGTGAGCGTCTCCATACGTGCCTTTGACCATGAAGGTGTCGTTGCGGCTGAGCGTGTAGTCGAGCCGCCCATCGGCCTGATTATTGATATTTTGCGATGCCGTATATCCCAGGTAGTTGTTTTGCGTCACCGTTCCATCAATTGGCGCGTGGTTGGGTAGCGGAAGGGCCGCCGTATGCGCAAAGAGATAATTTGCCACTGGATTGGTGATAGCCGGCAGTTTGTTGTTTGGGTAGGCTGTCGCTGCCGTGGTTCCATTTGATGTGTTGTAGAGCTGGTTGCCTTCAATGCTGAGCACTTCGCTGAAATCCCCCGCACGTTCCAGCGCGTCAGGGACACTCGCAAGAGCCTGGCTCTGCGGTATGTTGTACCGCAAACCTTCGTAATCAGCGAAGAAGAATAACTTGTCTCTAAAAATTGGGCCGCCGACAGCCCCGCCAAACTGATTCTGGTTAAATTTAGTCTTGGCAACCCCGTTGTAGTCGTTGTTCCAGCTGTTGGCCGCGAGGTTCTGGTTCTTGAAGTACTCGAACACATTGCCGTGGAATTGGTTGGTCCCTCCTTTGGTGACCATGATCACTTCTCCGCCGTTCACGTTTCCATATTCGGCGTCCGCGTTGCCGGTAATGATGCGCATCTCCTGCAGCGAGTAAGGAGACGGGTTGTAGCCGCTGGTGTTGGCAATCGTCTCATTGATTTCTACGCCGTCCAGGACGAAGTTGTTGCCCTGTTTGCGGTTGCCGCTGAAGGAAGGAACGCCATCCTGGCTGGTATTCCGATAAGAACCCTCAAGCCCTCCCATTGCGGACACCGTCGGGTTGAGCGCGCCTGGGACAAACATGGTGGCGAAGGTGACGTTCAACCCGTTCAGGGGCATGCTTTCCAGAGTATTGGAGCTGATGCTTGTCCCCAGCGTGGCATTCTCGGTATTGAGAACCGGGCTTGTCTCGGAAACAATATCGATGGCGCTTACCGCTGACCCAACGTGCAGCTGCAAGTCGACCTTGGCGATCTGATCGATCTGAAGCGCAAATGGTCCGGCCGAAGTGGTTCCGAACCCTGTCGTTATGCTGCTGACCGTGTAGTTTCCGATTGTTAGGAAGGATACGCTGTACACTCCCGCACGATCGCTTACCGTTTTCGTGACAACCCCAGTCTCTACATTCGTGATGACAACCTGGGCTCCGGCTATCACGGCGCCGCTGGGGTCCGTTACGGTTCCGCGAATCGATCCCGTGATCGTCTGTGCTTGGCTGCTCGCGCCGCCGAAACCCAGGATTAGGGTGAGTGCGATAGAAAGGAGCCACATCGTTGTAAATTTTTTCTGCATAATTTCTTCCCTTCGAACCATGGATATGAACTCCAGATGTTGCGGCCTTACCGAGACTTCATGAACTTTTGCGGTTCCTTGCGCCGATGCTTCACCGCGAATCACTGTGGGCCAAACCTTTCGCCATAACGGAGATGAGGCGAAACAGCTTCAAAACGTGCAAGAAGCGGAATAGAAGATAAGCCAGATCTTGATTTCCAGCTCAGAAGGATGTGTCGGCGAAGCTGCGGTCTGCAAATCAGTGCTTCGGGCCGCTTTACGGTTACGCTCGATCGGTTCCAGTGTCACTTGACGAAACGCATGGCTGGACGCTACCCGGACCTATATGACTCTACAACTAATTGATTCCGAACTAGTTAGAGGTAATCCGGCCATCAGCATTTGGTTCTCTCACACCCGATGCTCGGGACGACGCCAAAAGAAAAATTGGAGCAGCTGTTCACAAGCAGGGAACATAACATAGGTTCGAACTCGCGAGTATAGGTAACAATAGGTAAGAAGAGGGAAGCTGTCAAGCGATTGTTAGGCGCCGTGCTTATTGTGTCACTATGCCGTCGCCCTGCTTCCCCCTCGGAGCAGTCCCACACGGCAAAGGGTGGCCGGAACTTATTGGGCTCGATGCGTTTTCAGGATAATCCGAGAAAACCCAGAGCATGCGACGGCCGGAGGCAGATAGGAACATTTTCAGCAGTGGGCTATGTACCAGCGTTCCTCAACGGACCGTGCCATGGCAAAGCACGCTCGGGCAGCGGCTCCTCGTCACGACATGTGATCGAGGAGGCGCTGCCCAGCGGTATTCAGTCGGCCTGGAACTGCGCCAGGGCGTAGCTGTTGGAAGGCATCTGATCTACCAGAATTGCGGGATTGCCGGAGGAGAAATCAGTGTTGTTGCCCGACGCGCTGGTGCCTGTGGTTACGTCGGTGCAGGTGTATGTGGTACCGGCAACAGATAGTTTGACAATGTCGCCAGCGGAGGGGACGGGGCATCCTGCAATGATGTTGGGACCGTAAAAGGCCCCACTGGACATCGTGTAGACGACATTACTGTCGACCAACCAACAGACGCCGCCTCCGCCTATGCTCATGCGAACACATGGGCCGGTGCCGGAGCCGCTCCCCGCACTGTGATACACAAATTTAACCTGTGCATACTGATCGTTGGGAAACGTAGCTCCCGTATAAAGCTCCAAACCGCGATGTCCCGCGGTGTTCGGAACCGCCGTACCACTGGCCTGCATCAGTGGCACGAAGGGATACGACAGGCCCGCATTGGCGGATGTATTTGTCCAGTTTGACGACAATGCGCCCGAACCGCTGAAGGAGTCCGTTACCGGGAAACCGCTGGCGATTATCTTCACGTTGTCGAAGGTGCTGGTGTTCAACTGGGCGTTGTCATGCGCGGTCACGGCAAGCCCTCCGAGTGCGTTCGCACTCATGGTGACGGTGGCAGTTCCCATCGTTGTCCAGGTAGAACCATCGGGTGAGATCGACCCGGTAAAGGTCGAACCAGAACGTACCAGACGTACCCAGTAGGGAGCTACCAAGCCCGTGATCTCCGGACCATTGGTGGCGTACGCTCCGGTGCTGAGACGATATTGCATGCTCGCACCCTGGCCCGGTGTCATGAACACGCCAACGTAGATTGCGCCTGCGGCTGTGGTATCGCGAATCATTACGCCTGACTTCGCCCAGGCATTTGTGTTTTGTTGCGAAGCGACACGCGCAGTGATGGTGAGATTACCGCTAGCGGCCGTCTCAACATAGTTGAACTGGTCACTTGTTCCCCAGATGTCGGCTCCGCCTCCTTTTACAGTGAAGGTCGTTGCGGTGTAGCTGGCGCTTCCCGCAAGACCCGGTGCCCCGATATCGAGATCCGTCCATCCATTCGGCAGAGTGCCGGCAGAGATGGTGTAGGCGGCCGAGCCGATGGCGCTATTGGTGTAGCCCGATCGCGTAGCCAAAACCTTGAGTGTTTCGGTTACGGGAACGCTGATCGGAGCTGAGTAGACGGTGGAGGAGGTCGTTGGTGTTGTCCCGTTCGTTGTGTAATACAGCGTTACGCCTGGGGTGACATCGCTGACCGTTACTGTTTGTGCGGTTGCATAGGTTCCTGCGGCCGGGCTGAAGGTGGGTGTAGCCGCTTTGAGAGTGTAGGTCGCCGATGCCACCGCGCTATTGGTATAGCCTGATTTCGCAGCAATCGCCTTCACTGTCTCAGAAGCAGAGACGCTTATAGCAGCCGAATAAACTGTTGAGGACGTTGTTGGCGTTGTGCCATTCGTCGTGTAGTAGATTGTTGCACCGGAAGTGGCATCGCTGATTGTCACCGTCACAGCGGAGTTGTAGGTTCCCGCAGCCGGACTGAAGGTGGGCGTGGCCGTTGCGGAGGTGATGGTGTAGGCAGCCGAACCAATCGCGCTCGTGCTGTAGCCGCTTGCCGTTGCGATAGCCTTTACCGTCTCCGAGGTGGAGACGCTGATCGGAGCAGAGTATACGGATGACGAGGTGGTTGGTGTGGTTCCGTTGGTTGTGTAGTAGATCGTCGCGCCGGACGTAGTGTCGCTGATCGTGACCGTCTGTGGCGAAGCATAGGTTCCCGGCGCCGGACTAAAGGTTGGCGTCGCCGGGGGCGTCGTATAGGCGAACGATTCCGCGTTGCTGGTCCCGTTGGATGTCGTTACGGTGACGTTTACCGTTCCGTTACCTGCCGGTGCTACCGCCGTGGCAGTCGTTGACGTGCTGGAGGTTGGAGTGACAGGTGTCGCGCCGAACGTGACCGAAGTCGCACCGCTCAGGTTTGTTCCCGTCACCGTCACCGAGGTGCCGCTGGTGCCGCTCGATGGATTGATGGCTGTCAGCTGCGGGTTAGTTCCACCCACGGCTGTTCCGGAGAGCGCGATGCCCTGGGTGGCGTTAGACGCATTCAGGTTGTTGTCGGACAGCGTGGCGGTCTCGTTCAAGACGCCTCCACTTGTTGGATGGAAGAGATACGACAGGCTGCAGTTGGCGCTCGGAGCCAGCGTTTGGGCGCTACTTGCTGTGACCGTACAGGTGCCAGTGGTTTGAAGCGGGAAGTCGGTCGTGGCGCTCAAGCTGGTGAGATTCAGCGTTTGATTGCCGATGTTGCTCAGCTTGATCGACTGCGGCACACTGCTGGAACCCACATTTGTATATGGGAACGTCAGTGGCGGTGCAAGAACGCTCACCTTCTCCACCATATTGTTGCCGCCGCCGATATCCTGGCCGTCTGCGATGTAGACATTTCCTGCGCCATCCACCTCCACGCCCTGAATAAGACCCAACTGGGCACTGACCGATGATTGGGTGGATGCGCTCGGAATCGTCGTGCCACCTCCGGCAATCACCACCAGTTGTCCGGCAAGGTTCACCTGCTCGACCAGTTTGTTCGAGAAGTCCGCGATGTAGAGATCCCCGGCGCCGTCGACCGCCAGGCCGGCAGGATTGCTGATCGCGACATTGAGAGCCGATTGCGGGGTGGTGCTCGGCGCGGAAGCGCCGCCTCCCGCGACAGAAACGATCTGCCCCGCGGAATTCACCTTCTCGATCACACCGATGTTCTGGTCAGAGATATAGAAGTTGCCGGAAGCATCCATCACCATGCCAGTCGGCCCATTAAGCTGAGCGCTGGTAGCCGGCTGGGGGGTTGTGCTCACAGGTGTACTGCCGCTTCCCGCAAATATCGCGAGCTGGCCCGCAGGGGTCACCTTTTCTACGAGGTTGTTGAAGAAGTCGGAGAGATAGAGGTTTCCGACCGAATCGGTCGAAACACTGTTTATACCGTTCAACAGAATGCTGGTAGCTGCCTGCGGAGTTGTACTCGGAGCCGCGGTACCGCCGCCAGCCATCACAAAAATCTCCCCGGTTGCGGCGGAAACCTCCTCCACAACATTTGGGTAACCGCTGCTGTTCACGAAGTGGGCATCTACGATGTAGATATTTCCCGCTCCATCCACTGCGATGCCCTGGGGACATGTGTTCGAGCCGAGAGCCGGTTCCGGCGTCGTGCTTGGTGTCACAGCGCCACTTGCAAAGGTGTAGTTCCCGGCCACCGCCACGATCTGTCTGGTCGCCGCGATTACCTCGTACGCCATGCAGTTGATGTCATCGGCGATAAACAGATTCCCCGCCCCATCAATCGCCAGGGCAGAGCCGTTGTTGGACACGCTGAGTGCCGCCGTCGTGGCCGCTTGTGGAGTTGCCGTTACGCCCGAGGTGCCACCACCGATTGCAAGTGCGAGTGCTCCCGGCGTTACTGCCACCTGCGGCCCCTGGCCGATGCCCGCCAGTCCAGCCGTTCCCACCACAGCGCCGCCATTGTTCACTGTCAGCGTGCCCATGCGGACTCCGGGATACTGCGGATTGAAGGTGACCTGCACAGTGCAGACTGTGTTGGCAGGATTGACAGTGCCGCCCAGGCTGCAGCCGCTCACTGTGCCCACCGTGAACTCCTGCGCGCCGTTTTGTGCCTTGGGTACAGTAATGCTGCTGATCGCACTTGCCGACTGCAGCGTGATAGAAACATTCTGCGAGGCTGAGGACGACCCTACCGCTGTGGTCGCCAGAGTCGCAAACGCACCGTTCGCCACCGCCGAAGAGTAGGAGAACTGATCGGCGCGAGCGGGCGAGCTGCTGTAAGGCGGTGTGGTGACCGCGATATCCACGGTGCCGCCGCCCGCCGGCGATGTCGCCGTGATCTGGCTGGAAGAATTGACGGTGAAGCTGGCTGAATTGCCGCCGAACTTAACCGCTGTCGCTCCGGTGAAACCTGTGCCGGTGATGACCACCTGAGTTCCGCCCGCAGGAGGGCCACTCTTAACGCTCAGGCCCGTGATGGTTACCGGTGAAGTGTAGGTGAAATGATCGTTTCCGTTGCCGACACTGGTTCCGTTTGAAGTGGTCACCGTCACATCGACGACTCCACCACTGTTCGATGAACCTGCAGGTGAAGTCGCAGTGAGACTGGTCGACGAACTAACGACGACGTTAGTCGCTGCATTGCGGCCAAATAGAACCGTTGTGCCGCTCGCAAAGCCAGTTCCGCCGATGGTCACCGAAGTTCCGCCTGGAATTGGGCCATTCGATGGGCTAACACTGGTTACCCTCGGGGCAACCTCGTACACATACACATCCGAAGAGTTGGTTGCACTTGTGCCCTGCGCAGTAGTCACCGTGACATCGACACTGTTGCTACCTGCGGGTGCAGTCGCCGTAATGCTGGTTGATGAGTTGACCGTAACACCTGTGGCCGAGTTGCTGCCAAATCGAACCGTTGCCCCTGCAGCGAAGTGCGTGCCGGTGATTACGACCGCGTTTCCGCCCGCAGCTACGCCTTGCGAGGGGCTGAGACCAGTGACTGTCACCGGCGAAATATAGGTGTAGATATCGCTGCTGTTGGGCGCACTGCCGCCACCCGGCCCGAAGACCTGGACGTCGACGCCGCCATTTCCTGCGGGCGTCACTGCGGTGATCTGCGTGGTGGAGTTGACGGTGAAGCTGGCTGCAGCGACACCTCCGAACTGGACTGCACTCGCACTGCCGAAATTGGCTCCGGTGATGATGACCGAAGCACCGCCAGTGTTGACGCCGCTGGACGGGCTCAAGCCGGAGACCACAGGTGCCGTGCTGGCCGGAGCAAAACCAAGCTGTTGTGCCAACTGCACCCGCGCCGCTTCGTACCGATAAGGATTGTTCGTCCACTCCCCGGTGCAACCGACATAGTTGGTAAATCCACTCGATGCAGATCCGTTCGGCCCATTGGGCAGTCCCCCCGGAAGACCTCCGATGCCCGGAGTGCTGTCGGTGCAGTTGCCGGTGTAGGCCGAGCTTGTCGGCTCGACTCCAGAGACATAGTTCGAGGCATCCACGTTTTGCCAGTTCATCGCGTTCCAGGACGTTGTTCCCAGGCCTCCCGCGGTCATCCCTGCTCCGCCGAGTGAATTGATAATAGCCAGGGGCGCTGATCTCCCGCTCTTCTTGCCGAGCAGATACATGTACTCATAGTCTTCATACCCACGGCGCATCGCCTCCATCCGCATCGACGCCACCGGGCCGCTGATCCCATTGCAGGTGTTGTAGCCATTCGAGGTGCAACTGGTATTGACTGCCGGAGACCTGGTAAGAGCGGATTGACCCACCGGATTCGCCGAGTAGTAGCAGCCGATCTCATTTCCTGGGTAAAAGAGAACTCCATCGCCCCCGGTAGCGGCGCTCACAAAGGGTGAGGGAGCATTGGCGTTGGAGCAATTGGTTGGCGAGGCAGACCCGCTGTAGCCACCCCAGAAATCCCCCACCCATACCCACTCGCCACCTGGTGCTGGCGCGATCGGATTTGGATCGCCGACGCTGGGAATCGTTTGGTCGAGCCCATACTTGTAGTCGATCCAGTAATTCACGCGCTGGCCCACGCCGGTCACGCTGATGCCGTCACCGGTGTTGAACGGGTCTCCGCCCTGGTAAGTCCACCGTTCGATAGGTGCAGGGGCAGTCGACAGCGCCGGTACGCCTTGCGCCAGATCGAGGGTGTATTTGTAGCCCGTGCCGTCGACGAGCGTGGTGCCATATCCATAGTGCAAGGCCGGCCCAGGCTGTCCCGGCAGGAAGACCGATGGATTGGGCGACCAGATATTCACCCACGAGTTAGTAAAGCCAGCGGTCGAATTCGTGGCTCCCGGAAAGGAGAGATTGATGTGATCTGCACACGCGGAGTTAGTGTACGGGGGGTCGTCGCCGGCTTCTAGACAGTGCGGTGCATCGGTCAGAAAATTGTGGACTGGAAAGGTCGACGGATCCCACGTCGCCGATAATGCGGAGTTGGATGAATTGATTGCCTGGTTGTAGGAAGAAATAATCTGATAGATGAGCGGATTGCCGCCGATATCTTTACTGTGCCCGCCGTTGTAGGTCTCATCAAAGGTGTAGGAGATCAACTCCGGCGATCCCCAGCCTTTATTAGCGTGGTTGTATGCGAAATGTTGAGAGATCTGGGTGGCAAAATTTCCTACCAGTTGCATTAGCCCTGCCGGCGGCACGGGAGCGTTGCCGTTCTGCTCCGTCCAGTTCCAGCCCCCTCTCACCCACGCGCCACCTCCAGCGGTCGACAATGGCGAATCGAAGACCCGCATCGCCGTGCCGTCGGAAAACAGTCCGCCCGGCGTTAAGGCCGGACCCACGTAGGCATCGTAAGCGGTCCAATCGAGCGCGCTCGCAGTGCCATTGGTCGTGAAGCTCGTGCAGGACCCATAGCTGGGATAACAGCCGTTCTGCGCAGGCCCGTCGGCGTCCATCTGCACGTCCAGGTCGTAGGCGTGACCCATAATCTGGTATTTCCCAAGGAGCGCCTGCTCGGTGGTGCATCCAGGTCCTCCGCAGGTCATCCCCTCGCCGTTGTCGAAATTCCCCCGGTAGAACGGCAGCCACGACTTCAACATATCCGCATACGTGGGGTCGACAGAACCCGCATCGAAGGTTGGAAGGTTACCGTTCCAAACCGTGACATTTACTGGGATCGAGGTCGTGGTCACACCGTTGCCGGACACGGTCACGGTTCCGGTGTAGGCTCCGGCAGCCTGGTTGACGGGAATAGCAACATTCACCCACACCGCCTGCGTTGTCCCCGACTGCACGTTGAACGGCGTTGCGACTGCAGGATTTCCCGAATCGTACGGGTCGTAAAATGGAATGAGCGGGTCGGGCATTTGTCCCGTGGTTTGCAGGTTGTTGGGATTCTGTGTTCCCGGACTTGTGTAGGGAACATAGCCCTCGAGATAGCGCGTGACATTGGAGGTCTGGGTGTTATCGGAAGTCAACGTTCCCGGGCCAGACAGCGGACTGACGGCAACCGTGACATTGCTCAGTGCTGAATTGGAACCCACGCCCGCACTGATGAAGATCTGGAACGAGACTGTCTCTCGGCCTGAACCGGCGACCGCGATCACTGGCGAGCCGGACGGGCAGGACCACACAGAATTCAACTCCGCGATTGTTTGCGGATGCTGCTGATATCCCCACGGATTGAAATTCCCATCGAAAGCGAAAACAGGTACTGTCGGCTGATTCGTCGTCGAGTCGTTGTTCAAGAACACCTTGACGCTACCTTCAGCGGCCCAGATGTTGGGCGCGGTGGCGCCCCAGTTCTGGCCGGGGCAGGGCAGACCCTGTGCCCTTGCCTGTTCGGTGCCTATGGGCAGCATCAATACCACCGCCAGCATCGTGAATAGCGAAACCGCCCACTGCGAGAAAAACTTCCGATTCACTTTCATTATCTTTCCCTCACCAGATGAAATTTGGAATTGCCTTTAGGGCACAAACAGAGCAAACGGGCGTGTGGACGCCAACGCGGAAAGATTGAATCTGAGATACGGCTGGGAAAGATGCGATTCGAACAACGAGAAGCCCTAAATCATGGGTGACACGATCTGCTGGATCTGTTCAGGTACAGATCCGCAGCTGCAGCACTTCTCCAGACTTCCTGACCAGTGCGGTCAAGCAAGTGCACTTTAGGAGTGGCCTGGATATGGCATTGTGTTTGTGCTGGGAAGAAAGTAACTGAATTGCACGTAGTGCAGAGACGATCGACATGTGTCTGTAACGCCTATCACTCTGCGACACCGTGCGGCCGGTTGAAGGAGTAATATCGCGTGCCCAGAATCATTAGAGTAACTAATCGTAAGCAAGACAAACAATAGGTAATGGCGCGCAACCTGTCAAGCGCTTTTTTTCAAAACTTGAAAAGCGCGTCGGCCACCTTCGTTCCTAATCTTGGAGTGTTGGGTAAAGCCACAGTGGGCCGAAAGATGTTCGAGCCCATCGGCGCAGGCGCAGAGAGCCGATCACCTACCGGTGACTAACTCTCTCGCCAGTACAAGATTGGCGAGACCAGATAATATGTGCTTCCGTCGCCAGAACTTATTTAGCCTGGCCCGCGCAGCTGCGGATCCGCAAGCAAGTAGTCGTTAGTGGATCGCCAGTTACCTTCCGGATGCGCCCGGCGTTACGGGTACGAGCGAAGTTCTGGCAGACAATGCAACAAGTGCCGCGCGGGAGAGATGATGAGACATGAAGATATCAGGAAGTAGAAAGGAGTTCTTGAAAGACTCTTTCGCCTCGGCATCCTGATGCAACTCAGCTTGAACCATCCCGATGTCGTACCAGCGCAAGCTCGAGTATTCGCTGATCTCCGTCAGATGGTCTGCCGCAGGGATAGCGTTGCGAAGCTTTGCCTCAGATTGACTGGGCTCGTATGTTCCAAGGGCTTTCTCCGCCTCTATCGCCCAGAGAAGATTTCTTGCACTTGTGCCGGAAGCCGCAGCCTGCTTGTAAAGATTGTTTGCCTCCTGAAGCAGTCCACAGTGCTTGGCCACCTGGGCTATCCGGAAAAGAGCTTGCGAGGAATGCATGGGAGCGGACAAAGCAGCTTCACTTCCCAAAAATTCCTTCGACTCCGCGCATTTGCCAGCCTTGGAGGCAGACTCGGATTGCATCAGCCGAACTTCGAAAAGGACCTGCGCTGAACTTACCCCTCCCTCCTCACTAGGGAAGAATCTACCTTTGAAGAGCGACAAAGCATGCTCGAACTGGCCTGCTTCCGCTCGCGTGAGAGCAAGTTGATAGACAAGTTCAGCAGGCATCTTCGATTGAGAGCTGTCAGCCAAGGGATACCGTGAAAGCATCGCTGCGCGTTCGGAAGCTGAAACCGAGGACAAACTCATCGTTTGATCGAGACCGATATAAATATCTGGATTCTGGGGATCGTTGATGGATCCTTCAACGAACGATCGGCGTGCCCCGTCGGTTTCGTGCTTGACCAGGAGCCACGCTTTCCCCAGATCCGCATCGACGACTGGCATATGTGGCGAGAGCCGCTTGGCTTGTACCCAATGTGCGATGCCCCCGTCGTACAATCCCTCCGCGAATAGCAATGTACCGAGCAGATAATGAGCTGTTGCGTCATCCTTGTTTATCTCTAGGGCACTCTCCAGCACCGCACGGTCCGTCTCTGTCCACGGGAAAACAAGAGCGGAGGAAAGCTTTGATGCATTGGTCCAGTTTTGTTCACTATCGATACTCAACTTCGATTTGCAATAGGCGGAATAGTAAAGCACCATCGGATGATTCTGCGGGAGGACGGATCCCGGTTCACTCTGGTCTTCAGGGACCACAGGATACTGAGTATCAAGCAGCGCGATTGCTTTTTTGTAGAGACCAAGTTGCATGTACTCCGCGGCGATGCGCAGGACCCGATAGGGGTCGGCAGCAAGATGTTGGAGATCCGGTGCTCCTAGTTCGATCTTCAAGAAATCGTTCGTCGGATCAACGTCAAGACTCCTGCGGGCCATACCATCGGCCTCTGCCGCATTGCCCTCCGAGCGTGTTACGGCTTCTAACTCCTCCTGCGCGAGCACATTTTCAGGGGCCGCGGCGACGGCGGCTTTGAACAAGATCGAAGCTGTAGCTAAGTTTCCGCCCTGGGCCTGCATCTCTCCCAGTCTTATCGCTGCAGGAGCACGCATCGAAGCCTGCCGATACGCAATGTCATACGAAGTCTCGGCTTCGCGCACGTGGCCTGACTGCTGCTCAGCAAGGCCGAGGTAGTACGCAATCACCGAATTAGGCGTATCGCGTCGTTGTGCAGCCTGTAGCAGTGGCACGGATTCTTCATAGCGCTGTAGAGATGCCGCCAATCTACCCTCGGCTATCTCCAGCGAAAGACTTTCTGGATACTTCCGCAGCGCGGTTTGGTAGGTCGACATCGCTTGCACCACCTGCCCATTGACTTCCTGTTCCGTCCCCACTCGCAGCCAATCGTCTTCCGTTCTTTTCTCAGGGCCGGGCGTCTGGTCTTCAGTCTGCGGACCGGTCTGGATAGAGCTTTCGGGATCCCAATCGTACTCGCCATCGGTTTGTGTCAGCAGCGTCTGGCCAGTTTCATCTTTCAACACGAAAGTCACCTTACTTGTGGTGTCCTTGAGCGCCACGGTGCGCGACCAGGTGTTTCGCGGATCTAAGTCTCCTGATCCGCTCCACAGAACATTATTCGCCTGGGTGAGGGACAACCTTGCATGAGGTAAGGGGGTGTTTACGTTCAGCGTCGCAGATACCTGCGCGCCGTGAGTCTCGAGCTTGATGACTCCGCCCGTGTTCGCTCGCGAGATACCGCCGGTTCCGCGAACAGGCATCCAGTACTCGCGGAAGCGAATAGTTTGTCCCGGGTCCAAGAAGGCGTAGGTTTCCTGATTGCGAAATAGACCGGCCTGCACTTCTACATAGGCGCTTTGGTTATCAGAGAGAGCGTTTCGCCAAGCGAGTCCATCAGCATCGGATCCCCAGGACCAAATCTTCTTCGCAGGAAGATCGCGATACTCGGAGAATTGTGCGACCCCTGCATTGGTTTTCGGGTTCCACACTCCGCTGAATGTTTCGTGGCTGCCGTGGGAGAAATAGGAAACTGGGCCATCGGAGTGATTCTTGATGAAACTGAGGTCCTTACCGCCTGGTGTGAGTACCGGCCACCGGTATACCTCTTTGAAGCCGTGCGCCGCGGCGAAGCGCATGGGATACTCAATGCGCGAGTCGTCCCATACCTGCACTCCGGCATTGTCCCACCAGTAGAAACGGTGGCGAACGTCGCTTCGGTTGTACAGCGTCACGCGTTCCTCGAGCAGCGATGATTTTGGCTTCAGGACGAGTTCTACTTCCCACTGCATCCCGTAGGGCCGATCGATATTGCCTACCGTAACGGAGGCACTCCCGTCCGCATTTGTTCGGAAGGAGAAGTCAACGGGAGACAAGGAAACCCAATTGTGCGAAACGGGAAAGTTATACTCCACACCGAATGCAGCCCATGCACCGCGATGGCCTATTTCCGCCTTCTTGATCGAAGGATTCGCGTAGAACATAGGTTCGCCATTAATTTTGTCGATGCAGGTATAGATATGCCCACCAAGATCCGGCAATACCGTGCACTTCAAAGACTCGTTTTCAAGAACAACGGAGCGCCAGACGTGTTCTGACTTCGCACCTGTAAGGCTCGTCCGAAGGGTGTACGGGTAGTTGAACTCTGTTGTCGCATAGATGTCGAAGGGAGGGTTCGGGTTCGGGTTCCCCTCGTCATAGGTGGGTAGCGCAAGAGTTCCTAGGGTTGCCTTCGCCTGCGCACGAAGCACTGTAGCGCAACCAAAGCACAGTGTGATCAGGACCGTGTATTTGAAGAACGTTTTGGTCAGCGCCACAACTGGAGATGATGAATTTCGTAGAACGGCCTGCGGGCTCACTCGGACCTCGTTGAAGCGTGTATTGGAAGAGTTTTCACTTACGGGTTGTTGTTTTTCCTTACTCTCTTCCAGCAGAGTTGCTTTGTCAACAAACCCCCATCACGCTTGTCGTGAATTCGTGGCTGCATGCAATCGCCCCAGAGTCTCGCTTATCGGGGAGCAACGAGGTCAAAAAACTTGTGCTCGGCAAGGAACGAGTTTCGTAACCCCACATCCACAAACGCTTCTGTCCCCCCGGGTGACTGAGTGGAAAGAGCGCCCGTTATGTTGCCGGCCTTTGCACACGTGGTTAGGTCTTGGCCGCGCGTATACGCCCACAGAAACCCTGCATCGAAGCTGTCCCCGGCTCCAATCGTATCCACGGGAAGTACCTTCAGCGGCGCTACGTCCGTGCCGCGGCCCTCTTGATGTACATAGGCTCCTTGCGCCCCGCGCTTAACAACGATGGCGGGGACTTTCTGCGCAAACAATTTAATCGCGCCGTCGAGATCGGGCGTTGCCGCCATGCGACAAAGCTCGGATTCGTTTGGGAGGAAAATGTCGACGAAAGGAAGAATCTCGTGCAACGGGAAGCCCCAGCGGTCGTCCGGATCGTCGTTCGTGTCGAGTGAAATGCTCAATCCCGCATGCTTTATGTCGGAGAGCAAATCAGGTAGCCCCTGATGCAGTCCGCGTTGCAGGTATAGGGATGAAAGGTGAAAGTGCCGGGACTGCGTTATGAAGTCGAGATCCAGGTTGGAAACGGTTAGTTCGGCGATGGTGCCGGGATAAGTCAGAATGTGCCGGTGCTCACCATGGGGAAGAAGAAACGTTACGCCGGTTGAGCGATTGCTATCGAACGCGGTATGGCTGGTCTCCACACCCGACGTCCGCAGTTTTTGGAGCGCCATGCTGCCGAAATCGTCTTTACCCAGCAACGTCGTAAACGAAACCCGGGCTCCAAGACACGACGCGTTATGCGCCACGATGGCCGAGGAACCTCCCAGGGTAGCTTGAAAGCCGGTGGCCAAAAGCTCCCGCTCCAGCGGCATGTCCTTTGGAAGCCCATAAAGTATCAGGTCGAGATTGATCTCGCCCGCTATGGCAATATCGAAAACTTTCATGGAGGGGTGCTTTCAGTTCGTCGCACGTGCTTGGATTACGTTAAGTTTCGTTCTGGGAGGCGCTGATTGTTCGTGTGACGCTCACGCGGACGATGCGCAACTCATTCTATTTCACATACCTAGCCGTACCATCAGAAGTTTGGCCCCTGATACGCAGTGTGCGCCTACTTTCCCGGCCTTGCAAAAGGTCAGCAGAGATGCTCTACTTCGAGAGCGTATTCTTTCGTTTTCAACTCAAAAGGTCTGACAATGAACCCATTATTGGCGCTACTCAAGCTGCCTGATGCTGAAAAGCGTGAGTGCGGGCTCCTTTATACCCCGTCAGAAATCGCGCAGCAACCTGTTACATGGCAGGCGACCCACCGGCACTTCGAAAGCTGCAGAGCAGAACTGAAGTCGTTCTTAAAGCAGGCCCATGACGAACGCTGGCCGGTCTGTCTCATCGGTGCGGGTACGTCGGACTATATTGGGCACTCGGTTGCGAACCTGTTGAGGCGCGGATGGGGCTGTGAGGTTTCAGTGGTTGCGAGCACAGATATGCTCACCAATCGCGAGGATCAAATCCTACCGGAGCGCAATTACCTTTGGATTCACTTTTCGCGATCCGGCGAGAGCCCGGAAGGCGCTGCTGTATTGGAGCAGGGCCTGGCCTTTTGCCCAAAGGTGAAGCATCTTGTCGTGAGCTGCAATGAGCACGGACGCATGGTGAAGCTGGCCAGAGAAAGCGATGACGGTCTCGCTATTTTGCTGGATGATGCGGTCAACGATCGCGGACTGGCAATGACGAGTTCATTCACAAACATGGTGATTTTTGGCCAGGCCTTGTCCTCTCTCTGGCGCGATGATGGCTTCGAGAGAAAACTGGAATCGATGACGCTGGCGGCGGAGTTTCTTCTGAACCAAGGTGCGACTTTGGCCCACGATCTATCAAGAACACTGAAGCACGAAGGTTCAGACAAGGCCTGTTTTGTGGGGGCGGGGAGCCTGGGTGCGGTTGCGCGCGAATCTGCGCTGAAGCTGCTGGAACTCACCAGCGGCAGAATTCAAACCATGTATGAAACTACTTTAGGTCTGCGACATGGTCCGATGTCGTCCTTGAATAGCGGGACACTGTTCACAGCATTTCTCTCCAGCGGGGAGAATCGACGACGCTACGACGGCGATTTGCTGCATGAAGTCCGCGCGAAACGGGTGGTGCGCACGATCGTCGGTATCGGCGGAGCGAGCGCTGCATGCGACTTCAGTCTCAATTGCCCGGCGTTTACAGACATTCCCGATGCGTATCGACCTGCCGTCGATGTGATTTTCGGCCAGATGCTCGGCCTCTTCTCCTCGATCGAGCTCGGCATGAAGCCCGACTCCCCAAGTCCGAACGGGCTGATTAGCAGGGTTGTGGAGAAGTTTGCGATTTACGCTTAAGGTCTTTACTCCCCGCGATGAGATCGGTCTCTGTCCTGACTTTCAGGATCGTTTCTGCGCTCGTTGCAGGCGCGTATTTGCTTGCACACTCGGCCGGGCGGTGGGCCCGCTACAATTTGCTAGACTTCTCTACATACACGATTGGACCGCACTTGATCGGCGCTAGCTGACCCCGCGCCAAGGGGAAAGGCCGTTGTGAGGCCCAGCGTCGACATGAGGCTGACACGATGAACAAAAAACTCAAAGCGCCAATGCTGATCGAAGAGCGGCGGCAGCACATCCTCTCTCTGATCCAGAAGCATGGCCGTGTCCTAGTCGATGAGCTTTCCAACAATCTTGATCTCTCAAAAATAACCATTCGAAAAGATCTGGACTACCTGGAGGCAAAGGACCTGCTGATCAGAACCCACGGCGGCGCGTTGCCAGCGCAAGCCGGAGCGCTCTCTGACCCGACCATCCAGGAAAAGGAGGAGATGTATCACCCCGAGAAGGTGAAGATCGCAAAAGCCGCTGCGGCGATGGTGTCTGAAGGACAATGCATCATCCTTGATTCGGGCACAACGACTACCGAAATCGCTCGGTCGCTCACATCGCTGCGACACCTGACCGTGATCACCAATGCCCTGAATATTGCAACGGACCTTGCTCGAAGCGACTTCGAGATCATCATGATTGGCGGCACGTTACGAAAGAATTCTTTATCGGTTGTGGGTCCACTTGCAGAAGACGTACTTAAGGAAATGCACGCTGATATTGTCTTCCTCGGCGTGGATGGCTTCGACGTCCGGGTCGGACTGACGACGCCGAATGTGTTGGAGGCACGCGTCAACCGAGCAATGGTGATGGCTGCGCAAAAGGTTGTCGTCGTATGTGACTCGAGCAAGTTCAACCGGAGAAGCCTGTCCTTGATTGTTGCAGCCTCGGAAGTTGATCATGTCATAACCGATAGCGAGCTTTCGGACGAGGAAGCGAAGGCAATTCGCGATGCGGGTATCGAAGTAACGATTGTGTAACGTCCCTCGCCTCACCTGAGGCCATCGAGCATAATTGGGTCGGAACGTATCAAAGACATATTCCCTTTTGTTTCTTTTTGGAGCGTCAAAGGAATACAATCCTTACAGCAAATCAGGAAGCCTCCGCGCATGCCAAAATTCGATCCTCCAGGCTTTTCCCCAAACAGATTACTTCTTACTTCTCCTCGCGGCATATGATCCACGGTCGATCCGAGTGCCGACATTCGCCGAGTTCGCGGGCAGTAGCAGCAGAATCTTAATCGTTGCCTCGGAGCTTTGACCGTAGCGATCTGAGCAGGTTCCATTACTGGGAGATTTCGTTCCATCGTGCCGCCGGAAGATCCTTCGGGCTGGCTTTCGCCTTTCGGTCTATCGGCCCCAAATCGAACCAGGGAGGAATAGTACATGGAGAAGCACTCGCGCAGAAAGTTGTTGAAGAACGCGGCCACCACTGCGGCGATCGCGGTTACAGGAGCAGCCTCGCTGACGTCGGAAGCGAAAGCGCAGACCGGCGTCGTGTGGGAGAAGAAAGCTGTCCATCATGTTCCTGCAGCCTCGCCAGCCGGGAGCCCCGCTGCCGCAACCGCGAGCGCGACGCCTGCACCCGCAAAAGCTCCCCCGCTCTTCAACAGCATCATCACCTTCGGCAACCTGATCTATATCGCGGGTATAGGCGCGCACTTCGCGGGAACTATTGAGGAGCACACAAAGCATGTGCTGGACGAACTGGAGCAGAACCTAATCCTCGCAGGGTCGTCTATGAGTAAGGCACTGAAGGTAAATGTTTATCTAAGCGATTTGGCAAACTACGCGAAGATGAACTCCGTATACGCGGGCCGATGGGGTGAGGTGCCTCCGGTACGCACCACTGTCGCAGTAACCGGTCTTCCTGGAAATTCGCTGGTAGAAATCGACTGCATCGCTTCTCTCTAGTTCTTCGCAGAATGCAATGGCGATCTCGATCAGCGACTTGATCCACCTCGATTCTAGGAAGGAAGCACTCTATGTCTCTGTTTAGCAAAGCGAGCTGGTCGAGACGAGACATTCTCAAGCAGACCGGCGTCCTTACGGCCTCAGCAGCGATGAAGCCTCTCTCTGCGTCTGCCTCTTCCATGCTGCCGGCTGCGAGTGGCACGAAGCATCTGGTCGCATCGGGAACCGCAACGGACAATCTCTACACTCGTATTGGCGTTCGGCCTGTTTTGAATGCTCGCGGAACCTACACGATCATCTCCGGTTCCGAGTCGCTTCCTGAGGTCAAGCAGGCGATGTTTGAAGCCTCCAACTATTATGTGCAGCTTGATGAGTTGATGCCGGCTGTTGGGGCGGAGATCGCGAAGCACATGGGCGCACCGATGGCCATCGTGACCACTGGTTGTGAAGCGGCAATTGCGCTGGCGACGGTGGCCTGTATCTGCGGCACGGACCCGGAGCTCGCTCAATCGATGCCGTACGTGAAGACTCGCAGCGAAGTCGTCATCCCAGCTTACTCGCGAAATCCCTATGACTTCGGTGTCCGGATGTGCGGACCCGACATCGTCGAAGTGGGGAGCGATCAGGAGTTGCGAACGAAGATTAACAGCCGCACCGCAATGATCTACGTCCTTTCCGGGCCGCGCGCATTCAAAGAGCCGCTTTCGATTAAGGCGATCTGTGCGGTCGCGAGAGAGAGGGGCATACCGGTGTTTGTGGACGCTGCCGCGGAGGAGCCGATCGTACCGAATATCCATCTTGAAGCCGGGGCAACGTTCGTCGGCTACTCGGGCGGGAAGTGTATGCGCGGGCCGCAAGCCGCGGGGGTTCTGCTCGGTCCAAAAGATCTGTGCGCCGCCGCCTTCTGGAACGCTGCTCCACATCACAACTGGGGCCGTGCCTTAAAAGTGGGCAAGGAAGAGGCTATGGGCATGCTTGCTGCTGTGCGCGAGTGGTACAAGCGGGACCATGACGCCGAGCAGAAGCAGTGGCTGGAGTGGAACCAGTACATCGCTGCTGCGATCAAGACCATTCCATCCGTCACGACTGAAATTCATATGCCAGACCAGGATCTATCCAACCGGGCACCGACGTTGAGCATTCGTTGGGACGCAGCAAAAGTAGGAATCACGGGGACAGAGCTCGTTGAGAGACTTGACAAAGGGACGCCGCGAATTCTAGTGGGAGGCGGCGAGGGCCGTAGACCCGATGCCATGAGTTCTTCGGTCGAAATCATGCCCTACATGATGCAGCCGGGCGACTTCAAAGTAGTTGCAAACACAATCAATAAGTATCTACGCAGCCCAGGCCACTACGAGAATCCGCCAGTTTATTCCGGGGCGGCAGCAAACCTCGCCGGAACCTGGGTTGTCTCCATTCAATATGTGCGTGGGATTGGCCAGCAACACCTTGTGTTACGGCAGGAAGGCGAGGCGATCTCTGGAGAACAGAGGGGCGAAATCTTCCATGCGCCGGTGCACGGTAAGGTGAATGCGAATCACGTCACCCTAAAGAGCATGATGCGGCCTGGCGGCTACTATCTTCCGTATAGCTTCATAGGGACTGTCTCTGGCGATAAGTTTTCCGGAGACGTAACGATGGGCGAGTATGGAGACGCAACGTTTTCTGCGACCAGAGCCTGACGTTTTATCTCTTTTCCTAAGCCGGCGAGGGCACTAAGGCGGTCCGTCTGACGGGGGTGGGACATCATGCCTTTCAAAGTGTGCTAATGACCATGCTGGAGAGATAACTCTTGCGAAGTACCTGCTGAAAAGCCAACCGGAGCGCGGGCTCTTGCTTTTGCCGATCGAGCCGGAGGCTTCTTACACCGGTGTCGCCCACCAGAAAAAGATCGCTCCCGTGAGTCATCAGCTGTCGCGGTCGGCCTGCGCCTAACCCATCCTTTCTTGCGATTGGCCGCAAATGGAATGACGCCCGATCCATCTGGAAAGAGAAGAGCACTGTCTCGCGTGATCTGCTCACGCCGGTCGCGTAGAGGTCGTCGCCTGAAGGTCCGAAGCAGAGAGGGCCGGCAGACAGAGCATCGAGAGGAAGCTGCTGAATGCTCGCACCTAAATGGGAGTAGGTCGGGTCAACAGTAAACACCTGCAGAGAAGGCCGCAGATGATTGGCAATGACGAGAGCGCCTCCTGATGGATGAAGAGCAAGATGACTGGGACCGCTGCCCGGAGCAAACGAAGCGCGGCTGGTGACTGCGGGAGCTTCACCGGTGAAGTCAATTTGATCGATGCGGTCGCTGCCAAAGTCACATGCGAACGCGGCTAACCCGGACTTCTGGAATACAGAAGCTCGCGGATGGGCTGACGATTGAAGGCTGTGCGGGCCGCAGCCCGTCTGCTTGAGAGCATAGCCCCCAGGAAGGATGCTGCCATCGCCTGCGAGCCGGAAGACATTGTATGAGCCGCCGCCGGACGCTGAAACAAGCAGCGTACCCCCATCCGGGGATACGGAGATATGCTGAGGACACGTGGCCGTGAGGGTCAAGGCTACGCGATTGAGTAGAAGCAATGCACCGGAAGATGGATCGAGCGCAAACGCGGAGACGCTTGCTCGCGGAAGACCTAAATATTCCAGCGTGTCATGCGCGACATAAATAACGCACTGTGCAGGGTGGATCGCAAGCGATCGAGGCGCTTCGCTGGTTATCGGCTTGTTCAACGGACGCCATTCGCCGTCCTGCACATGGTAAACCGCCATTTGATGTGCGGAGCCCAACCCCGATAGGGACGACGAGACGCAGGCAAGAAAAGGCTTGCTTCCACGGATAGGAGGGACGATGGAGTTGGCATACAGCAACCGCGGCGCGGCTGCGGCGGCGACTGCAGTCAAGCTGGCGTCGGTTAAAAACGTCCGACGATTCCAACTCGATCCATTCATGAGCGGACACTCATCGAGCTGTGAAAGATGTTGTTCGGGTCGTAGCGCTTCTTTACCTGTTGCAAGAACGGATAAAGCCCGGCGGTGCCATAGTAGAGCTGAGGCCAATAACCGTAGCGAAGCATGTCTGCGTCGGCATAGTTCATGTAGCAGCCTTCATACCGATCGCCGAACGGTGTTCCCTGGTACTCGCGAGGTACGTGAGTACCCGTATACATCGCGGTATAGATATCATCCATGAATTTCAGATGTTCTTCGTCGTCATCTTTATCTTCCCAGTAACACTGCCATTGGAGTTTCATGATGGAGGACCGCTGCGCGATGGCGGTCTCTTGCGCACATCCCGGCATGTTGGTCGCTCCGCCATATCCATCGATGGCCAGGACAAAACCGTGCGCGTCGATGCCGGGTGAAGTCAGGTACTTATATAAAGTGTGACATTCCGCTTTAACAAACGGCTGCTTCATGTAAGTCGATTTGTATTTTGCCCGAACAGCTCCGCCGGAGTCGCCGCCAGCCAGCGTCGCATCGAGCCAGGGGCGACGTTTGATCTCGTATCGATCTTGTCTTGCTTTTGCATCGTGCGCAGGATCGAACTCTGCAAATAGATCAAAGAATTCATGCAGTACTGTGAGATCGGACGCGTTCCCCTGTGCGTTGCAATACTGCGCGTCCATGATGATGCGGCTGCCGGGATGATTGCCTGGCCCCACCACCATGACGACAGACAGCCCCCAAGTTTCGGGATTGCGGCCGCGACCGTTCCAGTAGTCGCCGTAAATCGTCAGCAGCCTGTTGAACTTCTCCTCTGTCATGGATGCCCAGGCGAACGACAGACTCGCTTCGGCAACTTCACGAGGCGAATCCGGCAGCTTGTCGAAGATGAAGTTCGTGATGATACCGAAGTTTCCTCCTCCTGCTCCGCGGCAGGCGCGAAACAAATCAGGATCATGCGACTTGTCTATCCTGCGTTCGACCACCGTTCCTTTCGCATTTACCGTGAGCAGATCCATCGCCGTGATCCAGTCAACAGTCAGACCGTGTTGACGTGCGAGCAGGCCGTAGCCGCCTCCCGATATGTGCCCGCCAGCACCCACCATGTAACAAGTGCCCGCTGGCAGCGTTACGTTAAAGCGTTTATAGAGGCTTTGGTAGATCTCGCCCAGCCTCGCGCCGGATGCGATTCGGAAGGAATTGGGGGATGGGCCGGCGCCGATCTGGTTGTGCAAGGAAAGATCGATAATCGCGCCATGCGGATTGTTAGCCACGAAATCCTCATAACAATGGCCTCCGCTGCGCACGGTTGGACGGATGCCGGAGGCGACGACCCGCTGGAGTGCTTCTGACACTTCCGCTTCGTCGCTGCACAGGACGATACGACTGGCCGCCTCGGCGTCAGTTGCGGGGAAGCGTAGGTTGTTTCCCTTTTTCAAAGTGTCGAATCGCGGGTCTTTGCGATCGACGGTGACGGGACTGGCCTGCATTGGAACTCCATCGGGCTGTTTTGCGCGGCTGTCTCGATCGCACGGCGAAGTCTACGCCGAGCCATCGTAGATCATCGATCGGGCGGGTGTACGGAAAATCGAAGGCATCCGATGTAGGTTAACTCTATCGTCCGCATCATCATCGCTCGAATCATGGATGGACAGTCACAGTAAAATCTGGTGCGTTATCGTTCTGCACGACTCTGCAACGTGAGTACCTGAAACGGCTCTAACTCAAAAATGTGAGGATGGTGAGCCGCGAGTTGGATGGATGGTATCCCGGCGTCGGCAATCCAGGGGCTGTGCATAGAATAGAGCTGCTTGGCGGCAGGCGGAAGCTCGAATGTGTTTTGAACATCGATCGAGATCGGCTGCCGGTGTGGACTCGGATTTCGCAGAACGATTATCCCCGCATCGGCGTTCCATGAAGCCCAACCGTATGGCTCGCCTTTACCTGGATCTCCGCCCACCCAATGTGTATCGCGCAGGGTGGAAGCATTGCTGCGCGACCATCTCGCTGCTTCTCCCAACACGTCCCAGTCAGTCGCTGACAGGAGCGCTGGAGTGATGTACATCTCCTGGAGCTGTGTCCCGCTGCCGAAGTACGAACGGACTTCGGCAGCGAAGTCATGGTTCGGGTCATCCGAAAGATGTTCTGCTTTGTCCGCATAGATCAGACCATGCAGCATCAACGAATTGAGCGGAAAGAGCGGGCCGCCTTGCACAATGTTGCGATAGGTTTGTGCGTCGCGGTATGTGATCCACTTCTGTCGCCAACTGCCTTCCCCGGCGAAGTCGTGGTCTTCTCCGGAGCGCCAGATCGAATCTGCGTAGCGCAGCCAGAACGGAGAGGGCTTTGTTCCCGTAGTCAGGTTGATGAACACTTCACTATTTTCTTGCCGGATGCGCTCGATCAAATGGATCGCGGCGGAGAAATCGCTATCGAACAGGCTTCCCGCAAACACCTGACCAGCATTGCCGGTACCGTCGAATTTGAATTGATTGACTCCATAGCGCTTTACGAACGCGAGGCATGTTGCTTCGAACTTCTCGTAGTATCGTGGGCCCGACAGCGCATACCCACCATCAACGATCTCATAGCCTTGGCTTTTGCCATAGGTGATGCGTTCCTGTTTTTCCTTTTGATACCCTCCCCAGGGCGACATCCACACGCCAATACCAAATCCGTTCCTGGCGGCCGCGGCATGTACCGATGTCAATCCATCGGGGAATCCGCTGTTGAAACCCCACAACGAACTTGTGTCATCCCAGCCATCGTCCATCAGGAATGAATCCATGGTGACGTTGCGCTTCCGCACAAGTTCTTCTCCGAAGCTGTTTATGCGGTTCAATACACCAGCCGAGCTGAAGCGTTCGCCAAAGCCGAGGTCATACCACGTGTTGTAGTGCAGGAATGTTCTGTACGGATGCGCTCGCTCCTGTTCGAGGTATGCCAGAAAGTCGCGCCTCATTTGACCGGGACGCGCTACACCGACAACCGAGCTGTATGTGATGGATTGCCCAGACGCTAACGGTAAAGTGCGCTTGAGGCCCGCAATGACTTCCCCATGTTCTATAGTGCTGTACGACAGCGGGTGCTCGAAGCCAACATAAAAGTCGCCGATAACAATGGGAGATCCGGCAACCGTTCCAACCACGCGTGCCGCTGTATCAGGAAAGTGAAATAGCTGCACCTCTGCAAGGGCGAGAGGCTGGTTCGATGCCTTGATGGTGATTTCCTGCCGAAGGTATGGCAGTTGTCCGCGAGAAATCATGCACCAATGAACGTCGACGGCAGCTTGCTTTTCCCGAAGATCCGAACAAATCTGCTGTCCGGGTAGACGTGCGGCGGCTCGGGAGGACGCAGTATCCTCGAGAACTGGTGAGGTCACCGGGCCCCTCGTCACCTGCATGGCCGAAGATCGGATCTCGCGACCATCTTGGAGTACAAAGACAAATGCCTCGCGAGGGCGAAGAGACGCGTGCGTGGCGGTGTCTTCGAACGATTCAAGTGACAGCCGGCCCCCTTTGATTGCTACGAGAGCGGTCAGCCCGTTGGTACCAACGGCGGTAACGTGATCGCGGTTCGCAGTTGCAGAGGAGGTGGCTTGCGCTCGACCGCCAAGGCAGAGCGTCACGGCGATGAGCTGGCATGTCAGAAAGTGTCGCATCACGAATCTTCCAAAATAAACTGTAAGGTCAATACGAAATAAAAAGATAGAAAACAATGCAATGTTTATACCATGTAGGCTATCACTGGGCGTTTCGCCTCGAAGGCGTCCCTGTGAACGGATTACCCGGATCGACTGCCGAATTCAGCAAAAGTGCGAGGAGTCAACATGCACATAGTACGTGGACGAGATCCTTCGGACGGAGCCTCGATTGAGGTGTCTTTTGAGAACGGCATCGTCATGGCCATTCGACCTGTTCGGCACGAGGAGAAATGCTGGCTTTCACCCGGTCTCATTGATCTTCAGGTCAACGGGTATGGCGGCGAAGACGTCAATGCCGAGGATCTGGATACCGACACGATCCTCAGGCTGACTGAAAAAATGATTGCGACGGGTGTGACAACATTTCTTCCGACCATCATTACATCTTCCGAAACAAAGATTACGGCCACTTTGCGCACCATAGCCGAGGCGCGCGCACGCTATCCGGTGGTCGCAAACGTCATTCCGTGCGTACACGTCGAGGGTCCTCATATCAGTCCGGTAGACGGTCCTCGAGGGGCACACCCTCAAGAACATGTTCGCCGGCCTGATATTGCGGAGTTCAACCGCTGGCAGGATGCGTCAGCGGGTCTGGTCGGCATGATCACACTATCGCCGCATTTTGCGGAAGCGGAAGAGTACATTGCTGCGGTTACAAAGCGTGGCGTTGTGGTGGCTCTTGGGCATACCGACGCGACATCCGAAGAAATCCGCAAAGCTGTGAATGCCGGGGCAAGGCTCTCCACCCATTTGGGTAACGGTATTGGGGCGACCTTGCCGCGTCACCCAAATGTAGTCTGGACGCAGCTTGCAGACGACCGCCTTTCAGCAACGATGATTGCCGACGGTCATCATCTTCCACCCGACACATTGAAGGTCATGGTGCGAGCCAAGGGAGTTTCAAGATCCATCCTTGTTTCCGACACTGTTGGAGTGGCAGGGAAAACGCCGGGTATTTATCAGACCCCAGTAGGAGGTTGCGTCGAACTGCATGCCGATGGCCGCCTAAGTTTGGCAGGCACAGCATATCTGGCTGGTGCCGTGCTCCCTCTGAAGGATGGAGTAGCACACGCCTGCCGGATGGCCAGTATTTCCTTGTCAGAGGCGCTCACGATGGCCACGGTAAACCCCGGTCGTTTCGTCGGCGGTCGAGGTGTGCTCAAAGTTGGGTCCCCCGCTGATCTGATCCAATTCACGCTGGATGAAGCAACCATGGAGCTTCATATCCAGACCACGGTTGTCGGCGGCAGCGTACGAAACCTGACGGCCGATCATTAGAAACATCAGGCGAACTTTTTCTGTCTCGGATGCTCGAAGTATTCTTCAATCTCTTCGAGCGTCCGTTCTTTCGTCTCCGGAAGGAAGAATGTCGCCGTGATGAAGTAGATCGTGGTGCATCCCGCCCAGAACAGAAACATGGCGTAGAAACCGTAGTTGCCCACCACAGGCAAAAACACGGCGGCGATTGCAGTTGAAACCCCTTGGTTGATCAGAAGCGCAATGCCCATACCCGTGGAACGGATGCGGGTCGGCATTAGCTCCGACAGCATAAGCCACACAACAACGCCAGGTCCGAGGGAAAAGAAGGAAACGAACAGACCTAGAAAGATCGTGATCAGCCAACCTGTGGTTTCCGAGGCAACCGGGCCATAAAACGCGCGCCGGATCACGAGCGGCGCGCCGGTCTCCGTCCGGTCGGGTGCGATGCTCAGCACGTGATCCTGATCGGTATCGAGAACCGTTGCTACCCTATCTCCATGGCCGTAAGAGTAAAGGACCGTCAGTGCCATACGTCTACCCGAAACGTTCGGTCCGAATGAGCCGGTATCGACCGGAAGATGCAGTGCATTGCCGCCGATCGCAGTCTGAACTTTCTGTTTTACGTCGAGTCGCTGGGCTTCAAATGTGTGGAAGAGGAGTGCACTGCCGATCAGAGAACACACCAGTCCGCCCGTGCCAATACGAAGGAGAAAGCGGCGGCCTTTTCGGTCGACAAGGAGGACTGCGATCACCGTCATCGCACAATGAACGATCTTCACGACGAGGTCGCCTTGCGTTGCATGGGCAGAGCTCATGCCGGCCTGCTTGAGGATGACAACCAGAAAACCCAGGATAGAGTTGATGCCCGTAGCCTGATTGCAGGCGAGCACGATGCAAGCTAACAGAAAGGGGACCACATACTTTCTTTGCAGCAGAGAGTCCCCGGCACTTTGCACTCTCTTCTGACTACTTTCCACAGCAAGGGCTTCCATCTCGCGCATCTGCAAAACAGCCTCGTCAGGAGGAAGAAGCTTATGCAGCGAAGCCAACGCGTCGGCGTTACGCCCTTTACGAAAGAGCCAGCGCGGCGATTCCACAAGAAACAGAGTGCCCAGGAAGAAGATGAGACCGGGATACATTGTCGCGAGGAACATGCCTCGCCATGCATGGCTCTCGGCCGCTTGGATGAGCACGGGATTGCCTGCCGCTGCGGTGATGGCAGCTTCTGCTGCGCGGGTGTAGAGCAACCCTGTGACCGATGCGATGACGATACCGAACGTCAGCATCCATTGAAAAATCGCAGTGCCGCGTCCGCGATGATGAGCACCGAGACATTCCGCAAGGTAGAGAGGAACGACGACCGCGATCACACCTCCGCTCATTCCTTGTAGAAGACGTCCAAAAAGCAAGGTCGCGAATCCTTGTGACAATACGATGAGTACTACGCTGGCAAGAAACATCACGCCACTGACGATCATGATTTTCTTGCGACCGACCCAATCGGCAAGCAGGCCCGCGATCAGTGACGAGACCATGCTGCCACCAAGGACGGCGGCAACAATTGCGGACGTCTGCGCCACAGTAAGATTTACAGTTTTGCTAAGGTAAAGCAGAGCCGCTGCGATGACGCCGATGTCGATCCCATAGAGCAGGCCGCCGAAACCTGCAATCCCAACAAGGAATCTGCCATAAGCGGCGGGGCTCAAACGACTTGTCAGCATAAGTAATTCTCCACTATCAAACGCAAACGCTTGTGATGAACTTCGCAGTCATGCCAACCATCTCTCATGGAAGCACACGCTGGTAGCTCCTCTCTCGATAATCTTGACGTATGGCAAAGAGTAACTATACATTACAAAGCGAAACAGTACTCGGATGCGGAAGGATAAACCGGGACGTTATGAGTGACTCGAAACCCACGACTCAGCTACCGGTTCAGGCCGAGCTCAACGATAGGTCCACCGACAAGTTCGTTGCCATGGTGAGTGCGTCCGTAGACGTAGAGCTCCCACTCGGCAAGTTTCATCCGCGTTCTTCGCTCAAGACAGCCGTTCACGATGTGCCAAAACCGCGTTTCCCAGTCATTGACTATCACAATCACCTCGACTCACAGGACCCTGCTGAGCTGCTCAAGGTGATGGACGCGTGCGAGGTTGAATTCCTCGTCAACATCACGATGCAGGTTGGGCAGAAAGCGCTGGACGGTATGGACCGGCTCCATCGCGCTGCGCCTGACCGGTTTTCGACCATTGGCTGGATGGATTGGAGCGGCGTCGAACGGAACGATTTCGCGGACGTCACTTGCAATCGGCTGGAACGCATGGTGGAGCATGGCGCCTGCGGGATCAAGTTCTGGAAGGATCTCGGCCTCAGCGTTCGGGACTCTAGCGGCGAAATCTTAAAGATCGATGATGAGCGCCTTGCCCCTGTCTTCGAAAAGGCCGCGGAACTGAACCTTCCGGTCATGTTTCACACGGCTGACCCTGACGCGTTTTTCGAGCCCATCGACCCGAACAATGAACGGTATGAAGAGCTCGCGGCCCATCCAGAATGGGGTTTCCAACACGCAGCTTACTCCAAACGCGAGTTAATCGAGCAACGCAGCCGTGTCTTTGCAAGACATCCAAACACAACCTTCGTTGGCGCGCACCTTGCCGAGTGTGGCGAAGATCTTCAATATCTCTCCACCCTACTCGACACATACCCCAATCTCCAGATCGACATCAGCGCTCGAACGCCTGAGTTGGGACGGCAACCGTACAGCGCGCGCGCTTTTTTTCTGAAATACGCCGACCGAATCGTATTTGGGACGGATCTGCTGCCCGAGATCTCCATGTACCGGCTGTATTATCGGTTTCTCGAAACGGCGGATGAGTACTTCGAATATCCAACACACGCCTCCCGCCAGGGACGCTGGAATATCTATGGGCTTTATTTGCCGGATGACATCCTCAAGAAGGTCTATCGGGAGAATGCGCAACGGCTGCTTTCCAACCTGCGTAGGGGATGAGGCAAATGCCAGTTGGGCGCCGCTGCCGCCCGTCGCTTCGACATGCTATTCTCTTTCGATATAGATACTTTTGTTTCGCTTCGTTAAACGATCAACGCGAGGAGCTTCTGTTCTTCGACCGTGATCGATTGAGAGAGGACTCACGGCGATGGTCAGTAAGCGGCTCGGTTCGCAGTCTGTCGCGCGAGGCGTCCTTTCGGCCATTTTGTTGTTTTTAGCGGCGCTTTCCCCTGCAGTAGCAGAACGCAACGTCATAGTGGACTACAGGGTCTTTCCGGGGCTCGCGGAGATGGATGGCAACTGGGCCGCACTGTTAGCAGCATCTGACGGTAAGGTCTACGTCGGACTTGCCTGCCACGGCTGCAGTGGGCACCTGGTTTACTTCGATCCGAAGATGGATCGCATGGTGGACGTCGGGGACCTGAATACATTGACGGGCCAGAACGGTCTGAACATCGGGCCGCAATCCAAGATTCACGCCAAGTTCGGAGAAGGCAGAGACGGCCGCATTTACTTCGCGACGCACGGCGGATTCTGGTTCAACTATGCACGCTTTGCGACACCCGAGGGATATCCCGGCTCCCATTACATGGCATACGATCCGCGACTCGGGACGGTGCAGGACTTCGGAATCGGCCCACGTTTCGAAGGCATGAACACGGGAGCATACGACCCAAAGTTCCATCGCATCTATGGGCTCACACATCCTCGAGGGCACTTCGTTTACTTCGACGTCGCTACAGGCGCGAAGGTAGATAAAGGACGGATCAACAATTGGGAGTCGATCTGCCGAACCCTCGGCATTGATGACGACGGAAACGTCTATGGCAGCTTCGGTCCAGGGAGAATCTATAAGTACTCTCCAGCGACCGATACCGTCGCCGAGCTGAAAGAACAGATTCCTATCCGGCAGAAAGGGATTTCGCTCGGGCGCGACTATGGCAAGTCGGAGACGGCATGGCGCGTCGTCGTCTGGGACCGCTCCAACAAATTGTTCTATGGCGTGGACGAGAGTGAGAGCTCACTTTTCTCCTTCGATCCAGCAGCGCTCCCGGAGAAAGCAGTGAAGCGGCTCGGTCAGATGTCGATAGCGGAGCTGGCTGATAGACGCGATGTCCCGTACGCCACGCTGAGCCTCACGATTGGTCTCGATCGGAAACTGTATTACGCTGCGGCCGAAAAAGAGTTTGATTACGGGGGAAGCGGCGAGGCCGGCAAGGCGTCTCACCTGATCACCTACGATCTACGCACGGGCAAGACCGAAGACCTCGGCGGGATGTATCTTCCCGATGGCCGGCCGGTGCTGGGCACCAATGCTGCGTCTACTGGACCTGATGGAACGATCTACTTCGTTGGCGCAATCGGCGTCAAGAATATTTCCGGTGCGGAAGGCCAAAGCGCTGGAATGATCGGCGACACCCCGTACCGCTTAGCCCTCTTCCTGTACCACCCGAAGGCGGCAAACTGAGATGCAAACGGTGTGCGCGCTTTGCTTGCTCGCAGTCATTCTGGGGTCGCCCGCGTATGCACAGCGCGAGCCTGCGTACGACCATGTCGTCCTGCCGCAGACCAGAATTGACGCGCGCGATTTGGGTTATAGCCCGGATGATCTCATTCCAGACGAAGAATCCGGCATTACTTCCTTGTCGCTGGCTCCCAACGGCGATGTATTCGGTGCGACCAGCGGAACGCGTTCTCATCTGTTCGTTATCAATCCGCAGCATGGGTTTGTGGTTCCGATCGGCGTCATCCCCGGAGCGAAAGCCGTTACGCAAGCGTTGGTGGTCTCTGCAGCCGGCAATGTTTTCCTCGGTGTCTCACCCACCGGCCATCTCCTCGAGTACACGCCGCATAATCTGGACAATCTGCCGATTGAAATAGGCAAACTGCTGACAGTGTCCGATCACGGCACGCCGAGTACCGGGCAAAGCATCTCGGCATTGGCTATCGATCGCAAGCGAAATCTCATTTACGGATTGAGCAAGCCGAACGCACATCTCTTCCAGTATTCGATCGACGACGGAAAGTTCAGCGACATCGGGGCGGTCGCCACGAATATCCCATGGGCCGAAAAATCTGAGACAGAAAAGATAATCTCTCGCATGCTCGTGATCGACGCCGAGGGTAACGTTTTCGTGTCCGGCGAAGACGGCGTGTTCTATCGATTTGAGCGCGCTACCGGAGCGCTCCAGAAGCTGACGATCCATGCTCCGTCGGTACCTGGCCGCGAGCCTTACACCAGGGTCGATGCCTTCCTGCTCGATAGCTCGGGCATGATCTATGGCGGCACATCGGATGGATACCTGTTTCGTCTCGATCCGCAGAAGCTTTCCGTCACCAACCTTGGCAAGCCGCTGAATCAATATCATATTGCCGGGCTCGCGGCCGGGGCAGACGGTAAGCTGTATGGCGTCGGAGGCGATGCGTCCGAAATGGCGCGAATGTTCTCTTTCGACCCTTCAACCGGAGCATACGAAATCCTCGGTTTTGTCGATGTCAATCGCCGTCCCTACTACACTTGGCAGGCGTATGTCGTCGGCGCGCTTATCTCCGACTACCGCGGCACGGTTTATGTTGGCGAAGATGAGCGGATCTCCAAACTCTACCTCTTCTATCCCTGATCCTCCCCGAGGATCACCCTTCAACTATGATCCGAATCCAACTGCAAATGTAGGTACTCATGAAGATAGCAAGCGAAACGCCGAAACGATTCATGGCTGGCACGCTGAAGGTCGAAGTTTACGAAAGCAGAGAAGCAGCCGGTAGGGCCGCGGCCTCCGATGCAGCAGAGGCCATGCGCCCGTGTCTGTCCAACGGACAAGATCTCGGAGTGATATTCGCGACCGGCGCTTCGCAACTGAGCATGCTTCACTCCTTGATAACGCTTCCCGGTGTGCCTTGGGACCGGATCATCGGATTCCATATGGATGAGTACGAAGGTATCTCCGCAGACCACTTCGCATCTTTCCGGCGTTACTTGCGCGAGGAGCTGACCTCACGGGTTCCGATCAAGACCTTTCATGAGGTGGATGGCAGCTCTGTCAACGTGGACCAAACCTGCCGGGCGTATGCGGCTGAGTTGCAGGCTGCGAATCCACAGCTTTGCCTCCTCGGAATCGGCGAGAACGGCCACCTGGCATTCAACGATCCGCTTCTATGCGACTTCAACGATCCACTTGACGTGAGGCTCGTAACGCTGGACAACGAATGCCGTGCGCAGCAAGTCGCCGAGGGTTGGTTTGCTTCTGTCGAAGTGGTGCCTGCGCACGCCATCACGCTAACGATTCCTGCTCTGGTTCGCGTACCGAAGCTCATCGTTTCCGTGCCAGGAATCCGCAAGGCAAAAATCATGAAGCGGGTGATCGAGGAGGCCATCTCCACCGCATGCCCAGCCACGTTACTTAAAACTCATCCCGACGCAACCGTATACCTGGATGACGAATCATCCTCCGAGCTTGGAGACTGGTTAAAGTAAGTAACGCCGCCATCGTCAACACCGGCGAAGAAAGACGGAAGGTTCGATGACATTGAATCGCAGGCACTTTATCGGAGGAATAGTTGCCGCTGCAGCGACGCCGCCCTTTGCACCCGCCGGAATGACCCAGGATTCATTTCCTTCTTCGAATCAGGGAAGCTGGATGGGCAAAGGTCTTATCGATGCGGGCGGCAGTCACGAGCCGTACATCTTTATCGTACGGCGAGGAGGCCAACGCCTCGACGCGAAGCAAACCTGCGACTATCAGCAGAGCGAAGAATTGATTCGGCAACTTCATAGCCAGGGAATTGAGGTGTTTCACACGCACCTCTACAAGGGCTTCGGAATGGAGGCCGAACAGGAGGGCATGGAAGAGACGCGCAAGGCGGGAGAGATAGCGCATCGCCTCGGGATGAAAGTCGATACCTACATCCAGTGGAACACCATGATGTACGAAACCTTCTTCGCCGAGGAGCCCAAGGCCGCGCACTGGATTCAGCGTGATGTCGCTGGCTTGCCTATCCTGTTGCCATACGGATATCAACAGTCGTACCGATATCGGCCGTGTTTTGCCAACCAAGAGTACCTGAATTACCTCAAGAAGATTGTGAGATACGCAGTCGTGGAGGTGAAGGCTGACTTCATCCATTTCGATAACTTCGATCTTAATGCGGAGCCTGATTCCTGCCATTGTCCTGCGTGTGTTTCAGGATTTCGCAATCATCTGAAGTCGAAGTACAGTGCCGCACAGCTCAAAGAACGGTTCGGCTTTGCACGCATCGACTTCATCAATCCACCGCAGTGGAATATCGACAATCCACCCGGCAAGATGCAGATCATCTATGATCCCGCGCTGCAGGAGTGGATCGACTTTCGCTGCCAGCTCATGTCCGATGCACTGAAGCAGATGTACGACTTTGTCCATTCCTTAAACACTGATGTCGCCTTGGAGATCAATCCTGCCGGCATAACCGGTCGTAACAGCGCTTGGACCGGGGGCATCGATCACGCCAGACTCCTAAAATACACCCGGTCTTTCTGGAGTGAAGAGGGAAACGTGCCGGGCCTCCAGCAAGACGGAAGGCTCATAACAAAGATCCGAAGCTACAAGCTGGCGCAGGCATACTCCAACGTGCTCATCACCTACGTTGAAGACAATCCGCTCGCTCTCGGCGAATCGCTGGCATTCAACCAAACCATCGGATTCCTCGGATCCGCGCCGCTATCGGCGATCACGAGGGAGTATCTCGACTTTTACCTGAAGAACAGAGAAAGCTATGAAGGCGCCGAGAGCGCTGGCAACGTCGCTGTATTCCGTTCCTATGCTTCGCTGACTTATAACAACGCGGACGTACAACTATGCACCATGCTGGTCGAGCAGGCACTGATTCAAGCTTCAGTACCATTCGATCTCGTGTTCGACAACGGCCTGAGTAATCTCGCCAGATACAAGGTGCTCATCCTCCCCAACACAGAGTGCCTCTCCGATCATCAGATCGCACTCCTTCGCACCTTCGTGAGTGGCGGCGGATCACTTGTAGTGATTGGTCAGTCCGGACTCTACGATGAGTGGAGGCGCGTTCGCGTTATCCCTGGACTGAAAGACCTGATCGATTATCAGGTAACCGCGACCGGCTACCAGGAAACCGTTCAAGCATCCGCTGCATCTGCTGGCACCTCAACCAGAAAACAGCTTGGCCCCGGGCGGGTCGCCTATCTCCCTTCGGTTCAATTCGACGGCCCACTTCCGCCGCCGCGCCAGGACTTCGCGATACTGAACGAGTTCTGGAAGCTGCCGAAAAATTGGAAGGAGCTCATCGATCTCGTGCAATGGGCCGCAGAGGAAAGAATCCCCATCTCTGTAGAAGGTCCGACAGGAACGGTTGCCAATTGCACGGTGCAGATTTCCAAGCGGCGAATGTATGTTCACTTACTCAACTACAACGCCGCCAGCGTCGCCACCGTACGAGATGTTTCGGTTCAAGTGTTGTTGCCGGGGGGAGCGAAAGCTACTAACGCCACACTGCGTACCCCAGGGTCCACGGGTAAACCGGACACCAATACAGATATAGACACCTCAGGTACGTCGATGAGCATCCCGGAGCTGCATCATTACGCGCTGCTCACCATCCAATGGTGAAATCCCCCCTCCTCGGCTCTGAGGCGTGCGCCCATCGGTGCGAAAGCGAACTGCGGCAACATCTAGTCGAACAGAGTGGGCAGGACCACACGCAAGCCGGCTTCACACCTGTGCTTCCAATCGAATCCTGCCCAACAAACCTGCGATGACAGACCTTACCGATGTCACTGGCATCGATTCAGTCGAGAAACCTACGCACAGCGACCGAAATCTCTTTCAAGTGGGTCTCAAGGGCAAAGTGGCCCGTTGGCAAAAATGTGACCGTTGCGTCAGGGATGTCTCTCTGGAACGCCTTCGCTCCTGCAGGAATGAAGTATGGATCGAACTCTCCCCACACGGCGAGGAGAGGAGGTCTGGCTGTCCGAAAATACTCGTGAAATTTCGGATACAACTTCACATTGTTCGCATAGTCAAGAAAGAGATCAAGCTGTATGTCAATGTTTCCCGGCCGCGCGAGGAGAGCTGCGTCCAAGGTGTAGCCTTCGGGCCTGATCAGCGCAGGGTCCGGGATTCCGACCGCGTATTCGTGACGCATTCCTTCCAGGTTGAGCCCGGCGCGGATTGCATTCCGATGCTCGGCAGTTGGTTCACGCCAATAGCGTTGTATCGGCTGCCAGGCCGAACCTAGACCTTCTTCGTAAGCGTTGCCATTCTGCGACACAATCGCTGTCACACGCTCTGGCGCCATCAAAGCCATCCGAAAGCCCGTAGGTGCTCCGTAGTCGAATACATACATGGCATAGCGTGTGAGTTTCAGCGCCTCGGTGAAGGCAAAGATCGTCTTCGCCAGCGCGTCAAACGTGTACTTATATCCGCGCTTCGCCGGAACCTCGGTAAAGCCGAAGCCAGGTAAATCCGGAGCAATCACCCGATACCGGTCAGCAAGGAGTGGGATCAGCTCTCGGTATTGAAACGAGGACGTCGGGAATCCATGAAGCAACAGGAGGATGGGAGCGTCCGCAGAACCCGCTTCGCGATAGAACACGTTAATTCCGTCAGCTTCAATTCGACGGTGGGACGTAAGCGGAAACGCAAGAGTGTCAGCCATATATTCCTTTAGATGGTTTCTCGCCACTTTGGTTCCAACGATGTGACTTTTGCCGTAAGGTCGGGGCCAATGATGGCTGAAGCGAGGAAGCTGTGACGATCGAGGTTCAAGAGTGACGAAAAGGAACCATTCCGACCATCGGCTGCAGCCTGCATAACCGTCACAAGCAATATGTGTGAAGTGCAAACTGCCAAACCTGTCTCCCTATCACGTCCCACCGCCAGTCAGCTAGGATGATCCTCGGCCCCGCAAATGAAGCCCGATATGTAACGCTTTACATCTTCTCCGGTTTGGCGTCTAGTAGATACGGCTCGAAGCGGCCCAAACGCTTGCTCTCCACCCTATGCAGGAGCAACCCCTTTTGAAAGTCCTCTCCGCTGCTCTCTTCGTCCTCTTTGCCTGCAACCTTTTTGCAGCCGCTCAGGATGCCGCCCCGAGCCTGACACAGCAAGCCGGCCACCACGCCTTCATGGTCGACGGCAAACCTTTCCTCATCCTGGGCGCGCAGATCAATAACTCCAGCTCCTGGCCCGCTGCCCTCGCCACCGCATGGCCCGCGCTTGAAGCCATTCACGTCAACACTGTCGAAGCCCCTGTCTACTGGGAGCAAATGGAGCCCACCCCCGGCCACTTCGATTTCTCCTCTGCAGACCTCCTCATCAACGGCGCGCGCGAGCACCACCTCCGCCTTGTCATCCTCTGGTTCGGCACCTGGAAGAATGGCCAGAACCACTACGTTCCCGAGTGGGTCAAATCCAATCCTCAAAAATATCCGCGCCAGGTCAGCGCCTACGGCAAGCTGCTCGATGTCATGTCTCCCAATTCTCCGGCAAACCTCGAAGCCGACCAGCACGCCTTCGCCGCACTCATGCGCCACATCCACGAGACCGACTCCACCCAGCACACCGTCATCATGATGCAGGTCGAAAACGAGTCCGGCGGCATCGGGTCCGTCCGCGACTACTCCCCTGCGGCCCAGAAGCTATTCACGGCCGAAGTCCCCGCACCACTCGCCTCCAGCCTGCACCTCAAGCGCGGCACGTGGCAACAAGTCTTCGGTGCAGATGCCGATGAGCGTTTTGCTGCATATTCCACCGCGACCTACATCAATGCCGTCGTCAAAGCCGGCAAGGCCGAACACAACATTCCCATGTATTGCAACGTCTGGCTCACCTACCCGGTCCACGCGCTCGAAAACCGCGACCGCGCCAGCGCCGGGCAGGAGTATCCCAGTGGCGGCGCGCAGCAGCAAAACATCCCCATGTGGAAGGCTGCCGCCCCCTCCATCGATATGCTTGGCCCCGACTTCTACAGTGATGACGCCGCCTTCTTCCACTCCATCATCGCCACCTACGCTCGCCCCGATAACCCTCTCTTCATCCCCGAAACCGGCCTGAGTAAGACCAATCTCGGCCCATATTTTTTCTATGCGCTCGGCCACGGCGCCATCGGTTTCTCTCCCTTCGGCGTCGACTACACCGGCTGGACCCTCACCGCAGACGGCAAGATGCCCACCTGGCTCTCCGAAGATTTTGCGCTCTTCCACCCCATCGAGCAGCAAGTCGCCCAATGGAACCTCGAAGGCAAACTCCAGACTGCGGTTGAAGAGAAGGGCTCGCCGCGCCAGCGCCTTCACTTCGGCAATCTGGACGCGATAGTCTCCTTCGGCCACCCGCAGCGTGACGGCCAAACGCCCCCCGGAACACCCGACCTCCAGGGCCGCGCCATGATCGCGCAAACCGGTCCCATGCAGTTCGTCGTCACCGGCTTTGATTCCAGCGTCACCTTCGTCCAGGCAGCTGCGCCCGAAGAGAAATCGCCAACCCAGCAGGTCGAAATACTTCGCGCGGAAGAAGGCACCTACGTCAACAATATCTGGCAATCCACTCGCATTTGGAACGGCGATCAAACCGACCGCGGACTCAACTTTCGCGACACCGAGCCGCCCGTAGTTCGCATCACGCTCCAGGAACTCCCACTCTTTGAATCCGGCCTCACCGCCTCCAACGAAAGAACTGTTCAGTAATGTTAGCCGCCGTAGCTTCACCTTTTCCGCTAGTCTGATCCTTGCTCGTCGAGGCTCGCCTGCGGTTGCTTTGCCGTTTGTTGTTGTCGTGCCCGCAGAGAATCTGCTTCTCCCGTCTTGCTTGTTCCTTCTTCTCGTCTTGAACGCGGCTAAGGAACCTTGTACATGTCCTGGTCTCCGGAGAATCACACCAGAACCGTATAGCTGTCATACCGTCTTTACTCGGACCAAACCGAGCACCAACCACTCCAGGAGCAACCCAGCATGAAGCGTCGTGACTTCCTCAAGACCACCGGCACCCTCGCCGCCGCCGCCACCCTGCCCAGCACAGTTGCCCTCGCCGCCGCCGCCCCTGAAGCTGCACCATCCTCCACGCGCACCATCCTTCCCCTCAACCGCAACTGGCGCTTCCACCCGGCAAAGGTCGCCAATGCCGAGTCTCCCACCTTCGACGACTCCGCCTTCACGACCGTCGTCCTCCCCCACACCAACACCACCATGCCCTGGCACAACTTCGACGACAAGGACTACGAATTCGTCTCCACGTATCGCCGTACCTTCGACTACCCCGCCCAAGCCGCCAAAACACCTGGCAGCCGCGTCTTCGTTGACTTCGAAGGAGCCATGACTGCTTCCACCGTCTGGATCAACGGCATCTCTCTCGGCGAATACAAAGGCGGCTTCACCCCGTTTTCCTTCGACCTCACCCCGCACCTCAAGACCGGCGGGAAAAACGTCCTCACCGTCCAGCTCGACTCCACCGAACGCGCCGACATTCCCCCCTTCGGCTACGAGATCGACTACATGACCTTCGGCGGCATCTACCGCGAGGTCTCTCTCCGCATCGTCCCCGAGCTCTACCTCGACAATATCTTTGCGCGTCCGCAGAACGTCCTCTCCGGCAACCCCACCCTCGAGGTCGACTGCTTTCTCGCCGGCGCCTCCACGCAAAAAGGCCGCCTCGGTCTCAAAGTAGACCTCCGCGACGGCGAGCGCACCATCGCCTCTGCCACCGCACCCGTTACCCTTGCCGGCGCACCCGATCCCAACGCCGCCAAGGACCCCAGCACCCCAGCGCCCGTCCACGCCAGCACCGAGACCAGGGACGACCCAGCCAAACACACCGTCACCCTCACCAACCTTCACGGCATCTCCCTCTGGGATCTCCGGGCCCCGAAGCTCTACACCGTCCACGTAACACTTCTGCGCAATGACCAGCCATCCGACCAGGACACACGCCGCATCGGATTCCGCGAAGCCACCTTCACCGACCACGGCTTCTCCCTCAACGGAAAGGTCGTCAAGCTCCGCGGCCTCGACCGCCACCAGACCTTCCCTTTTGTTGGACAGGCCATGCCCGCACGCGTCCAGCGCAAAGATGCCGACATCCTCCGCTACAACCTGCACTGCAATATCGTCCGCACTTCGCACTACCCGCAGTCGCGACATTTCCTCGACCGCTGCGACGAGATCGGTCTCCTGGTTCTGGAAGAGATTCCCGGCTGGCAGCACATCGGCCCCGAGCCCTGGAAGCTCATCTCGATCGACAACGTAGGCCGCATGATCCGACGCGACTGGAACCACCCCTCCATCATCCTCTGGGGCGTCCGCATCAACGAGTCCAAAGACGACCACGATTTCTACGTCCGCACCAACGCTCTCGCCCACGCCCTCGATACCACACGTCAGACCGGCGGCATCCGCTACTTCCAGGAATCTGAATTCCTCGAAGACGTCTTCACCATGAACGACTTCGGCTTCCCGCTCAAGAAGCCCAACCACCCCCGCTACCTCAACACCGAATTCGTCGGCCACACCTACCCCACCAAGACCACCGACGACGACGAGCGCCAGCGCGAACATACCCTCCGCCACGCCCGCATCCACGATCAGCTTGCCTCAGACCCGCAGTACGCTGGCGGCATCGGCTGGTGCGCCTTCGACTACAACACCCACGCCAACTTCGGCGCCGGCGACCGCATCTGCTACCACGGCGTTACCGACATCTTCCGCGAACTCAAACCCGCAGGCGGCTTCTACAAATCGCAGTGCGACCCCGCAGAAGAGGTCGTCCTCGAGCCCGCCTTCCACTGGGCCCGAAGCGACGAGTCCGTCGGCTTCAGCGAAATCCTCGTCTGCTCCAACTGCGATCACCTCAAGTTCTTCGCCCGCTCGCAAAATCTTGGCACCCAGCCCATCGACGCCAACCCCTGGGTTCTCGTGGCCGAAGTCGATCCTGACCGCGAGCAGTTCGCCCACCTCACCTATCCGCCCTTCACCCTCAAAACCTCGAAGATGGACGTCAAGAAACTCTCCTTCTCTTGGGGCGACCTCCGCATCGACGGCTTCCTCAAAGGCAAGCAGGTCATCTCGAAGTCTCTCTCCGGCGACGGCGTCGACCGCAAGTTCACCCTCCTGCCCGACGACACCACGCTGACCGCCGACGGAGCCGACACCACACGCATCGTCCTCCGCGTCACCGACCAGTACGGCGCCATCCGGACCTACGCCGACGACCCGATCGCCTTCACCCTCGAAGGCCCCGCTACCCTCATCGGCGACAATCCTTTCTCGCTCATCGGAGGCACCGGCGCCATCTGGCTCCGCGCCCAGCAACAACCCGGGACAGTACGCCTCACCGCCAAACACCCGCGTCTGGGCACCCAGACCCTCGAACTCCAACTCACCCCAGCCGCACCTGAGCGCCTGTAACCGCCAGCGCCAAAAGCGAACCAGCAACCCATTCCGAACCCTGCAACCGCAGTCCTCATCCAATAGCGCGAACAAGCTGAATGTCTCCAGGAGCTGGGTGCCCCATATCTCGATTCTGAGATGTGGGCATCGAGCAAAGCGAGACGCATTCCTGCTACCCACACCAGGGAATTTCATCGGAGAGCGAAAGGTGCTCCCGCCGGACGCGCCTCCCACCCGACGCATGCAGACGGTAGGCGTGTCTCCTGCTTCAGGAACACCTAAGCTCCAGCTCACCCAAACTAGAGCGGGATATTGCCGTGCTTCTTCGCCGGGTTTTTCTCCCGTTTCGTCGCCAGCATATCCAGCGCCGAGTTCAACCGACGCCGCGTCTCGCTCGGACGAATCACCGCATCCACATACCCCCGCTCCGCTGCCACATACGGGTTGGCAAATCGCCCGCGAAACTCCTCCACCTTCTCAGCCCGCGCCTCCGCAAGCACGGCCAGCTTCTCGTCCTCGGTAAACGCCTTTCCCTGCGGCCACATCGCCTCCGCCCGCCGCACCACCTGGTCCAGCTCGCGCTTATACACAATGTTCACCGCACCTTCAGGCCCCATCACCGCAATCTCCGCCGTCGGCCACGCCAGGTTCACATCCGTTCGCAGATGCTTCGAACTCATCACGCAATAGGCCCCGCCATACGCCTTCCGCGTAATCACCGTAAGCTTCGGCACTGTTGCTTCCGCGAAGGCGTACAGCAGCTTCGCCCCATGCCGAATAATGCCTCCATGCTCCTGCTGGATCCCAGGCATAAACCCCGGCACATCCTCAAACGTGATCAGCGGAATATTGAACGCATCGCAGAACCGAACAAACCGCGCACCCTTCACACTCGCGTTGATGTCCAGCACCCCGGCCAGAAACGCAGGCTGGTTCGCCACAATCCCTACCGGCCGCCCATCCATGCGAGCAAACCCGACCACAAGATTCCGCGCAAAATGCTCCTGCACCTGAAAGAAATATCCATCATCCACCACACGCGCAATCACTTCGACCATGTCGTACGGCTGATTGCTCTCGGCCGGAATGATCGTGTCGAGCGCCGCGTCGGCACGCCCTGCATCATCCCCGCTCGGCTTACGCGGAGCATCGTCCAGATTGTTCGACGGCAGAAACGATAGCAGCTCCCGCACCATCGCCAGGCACTCCTGGTCATCATGCGCCATAAAGTGCGCCACGCCCGAAATCTCGTTATGCGTCACCGCCCCGCCCAGCGCGTCCTTCGTCACATCCTCATGCGTCACCGTCTTGATCACGTCCGGCCCGGTCACGAACATGTAGCTCGTCTTCTCCGTCATCAGCGTAAAGTCCGTGATCGCCGGCGAGTACACCGCCCCACCCGCGCACGGCCCCAGGATCGCCGAAATCTGCGGCACGACCCCGCTCGCCAGCGTATTCCGCAAAAATATATCCGTATACCCGGCCAGCGACACCACGCCTTCCTGAATGCGCGCACCGCCCGAGTCGTTAAGCCCCACAATCGGCGCGCCCACCCGCATCGCCATATCCATCACCTTTACAATCTTCGCCGCATTGGCCTCCGACAACGACCCGCCGAACACCGTAAAGTCCTGTGCAAACACGAAGACCACGCGCCCGTTCACCCGCCCATAGCCCGTAATGAAGCCGTCTCCCGGAACGCGCTGCGCATCCATGCCAAAATCTGTAGCACGATGAGTTACAAATTTATCGGTCTCTTCAAACGTCCCCTCGTCGAGCAAAAAATCCACCCGTTCCCTCGCCGACAGCTTACCTGCCTTACGCTCTCGCTCGCGCCGCTCCGCCCCGCCGCCTTCTTCGGCAACCGCGTGCCGTGCCGCCAACTCCGCCAGCTTGCGTTCATGACTGGAAAACTTCACTTCAGAATTGGGAACAGGATGCTCAACTGCGGCCATAGACCCAGAATTCTAGCAGCCCCGGCCCACATCGCGACCAAGTGGAGCGCCACCCGAAGGCGTATACATGTCACAAAGTGACCGCCGCCCCCGCAGGGCGCTCGTCCGGCAGGACATCATTTTTCAACGCCGAACAGAGATCCGCTCCACCTCCATCCAGTCACCCTTACCCGCGCTTTTCTGCCTGACTACCACCGCCGTGTCCCCGGGCTCCAGCGCAACCGGCCCGACATGCAGACCACCCTCCCCCGAAGAGTCCACCATCACGCCCGCGGACGTTACAGCCACTCCCGCTCGCTCCACATCCAGTTCCAGCGCATCTCCCTGCTTCATGCCGCCGGCCTGCGCCTCTGCGGCTAGTACGCCTTTCGCGTCGACGACGTAGCTCAGCCGCGGCCTGTTCTGCCGCGTCAGCACAGACACGAGAGGCACCAGCGCCGCAAGAAAGATCGCCAGCGCATAGAAGCGCGCCGCCACACTCACAAGCCGCTGCCGACTCCTGAAGTGTCCATTCACCGCCTCCCGCATGCTCCCCAAATCGTTCAGCGAGACCTCGACTACCTGTGGCGCGATGCTCTGACTCGCCGCCACCAGGCTCACCCCGAGGCACACGATCGACGCCGTCAGCAATAGCAGGCTGCCTGCATGCACCCTCGGAAGTTCTCTATTCGAAAGCCCCGCCCCAAGCGCACCCACAATGGCACTCGATGCAAAGATCCACTTACCGTAGCTGTCGATCCGATCCAGGCTCGCCTTCGCATCGAAGAAGGCCCGCAACGACTCGAACTGCTCCTTCATCTCCGGCGCAACATAGGCCCCACGCACCACCGTGTCAGAGTCCATGCCCACTCCCCATGCACGGAAACTCGCAGGTGTGCCCATTAGGACACGTCAGAAACACGGTCGTGGCCGCATGCGCCAGTGCCATGCCCTTGAACTGCACCACCGCCGCGCGCACATCCGGCCCCTGGCTGCACGCCTGTTTCACCGCATCCGTCATATCGAAGTCACAGTCGCAACACAGATACTTCACCGCCATGCTCGTCTCCTCCGGATCACTGCTGCTATTAGGTTTTGCTTTTCTGGTTGTCATCCCCGCAGGGCATCTGCTTCTGTCTTCGCCTTACGGTTGTAAGTCAGCCATCTAGTTACCTCAGCACCGTCCATCTTCCGTAAAAAATCCACCTTTGCCTTCGCAATAAGCCTTCAGCACCGGCGACTCGCACTGTATCTGCCCGAACACATCCGTGTACCGGCAGGACCCCGTAGGATCAGCAACAGCGGCACGAGGACGTTGCGAAGTCATGCCCTGAGCCGTATCTTTCTTCTCTTTCAGCACCCGCATCAAACCAGCCCGCGAGTGTCTGTTCTTTGACGTCTTCTTCATCTTCGCTCCTCACCCCGGCTCACTTCGTCCTTGACCCCGAACCGCCTTGGATCGTCAAAGAAAACGCACTCGAAAAATAGTTCTTACGATTTGGACGAGGCGCATTGCCCAGATAACTCTCCTCCGCATTCAAACCCAGATGCAGCCATGGCTTCAACGTCACTGAAGGCCCGAACGAAGCATACGCCTGCAGCGCATGAACATCATTGAACGCCGGCATAATCCACGCCTGTTCATTCCACGTGAAGATCCCTCCCTGCAGATGCATCTGCTCCCTCAACCGCGCTGCACCCAGGTTCAACGCAGGAGAGTGATGGTCCAGGTGCTGGTTGAGGTATCGTACATCCGCTGCGAAATCGTAAAACAGTGTCTTGTGCCGGAACTGCGGAGACAGCACCCCGGCACCCACACTCTTCTCCATCGCCATCCCCAGCGAGTTATTCGTAAACACCTCGCCCAGGCCATACGCCGCCATTCCCTGCGGGCTGCCGAAGAAATGCTGCTGTTGAAGCTCCGCCCCGGCCACATCGAACGCAATCGCCGAACCTCGCTCGTACACCCGCGCATGGCTGCCCTGCGCAGCCAGGTTCGTCGTATCCCGCCGGCTCCCCTCGCACAGGCTCACGTTCAAGCCGCCGCCAAACAGCACTTCGCTCTGGGTCCCAAGCACCACCTTGTTCGGCGCTCCCTGAAACGAAAACGCCCAGGTCTCCGGCACAGGTTTTTTCCCCGCCATACAGTTGGCCGAGACCTGCACCGCCTCCTGCGTCACCACCGACGGAGGCACAGCCCGAACCGCCGGCTCAGCTTCGAGCACCGCTGCTTTCTCGTCTGAACCAGCTTCCCCCGCCCCAACACTCACCCGCTCAATCAACGCCCGCCGTATGCGGATCACCCCCGCGGCTTCCGTCTCGAGCGAAAGCGTCTCCGCGTCCGTAGACACCACGCGCCCGGTGAAACGGTCTCCGTTTTTCAAGATGACGTGGTCCGGTTCAAGCGCGAGCACCGTCGCAGAGACCAGCAGAATCAGGCCCAAACCTAGCACACGGGAAACAAGAAGACCTCTGGGCAAACGCATGAACACCTCACGCAGGATTGCTTGTCATTCTGACCCCGAAGCCGGCCAAAAGCAAAACCGCGTCCGTGTTTTCTGGTTAGCATCCTGAAGGGCACCTGCTGTTTGCCGTTCTCGCGGGGCCGCCAAAAGCATAAGAGAGAACCAGCGCTGCCGAAGCGTGGTGGTCTCGCAGATCAAAAAAGCTCGCGGCCCCGAATCGCGCGGACCCGAACGATTCAGGCTACGCCGCACATTTTCCGTCCAAAAAACATTCGCCTTTATGCCCGATCCGCCGTTTGCCTGTTAGCTCACTGCCCGCAAGCCAACTCCGCTCGCACCCGCTCCATCGTCGCCAGATAAAAATGCAGATTATGCACTGAATTCAGGGACAGCCCCAAAGCCTCGCCCGCCACATACAAATGCCGGAGATACGCCCGCGAATAGCGCGCGCACACCATGCACCCGCACTCCGCATCGATCGGCCCCGCATCCTCCGCATACTCCTTGCGCTTGATATTCATCCGCACCACGCGTCCGTCCTCCCGCGCAAAGACCAGCCCATGCCGCCCCGCGCGCGTGGGCAACACGCAGTCCATCATGTCTACCCCCATCTTCGCGTACTCTTCAATCTCATCCGGGTACCCCACGCCCATCACATACCGGGGCTTGTCTCTGGGCAGAACCTCCAGCGTCCGCGCGATCATCTCGCGCGTCATCTCCCGCGGCTCCCCCACCGCAAGGCCCCCAATTGCATATCCCGGCAGGTCCATCTCCACCAGCCGCTCCGCCGATTCCCGCCGCAGGTCCGCATACATCCCACCCTGCACAATCCCAAACAAACTCTGCGTCTTCCCCTCCTTCTCGGCAAACCATGGCACCCGATGCTTCTCCGCCTCAAACCGTTCCTTCGACCGCGCCGCCCACGCGTGCGTCAGACCCATCGACTCCCGCGTCCGCTCCCAACTCGCCGGCGTCTCTACGCACTCGTCGAATGCCATCGCAATATCCGCTCCCAGCGCAATCTGCACATCGATCGAGTGCTCCGGCGAAAAAAAATGCTTGCTCCCATCCAGATGCGACCGGAACTCCACTCCCTCTGACGTCACCTTGCGCAGCCCACTCAGACTGAACACTTGGAACCCTCCCGAGTCGGTCAGCATCGGGCGCTCCCAACCCATAAACCGATGCACCCCACCCATCCGCCGCACCAGTTCATGTCCCGGTCGCAGATACAGGTGATACGTATTCGCCAGGATGATCTGCGCCCCCAACCCATCCAGCCCCATCCGCTCCAGCACACCCTGCTCCACCGCTTTCACCGAAGCCACCGTGCCCACCGGCATAAACACAGGCGTCTCCACCACGCCGTGCGGCAGCACCAGCCGTCCTCTCCGGCCCGCACCTGCCAATGCATCCACCTCAAAGGAAAGTGCCATTCTCCCGATTGTAAAGATAGGGCCTGCCGGCCGGGCTCCCTGCGCGGGAAGCGCCCACTTCGTGGGGAGTATACCGGCTTCGCCCGGGCCGCCCGCTGGTCGGCAACAAAGATCTTCGCTCGCGACCAACGGAAGCGCCACCGAAGGGGTATACAAGTCACGAAGTGACCGCCCCGCGCGCAGCGGGCCCGGCCGGCAGGCTCAGCATTAAATTCATCCGGCATTCAACTTCGATTCACATATCCACGCCTCCTCACCCCTAACAATGAAGAGCAACGCATCTCCAAACCTTTTGAGGCCTCATAGAATGATCCGGAAACTGCTCGCCCTCTCGTTGTCCTCGTCCCTCATGCTCAGCGGCTGCGGCCAGGGCACCCTCAGCACTCCCGCGGGCAACGGCAACGCCAATGCCACTCCGCCACCAGCCCCGCCGACCCCGACCACCGCCTCTTCGGCCATCAAGCACGTCGTCGTCATCTTCGGCGAAAACGTCTCCTTCGACCACTACTTCGGCACCTATCCCAACGCGCTCAACAATCCCGGCGGCACCCCCTTCACAACAGCTGCCGGTACGCCGATTCCGAACAACTACGTCAAAAATCCCAGCCTGCTGACCGCCAATCCCAATCTGAATGGCGCCAACAACAGCACCGCCCTCAACTCGGTCGCGGCCAATCCCTTCCGCCTCGATATCGCCCAGGCAGCCACAGGCGACCAGGACCACGCCTACACTCCTGAAGAGCAGTCCTTCGACGGCGGCAAAATGGACCTGTTCCCGCTCTACGTCGGCACCCCCGACAGCGCAGCCGCGCCTTCCGTGCCGAACCTCGCCGTATCCACCGGAGCCCCGGCCATCGCCAACACCACAGGCCTCACCATGGGCTACTTCGACGGCAACACCGTCACCGCCCTCTGGAACTACGCCCAGCACTACGCCATGAATGACCACTCCTTCGGCACCACCTTCGGTCCCTCCACCCCCGGCGCCATCAACCTCGCCTCCGGACAGACCAACGGCGTCATCAATCCCCTCAACGTCTCCTATGCCATCGTCGCAGACGGCAACGGAGGCTTCACCGACATCAACGATGCCGATCCCACCGGCGACCTCTGCTCGAAAGCCAGCGCCAACTTCAGCATGTCCGGCAAAAACATCGGCGACCTGCTCAACACCGCCAACGTCTCCTGGGGCTTCTTCGAGGGCGGCTTCGACCTCACCGTCACCAACTCGAACGGCACCACCGGATGCGCCCGCTCTTCCGCATCCGCCAACATCCCCGGCCGTCGGGTCAACGTGGACTACATCCCCCACCACCAGCCCTTCCAGTACTACGCCAGCACCGCAAACCTCAACCATAACCGCCCCACCAAGGGCGTTGCCATCGGTGCCGCCGATGCAGCAGGTGCCAACCACCAGTACGACATGCACGACTTCACCGACGCCCTCGCCGCCGGCAGCATGCCCGCCGTCAGCTTCCTCAAAGCCCCCGGCATCCAGGACGGACACGCCGGATACTCCGACCCCCTCGACGAACAGACCTTCATCGTCAACACCATCAACGCCATCGAAAAATCGCAGTTCTGGTCCAGCACCGCCATCATCATCAACTACGATGACTCCGACGGCTGGTACGACCACCTCAACGACTTCGTCAACGGCTCGGCCACCGTCGCCGACAGCCTCAATGGAGCAGGCGTCTGCATCAGCTCCACGGCCGCCGGTAACGCGCTGCCCGGTGTCACCGCAGCTACCCTCCACGCGCAAGGCCGCTGCGGCTACGGTCCTCGTCTGCCTTTGATGGTCATCTCTCCCTGGGCCAAAAAGAACAGCATCGACTCCACCGTGACCGACCAGAGCTCGATCCCACGCTTCATCGAAGACGTCTTCCTCTCCGGCACACGCATCGGCGGCGGATCCTTCGACTCGATCGCCGGCCCCCTCACCAGCATGTTCGACTTCAGCAACGGAGCCACCCCCCCGAACCCCAACATCGTCACCCTCGATCCCACCACCGGCAAGGTCACAAGCAACAACTAACCTATAGCGAACGACTGAACCGTGTGACCGGGTGCCCCATGCTTTGCGCTTTTGTAAAGGGTGGGGTATCGAGCGAACCGGGGTCCCCGACGAGCTTTTTTGTTCGTTGGGGTGGATAACCGGGGTCCCCGACGAGCTTTTTTGTTCGTTGGGGTGGATAACCGGGGGTGGAAAAGCGAGACCGCTGCAAGATCTGCGCCAACCCAATCAGCCCTCACCCGCGCATTCACCACACTGTCACATTGGTTTTATAGCCTCAAGGCACGCACTCCCCCCGCGGAGTGCGTGCTTCTTTTTTGCCACACGCCCCCCAGGAGCCCCACTCGTTGTCTTCTTCTTGTTCTTCCCGCCGCCGATTCCTCCAGCAGACCGCAGCCCTCAGCCTCCTCTATCAAACGCGCCAGAGCCTCTCCCAAACACCGTCGCAAAGCAGCCAGATGGGCTCCATGCACCCCAGCATTCACCAAGCCCCCAACGCACCCGACGCCCACACCCCCATGCTCCACCTCTTGGAGCTCCCCCCGTTCGTCGACCCCCTGCCCCTTCCCGCCCCCCTCGGCACCCCCTCCCCCTGCAAGCTCACCATCACCATGCGCGAGATCCACGCCAAAATCCATCGCGACCTCCCACCCACCCGCATGTGGAGCTACGGCCCAACCCCCCTCGGCCCCGTCATCGAAGCCCGCAGCGGCCACCCCCTCGAGATCGAGTGGATCAACAACCTCCCCACCCACCACTTCCTTCCCATCGACTACACCCTCCACGGCTGCGGACGCGAGCTTCCCCAGGTCCGCACCGTCGCCCATCTCCACGGCGCCCGCGTCCCTTCCATGTACGACGGCTACCCCACCGACTGGTTCCCCCCCGGCCACTCCAGAACCTGCCACTACCCGCTCCAGCAGGACGCCGCCACCCTCTGGTACCACGACCACGCCATGGGCCTCAACCGCCTCAACATCTACGCCGGCCTCTTCGGCATGTTCCTCCTCCGCGACAAAGAAGAAGACGCACTCCAACTCCCCAACGGGAAATACGAAATCCCCCTCATCCTGTACGACCGCAACCTCACCGCCGACGGCCAGCTCTTCTACGCCACCTCCGGCGACCCCGAACACCCCTGGATCCCAGAGTTCACCGCCGACGGCATCCTGCTCAACGGCAAGCTCCGCCCCTTCCTCGACGTCGAACCCCGCCTCTACCGCTTCCGCGTCCTCAACAGCTCCAACAGCCGCTTCTTCGGCCTCTCCCTCGACAACAAGCAGCCGCTTCTCCAGATCGGCAGCGACCAGGGCCTGCTCTCCACCCCGGTCGCCCTGCCCTCTCTCAACCTCGCCCCCGCCGAGCGCGCCGACCTCCTCATCGACTTCACCCAGCTCGCCGGCCAAACCATCCACCTCCGCACTGGAGCCTTCGACATCCTCCAGTTCCGCGTAGCGCCTTCAACCAGCCAAAAGTCCACGTGCCCCAGCCCTGGAGTCACAAACCTGGCTCCTCCCTGCACCCCACCACCCCAGGCCATCCCCCAAACCCTCCGCCCCATCCGCCGTACGCCCGAGTCCGACGCCATCCTCACCCGAACCATCACGCTCAACGAGTTTCAGGACCGCATCGGCAACCCCATGACCATGCTCCTCAACCGCAAACACTGGCACGAACCCACCACCGAGCTCCCCAAACTCAACACCACCGAAATCTGGGAGTTCGTCAACGAGACCGAAGACACCCATCCCATGCACCTCCACCTGGTGCGCTTTCAAATCCTCGACCGCCGCGTCTTCGACACCTTCGCCTACCAGACCGACAAGCACATGCACTTCCGCGGCCCCGTCCAACCCCCCGCCGCCAACGAACTAGGCTGGAAAGACACCGTCCAATGCCCGCCCGGCATGGTCACCCGCATCATCGCGCGCTTTGAAGGCTTCCCCGGCAAATACCTCTACCACTGCCACATCCTCGAACACGAATCGAACGACATGATGCGCCCGTTCGAAGTTCTCGCCTGATAACTCTGCTCCACTGCGGCGCGCTCACCTCCGGCGCAGAAGGAAGATGACCAGCAGGATCACGACAACCAGCCCGAGCCCTCCAGGCCAGATAAAGGCTCCGCCACTGCTGGACACGCCTGCGACGAGACAGCCGGAGAGTAAGGGGAGCGATAAAAAACCGACAGCGACAATGCAGACCGATCGAACAGCTTTGTTCAACGACTTAATTTCATTCATCGTTTCAGCTCCACAGAAGATGATTGCGGGTTTCAACATAATTCAGCAAATGGGTGCTCGCAATATCACCTTGAGATGCACAATCTTCTCGCTTGAGCGGGCAGAGACTCACGTAAACTTACGCTCAATCGCTCATGGCAGACCTGCACAAACCGCCGCCTTCCGCGAACTCGCTGGACGCCGCGCCCAACCCGCTGATGACAGAGCCCGAACTCGTCTCGCCTGACGTCTCCTCTGACATCTCGCCGGACACCTCTCCTGCGTTCGCCGCGCTCCCTGTCCGCCGCGCCGCCGCCACCTTCATCTTCCTAACCGTCACCTTGGACATGCTTGCCCTCGGCATGATCGCGCCCGTCCTGCCCCGCCTCATCGAAGGCTTCCTCCACGGCAACACCTCCTCCGCCGCCAAAATGCTCGGCATCTTCGGCGCCGTCTTCGCTGGTATGCAATTCTTCTTCTCCCCCATCCTCGGTTCGCTCTCAGACCGCTTCGGCCGCCGCCCCGTCGTCCTGCTCTCCAACTTCGGCCTTGGCCTCGACTATCTCCTCATGGCCTGGGCCCCCGTCCTCGGCTGGCTCTTCGTCGGACGCGTCATCTCCGGCCTCACCGCCTCCAGCATTCCCACCGCCATGGCTTACATGGCCGACGTCACCCCCCGCGAGCGCCGCGCCGCCGCCTTCGGCATGTTGAACGCGGCCTTCGGCATCGGCTTCGTCCTCGGCCCCGCGCTAGGAGGCATGCTCGGCAACGTCAACCCCCGCCTGCCCTTTCTCGTCGCTGGCGGCCTCTCACTCGTCAACGGCCTCTACGGCCTCTTCGTGCTCCCTGAATCCCTCTCCAGGGAAAACCGCAGCCCCTTCTCCTGGCGCCGCGCCAACCCCATCGGCTCGCTCAACCTGCTCAACCACGGCAGCATGATCGCCATCTCCTGCCTTCTCCTGCTCGGCTACCTCGCCCAGCAGTCCCTCATGAACGTCTACGTCATCTACGCCGACTACCGCTTCCACTGGACCGACCGCACCGTCGGCTTCTCGCTCGCCACCATCGGCGTCTTCACCGCCATCTACGGCGCGCTTCTGGTCAAACCTGTCGTCAAAAAAATCGGCGAACGCGGCGCCATCACCCTCGGCCTCATCGGTGGCGCCATCGGCTACACCATGTTCGGACTCTCCAAAACCGGCGTCGTCTTCTGGCTCGGCATCCCCTTCCTGAACCTCATGTCCTTCACCTGGCCCTCCGCGCAAAGCATCCTTTCGCAAAAAACCAGCCCCTCCGAGCAAGGCCAGCTCCAGGGAGCCATCAACAGCCTCCGCGGCATCGCCGGCCTCTTCGGCCCCATCCTCTTCACCTGGATCTTCAGCAAATCCATTGGCCCCGCTGCCCCCTTCCACCTTCCCGGAAGCCCCTTCTTCACCGCCGCCGCCATGCTCCTCATCGCCCTCATCATCGCCCAGCGCGCCGCCAAACCGTCCCGAGTGATATAAAAGCGCCCTGCGCGGGCGGCGCCCACTTCGTGGGGGGTATACCCCTTTGGTGGGCGCTCCCGTTGGTCGCGATCGAAGATCTTCGTTGCCGACCAACGGGAGGCCCAGGGCGAAGCCGGTATACACGGCACGAAGTGCCCGCGGCAGCGCAACGGTGTATCCTCATTCAAATCATGCGCACCCCATCTTCGAAGCCGCTCCTCCTCGCCGCCCTCCTCGCCATAGCCGCCGCCCCCGTCTTTGCCCAGCAGGCCCAGCAGGCCAAGCCCGAAGACACCGAGATCTCGGAGCCCGTCCCGCCCGTCGTCACCCCCGGCGCCACCTGCACCGCCGCTTCCTCCGACGCCATCGTCCTCTTCGACGGCAAAAATCTTGACCAATGGGTCCAGGTCCAGGACAAGTCTCCCGCCAAATGGACCGTAGCCAACGGCGTCATGACCGTCAACAAGGCAAAAGACGCCGGCAGCATCGAAACCAAACGCAGCTTCACCAACTACCAGCTCCATGTCGAATGGAAGGTTCCTGAAAACATCACCGGCTCAGGCCAGGCGCGCGGCAACAGTGGCGTCTTCCTCGCCTCCACCGGCCTTGGCGACAGCGGATACGAACTCCAGGTCCTCGACTCCTACAACAACAAAACGTACGTCAACGGCATGGCAGGAAGCCTCTACAAGCAGGCCATCCCGCTCGCCAACCCCACCCGCAAGCCCGGTGAGTGGCAGACCTACGACATCGTCTGGACCGCACCCACCTTCAACTCCGATGGCTCCGTCAAGACCCCCGCCTACGCTACGGTCTTCTTCAACGGCGTACTCGTCGAAAACCACTTCGAGCTCAAGGGCGAAACCCTCTACATCGGCAAGCCCTCTTACAAAAAATACGACGCCGCCCCCATCAAGCTGCAGGCCCACGGCGACAAGAGCGAACCCATCAGCTTCCGCAACATCTGGGTCAGAGAACTAAAGTAGCGATGGTGCGCTGCCGCGCGGACGCCCTGCGCGGGCCGCCCCCGCTTCCTGGGGAATATACCGGCTTCGCCCGGGCCTCCCGTTGCTCGCCAACGAACATCCTTCACTCGCGACCAACGGGAGCGCCCACCGAAGGGGTATACAAGTCACGAAGTGACCGCCCCACGCGTAGTGGGCCCGTCCGGCAGGACAGCCTCACTTCCCCTTTTTCAACGAGTGCACCAGCTGCTTCCAATCCATCTCCGTCTGGTCCGCATACGCCGACGCAAACGCGCTGATCGCTTCATCGAACCGCGTCGAAGTCCCCAGATACCCTGCAATCATCGCCGCATCCCCCGCCCGCGCATGTCCCCGCGCCAGCAGCTCGCCGCACACCGCCGCATACTCCATCAGCTCCAGCGACTTCATATCCTCCAGCTGAATCGAAGCCTTGTGATCGTTCAACTGCCGCACCAGGTAGTCGCGTCCTTCCATCGTCGTCCACCCGAGGAAAGGGTCCGACTGCACCTGCATCGCGCGCTCGCCATCCACCACCCGCCGCCCATTATGCTGCTTCGAAACCGCGCGTTTGGACCCACCAAAGCTCTTCACATACGGCGCATACCCCGAAGCCGTCTCCTCCTTGATCTGCAGAAACAGCGGGTCCCTCGGCCCATTGCCATCCAGATACACCACATAGTCCCGCAGACCCACCGAGCCCGTCCCCACCACCTTGAACGCCACATCCACCGGCCTGTACTGCGCTAGAAAATGCCTCCGCTCCGGCTGCAGGCTCTCCCCATACGTCGTCAACGAATTCACCACCCGGTCCGCCATCGCGCCCGTCACCCGCGTCAGCATCGGCGCCTGCGTCCGAAACACACGCTCGCCTTTGGTCACCTGCTTCGCCTCCGCCTTCGCCGCAGCTTTCCGCGTCATCGGCTCCCTGGAAGCCGCAGCCTTCTTCGCACCTGCCTTCTTCGCTAAGCCAGCAGACTTGCCCTCCTCTTCGCTCCGCTCCACCTTCGTCAGCGCGAGCAACGTGTGCACCGGCGTAGCCCGCTCCGCCATCTTAAGAATCCCCGCGACCGGCGCCACATTCCCCAGACGATGCACCTGGAACCGCGCAAGCTCCAGCACCGGCATCCCCGCAAACGCCTCCATGCTCGTCCGGTACCGCTCCAGAAACACCGCCGCCACTTCGCCGCAACGCCCATCCTTCGCACCCGCCCCACGCCCGGCCAGTATCAAGCTCGTCGCCATGCGCTTCACGTCCCACTCGAATGGCGCCACGATCGTCTCATCAAAATCATTGATGTCGAACTGCAGCCTTCCATCCGCACCCGCGAACGCACCCAGATTCCGAACATGCGCATCCCCGCAGAGCTGGTTGTAAATCCCGGTGTTGCCCACCAGCGAAAGGTCGTACGCCATCACCGGCACCGCTCCCCGGAAATACCCAAACGGCGACGCTGCCATCAACTGATTCTTCAGCCCCACCAGCGAGGGCACCCGCCCCCGCGTCCCCTCCTCCAGCAGCTTCAGAGGACTCTCCCGCCGCTGCTTCACCTTCCAACCCTTATGCTCCAGCCGCTTCATCTGCTTACGCTTCTGCTGGCCCAGGGCAAACCGTTCCTTCGCACTCTCCGGCTTCATCATCACGTCCATCTCCTCAATCTACAACTCAAACCCCGCTCCCGCTCCCTTTATCCCCCGTCATCCTGAAAGGAAGTGCAGGCCCCCTGTACCTCTCATCAGCCCCACCAACCAGCAAAAACCGGGGTGCCCCATATCTCGATTCTGAGATGTGGGTTATCGAGCGAAGCGAGACCGCTTTCCCAAATCGAGCGGCAAAGTAAACAGCTTCTCCCCCATCGCAGATTAAACGAGACCGCCCCCGAGCAGCCTCAGTCGAGGAGCCAAACCGGGTGGTCCATATCTCGATTCTGAGATGTGGGCCATCGAGTGAAGCGAGATCTTCCAACCCTCCTGAATAAAATCCATGAGATCACCGCCCACCCGCCATCCACCGCTTCGCCGCACCCTCCCGTCGTCCAACACAAAGGGAATCCCCCACTCCATCCCCAGGCACCACCCCATCGTGTATGCTGACCCGGGCAGCACAGGCAATCCCACCCCCAGCATCCCGAGGTTCGAATGCCCCGCGCGCGCAGCTCCGACTTCCCCCCTCTGCAGCCCGTCCTTCTGCTTCCCATCATCGTCCTCACCCTCTACTTCGCCCGCGAACTCCTCATCCCCTTCGCCTTTGCCCTCACCCTGTCCTTCCTGCTCGCCCCCGCCGTCACCCGCCTCGAAGCCCTCCGCACCCCGCGCATCCTCGCCGTCGCCCTCACCGGCGTCCTCACCTTCGCCTGCATCTTCGGCATCGGCTACGTCGTCGCCCACCAGCTCATGAGCATCGCGAAAGACCTGCCCGCCTACCGCCTCAGCATCCGGCACCGCATGGCCTCCGTCCACTCTCCCGCCGAGCAGTCTCTCGAAAAAGCTGTCGACGCCATCGAAGGCATCGGCGAAGATCTCACTTTCGGCAGCCGTCCCCAGCCCAACCCCGCCGGCATCCTCCTCCAGCTCCCGCCCGAACAGGCGCAGCCCGTCCGCATCGTCGACCCCGGCCGCAGCCAGCTCCAGTCCAACGCCGAAGTCCTCCTCTCCATCCTCCGCCCCATCGGCACCTTCGCCGTCGTCATCGTCTTCACCATCTACCTCCTCATGAAGCGCGAGGACCTGCGCCACCGCATCCTCCTGCTCGCCGGCATGGGACGCATCAGCGTCATGACCGAAGCCCTCGAAGATGCCGCCACACGCATCAGCCAATACCTCGTCATGCAATTCGCGGTCAACGCCGCCTACGGCATCCTCTTCGGCGGCGGGCTCTACCTCATCGGCGTCCCCGACGCCACCCTCTGGGGAGCCATCGCCGGCATCCTGCGCATCATCCCCTACGTCGGCACCGCCACCGGACTCGTCCTTCCGCTCTTCCTTTCCATCGCCGTCTTCTCCTCCTGGTGGCACCCGCTCCTGATCATCGTTCTCTTCCTTGTCCTCGAGCTCTCCGCCACCAACTTCGTCGAACCCTGGCTCTACAGCTCACGTACCGGCATCTCGTCCCTCGCCCTGCTCACCATGGCCATCTTCTGGGCGCTGCTCTGGGGTTGGCCGGGACTCATCCTCTCCACCCCGCTCACCGTCTGCATCGTCGTGCTCGGCCGCTACGTTCCGCAGATGTCCTTCCTCCACACCCTGCTCGGCGCCGACGCCGAACTCTCTCCCGAAGCCCACTTCTACGAGCGCCTTCTGGCCTTGGACCAGCACGAAGCCCGCGCCATCGTCAACCGCTTCCTCGCCACCAAACCCCTCGTCGAGCTCTACGACTGCGTCCTCATCCCCGCCCTCCGCCTCCTCGAGCAGGACCGCCACCAGGGCACACTCGACGACACCCGCACCAGCTTCTTCTTCCTCAGCATCGGCGAAATCGTCGCCGAACTCACCGTCTACTCCCAAAGCAAACCCCTCGTCAGCGACCCGCCTACCAACACTCTGCCCGCCTTTCTCCAGGTCCCCGCCCCCGCCACCACACCCTCCGGACCCCTCGAAGAGTCACCTATCGAAACCTCGCCCCCCGCCAAAGATTCACCTACCGAAACCTCGCCCTCCGCCAAAGATTCACGTACCGAAATCCCCTCCCCCGTGGAAGATTCACAAACCGAAATCTCCTCCCCCACCGATACACCGGGTGC
>JALYVA010000102.1 GCA_030853485.1 Acidobacteriota bacterium
GGATTGCTGTTGCTGCAGCCTACGATCAATGCCGCGGCTGCGGACGTCCCTGCTCCTGCCATGAACTTGCGGCGGGATAGGGCCTTGTCTATAAGGTCGTTCAGCTTTTTTTCCACGATAATACCTCTCCTCAAATGCATATTGCTGCCTGCATCTTCTATCCGAGGACGATACAGGATGGGGAACGGATTGGTAAGGGGGCCAAATAGTGCATGTTTACCTTTTCTGCACCGGGTTGGCGGAACCGTAACTGGGGAAGGAGGTGGATTAGGGGGGACAACGCCTTTGCCGGCATGTGCCAGCGGGGGGAGATGCGCCCATGTTCCGGAGCAGAGAGGAAGCTGGCAAAGGAAATTTTTTGCGCGGCTGACACAGGGAAAAGAAAGTTAAAGATGAATAAGAAAGGAAGGCAAAGGCCAGGTGTCGGGAATGCGGCCTAGATGGATTGGACCGGGAGGAGCACGAGGTCGTCGACGAGGCCGATTTCCTTCTGGACGAAGGGTTCGGCGTAGCGGACGCCGGCGAGCAGGCCGTAGTGGCGGGCCGAGGCGAAGGTGCGCTCGCGGATCTCCTCTTCCGGGACGAACAGGCCGGAGCCTTCGCGCTGGGCACCATATTGAGACCGGTACGCGAGCAGGGACTGGAGGCGCGGCTCCATATACGGGGTGATATCGACGACGAACGTGGGACGGACGTCGGCGTAGAGGCTGGCGTAGAGGATTTTGTAGGGACGGTGAGGCGGAAGGGGGTCGCCTGGGGTGGTCACCTTGGCCAGGCCCGCGATGAAACAGGCTTCATAGCCGAGGGTGGCTGCGGTGTAGTGGTCGGGGTGGCGGCCTTGCCAGAAGGGCAGGACGACGACGCGGGGGCGGAGGCGGCGGAGGACGGCGGCCACCTTGAGGCGGTTGGCGAGAGTGTTTTCGACGTTGCCGTCGGGGAGGTCGAGGGCTTCGCGGTGGGAGACATGGAGGATTCGAGCGGCCTCGTTGGCTTCGGCTTCACGCTCGGCGGCGGTGCCTCGTGTGCCGGACTCGCCCTGGGTGAGATCGAGGATGGCCGTGCGATAACCGCGGGCGGCCATGGCGAGCAGGGTGCCTCCGCAGGTTTGTTCGACGTCATCGCGGTGAGCGGCAATGGCGAGAATAGAGGGGGTAGGGGGTAGGGGGTAGGGGGTAGAAGGCATGTCGATTTGAGTTTATTGATTTACTAGAGTTTTGCGGGTGGTGGGATTGTGGCTTGGGCGGCGCAGCGAGTTAGATTTCAGTTTTCGACACCCTACCCGCCACTTCTAGACTTTAGCGATCATGGCGTTTAGCATTTTCGCTACTTCGTTCGAGAGACTCTCGGCGGGGACGAGGTGCTCTGGGGAGCCGTAGCCCAGCTCGGTTGCGATGAACAGTTGCGTTTGCAGTTCGAGGTTCGAGCCACGGGCGATGCCCAGGAGTTGTTTGTATTCTCCTTTGGAGTTGCGACCATAGCCTTCTGCGATGTTGCTGGCGACCGAAACGGCGGCGCGGCGGAGTCTGACTGGTCAGGCCGAAGAGCTCTTCTTTCGGGAAGGCTTGCGTGAGACGGTAGATCGTGAGGGTCATCTCGATGGCTCGCTGCCAGACCTTGAGATCGCGATAGGACTCGAGCATCGTGTTGTCTAACCCCTTACACTCTATCCCCTGTACCCTGGCTTTCTACTCCCTACCCCCTACTCCCTAATTTGTGCCGTCCGTCGAGGCGTCGAGGTAGGCGACGTCGAGAGCTGTGCCCTGGACTGTGATGTTGGTGTTGTTGATCTCGGAGCCGTCGGTCGTGTTGAAGGCGTGGACCTGGCCTCCGTAGGCGGTGTAGACCTTATGGAAACTTTCGACCCAGCAGAGGCCGGTGAGGTCTCCGTAGTAGAACTGGTTCTGATTGGTATTGGGAAACGGTACGGCGGAGTTGGGATTGCCAGGGGTGACGTTGGGGACCACCGATGCGGTCTTCGCGCCCATGTCGAAGCGGGTGAGGCAGTTGTAGTTTTGCCCGGTCTTCTGGCGTTCGCCGCTGGCGCAAAGCTGCGAGCCGATCCAGAGAGTGTTGTCGTCGGCGAAGAGCATCCGGGTGTGGTTGCCGTCGGAGATGGAGTAGGTTCCGGTGAGCGCGGTGGAGGGGCTGGCGGTGAGCGCGGCGACCGAGAGGGTGGAGAGGTTTCCGGCGAAGAGGCCGTCGGGCTGGCGCTGCTGGCCGGAGACGTAGAGGGTGACTCCGTCGGAGAGGCCTGTGGTGGCGCCTCCAGGGACGGCGACCTGGCTGACGTAGGAGGACGCGTCGGGAACGGTGGTGGGGATGTTGTTGAACTCAAGCACGCTCTGCTGAAGGGTGGTGACGCTGGAGGCGGATCCTCCGCACTCAGGGCCGCAGTTGAGGACGTAGACCAGGCTGCCGTCCAGCGAGAAGTAGGCGCTGACCGGACGGTCGAAGGCGGTGGTCTGGGTGCCGGTGTTGACCGGGACGGCGCAGTACACGGGATTGTTGAAGGGCTGGCAGTCTACGGCGCCGGTTGCAGCGATTGCGGCGGTGGAGGTGGGAAAGGCGCCGGGCGATGCGGTGCTGCTGTTGAGCTTGACGACGCGATAGATAGTGTTGGAGTTGCGCACCATGGCGAGCGCGACCGTGTCGCCCTGGTTGACGGCGACCTGGTAGACATTGGGCAGGTTGAGCGCGAAGGAGCTGCCGGTGAGGTTATCGAGAACGAGCAGCTGACCGGTACGCTCTTCGGCCACGTAGAGATGGCCAAAGGTGGGTGAGATGGCGAGGCCGGTGGCGCCGGGGAAATTTCCAGCCGCCCGGACGACGGTCTCTTTGCCGTAGTCGACAATCTGGACGTCGCCGGTCGCGTTCGAATAGACATAGCCGGTGATCTCGGCAGGAAAGTTGAGGATCAGATTGGGATAGCCGGAGGAGTAGCCACTGACCGAAAAGGAAGACCGGGTGTTTTCGATGTTGTTGCGGATGTCGCGCTTGGCGTCGAGGATCTGGAGGCTGCCCGAGGAGCCGTTGGCGGTGACCGACACCATGACGCGCTGCGCCAGCAGGCTGGGCGGAACCGGACGGTTGGCGTAAGTGTATTGCGGAAACTTGTAAGCCAGATAGTTGTTGCTATGGCAGGAGGTAAGCGCTGCGGTGGCGAACGCGATCATAAGGCCACAGAAGATCTGGGCGCGGAGAGACTGGGAGAACACACTTCGAATCGTCAACTTGAACTAGCTCCAACCTGAGCGCTGCGGCATGATTTCTGCGGCCTTGGCTATGTGCCGAGTATAACAAACGACCCATGCTGGAAGAGGCTCTGCGAGCGGGGTGTGGGGCCGGGAGGTTGGAGCGTTCGGACGCGTTGGCTTAGGATGGTAGGACAGGCGGGAGAACGTAGATGGTGGATGGGTTAGGCGGGACCAGCGGGGTGGAGGGTGCGGGCTCTTACCAGGCGACGGACAGGCTGTTTGGCGGCGGCGGCGCGGTGCTGTGCGATGGGGCGATGGGAACGATGCTGTACGGGCGTGGCGTGTTCATCAACCGGTGTTACGACGAGCTGAATCTTTCGCAGCCGGATCTGGTGCGGGAGATTCATGCAGAGTATCTGCAGGCGGGCGCGGAGGTTATTGAGACCAACACCTTTGGCGCGAATGCGTTTCGCCTGGAGATGCATGGGCTCCAGGACAAGGTCCGCGAGATCAATGTGGCGGGGGTGAAGCTGGCGCGGGCCTGCGTGAACGAGATCAAAGAGAAGCAGGCGACCGAGGCGTTTGTTGCGGGTGCGATTGGGCCTTTGGGGGTGCGTCTGGAACCGCTCGGAAAGCTATCGCTCGAGGAGGCGCGAGCGGCCTTTGCGGAGCAGATCCGGGCGCTGGTGGAAGGTGGCCCCGGGGTGGGTGTGGACCTGCTGAGCGTGGAGACCATGACGTCGCTGGCGGAGTCGGAGCAGGCGATACTGGCGGCGCGCGAGGTGGCTCCGGGAATTCGCGTGGTGGTGATGATGACGGTGGATGAGGAAGGGAACTGCCTGGATGGAGCTTCGGCCGAGGTGGCGGCGGCGAAGTTGACCGAGTGGGGAGCGGACGCGGTGGGATGCAACTGCAGTGCGGGGCCGGCGACGGTATTGAGCGTGATTGAGAGGATGCGTCCGGTGACGACGCTGCCCTTGGCGGCTATGCCGAATGCGGGGATTCCGCGGGCGGTGGAGGGGCGGACGATCTATCTGACGTCGCCCGAGTACATGGCGAGCTTTACGCGAAAGCTGGTGAAGGCGGGCGCAAGTATTGTGGGCGGATGCTGCGGCACGACGCCGAGCTACACGCGCGCGATGCGGAGTTCGCTGCGCGCGCTTGACGCGATGGACGGCGGCGTGGAGGTGATGGAGAGCGGAGGAGACAGGCGCGCGGCGGTGATTGCGGCAAGCAAGGTGGAGCCTCCGCCCCTGGCCGAGCGGTCGAAGATTGGAGCGATGGTCGCGGCGGGCGAGTTTGTGACGCTGGTGGAGATTGTTCCGCCGAAGGGAATTGATTGCAGCAAGGAGATTGACGGCGCGGCGCTGTTGCATCGGCTCGGCGTGGACGCGATCAATGTGCCGGATTCGCCGCGGGCGAGTGCACGGATGAGTGCGCAGAGCTTGTGTGTGCAGATCCAGCAGCACGTGGGGATCGAGACGATTCTGCACTACACGTGCCGGGACAGAAATGTGCTGAGCATTCAAAGCGATCTGCTGGGCGCTTCGTCGATCGGGCTGAAGAATATCCTGTGCCTGACGGGAGATCCGCCGAAGCTGGGGAACTATCCGAACGCGACGGCGGTGTTCGATGTGGATGCGATCGGATTGGTGAATGTGGTGCACAACCTGAACTATGGGCTGGATATCGGGAAGAACTCTATCGGCGAGTCGACGGGGTTTACGATCTCGGTGGCGGCGAACCCGGGAGTGCAGGACATGGATCAGGAAGTGCGGCGGTTCGCGTTCAAGGTAGAGGCGGGCGCGGAGTTTGCAATTACGCAGCCGGTGTTCGATCTGCGTGTGCTCGAGGAGTTTTTGCGGCGGATCGAAGGGTTCCGGATTCCGGTGATCGCGGGGATCTGGCCGCTGACCAGTCTCAGAAATGCGGAGTTTATGAAGAACGATCTGCGGGTGAGTATGCCGGAAGACATCATGGCGCGTATGGCTTCGGCTGCGTCTCCTGAGGCGGGGCGGCTGGAGGGCGTGAAGATTGCGCAGGAGATGCTGAGGCAAGCGCGTCCCATGGTGCAAGGGGTGCAGGTGAGTGCGCCGTTTGGGCGGTACAGCGTGGCGGCGGATGTGCTTGGTCTGGCCGCCGAAGTAGGAGTGGCGTGATGGCAACATTTGAAGAGCACTTGAATGCGCTTGAAGGTGTGGTGGAAAAGCTGGAGCACGGAGAGCTTTCACTCGAAGAGTCGGTGCGGCTGTTCGAGGAAGGAGTGCAGCTTTCGAATGCATGCAAAAAGCAGCTGGAGGCGGCGGAGGGGCGAATCCAACTGCTGGTGGACAAGGGAAATGGGGAGATGCGTGTGGTGCCGCTAGAGGTAGGGAGAAGTGTGGATGAGGTTGAGGACGAGGAGTAGGATTTCGGTATGGATACTCTGATCGGTTCCAAGAATTTCGATATTCAGAAGTTTGCTGAAAGCCTTGTAAGGGATGGGCGCGAGGGCGTGAAGTGGGAACGCCGCAAACTGGAATGGATACGAGAAGAGAGAGCAGAGCGGGAAAAATCAAAGAGCGAAGCCCCTTGAGTCATCCTGTCCTGACGATTATTGCCGGATCGAATGGGTGCGGCAAGAGCACACTGACCTTCTTCTGCTCGCAGCAAATTTCGACAGACTCCTGTTCTTGATTCGGATGCTATCGCGAAGTCGATCAGGAGACTTTGGCTTCCAAGAACCAACTTCGAAGCGGATAAAGCAGGGTTCGGTGAGTCGAAGCTTTAAATGTTTTCTGTATATCCCACTTGGGTGGACCGACTTTAGGTAGTGAGTCAGTTTGAACCTACAATCCCGAATAGCCAAAAATCGAGACCTTTGGTTTATGAGTGACCTGAATAACATGTATGTTGTTGACTCTACAGCACTAATGGCGACTCAAAAGTACGGAAAAGTACGCATCGGACAGGCTATTCGGAGTGAATCGGGAGTGAATTTCGATCTTTGGGTTTTGTCACATTTTGTGACCAACAGTGGGTTCGACCGTTGGGTTTTACGGAACTGAATTTTTGGTGTGCAGGTTCTGGAAGCGCACGTTGTTTCAGCGGTTTGCATCGCAGATTCGCACTCCCAATCGACTCCCAATGACGAGAGTGAGAATTCCTTCTCCCATCACGCCACAGACTCAAATTCGTGCAAAATAACTTATGGAATCTCTGGCCGACAACATCCTTACGATAGCCAGTAGATTGCCCGAGGGCACCCCAGTCGCCAGCAGCATGTTCTTGGATCTTGGGACCAGGCCTGCAATCCGCAATGCGCTCTTGCGGCTCCATCGGGCGCAGAAGCTACTTAGGGCCAGCAGAGGGATCTACGTTGTGCCTGTCGTTAGCCGTTTTGGGAGCAGCGCTCCTTCGGCCCACCTCCTCATCGAAGCGCTATCCACGCAAAGAGGTGAAGACATTGTTCCCTCGGGAGCCACGACCGCGAACGCTCTCGGACTCACAACGCAGGTGCCCGTCCAAATGGTCTACTGGACATCCGGCAAGAGTCGGAAGTTGAATCTCGGAAAGCTGGTGCTCCACTTGGAGCATGTGCCCGCCTGGCAGCTCACCCTCGCCAAGGAGCCTGCCGGAGAGATTGTCCGTGCGCTCGTATGGGCCGGCCCGGAGCGAGTTCTTACGGTGCTGAAGGAGCTTGAGGGAAAGATTCCCCGAACCGAGATTTTGAAAGTGGCTCAGCAAGTCTCCCGGTTTCCGAATTGGTTGGCGAGCGCCTTAAGTCGGACTTCCGACGTTGCCCCATAGCTGCCGACGGAGAAGGAACCCTTAATAGCGAACGCTGCTATTCAAGGATAAGCCTCTATGCTTTAATAGCGATTGAGGCTATTCAAGGATGCACAAACCTCCCAAGACCGCCAGCCGCAGCCGGTACGTCACCTCCACCATGTCCGGTGAACGAGTCCAGGCGTTCGTTCCGGCGCCTCTACCGCCCGATGCCAAGACGCTCGATCTGCCCTCTTTGCAGGGTATCCTCGCCGAGGCGAATCAGGCGGTCGGACGGCTCGACGGGATGACTTCAGCCTTCCCCGACCTGAATCTCTTCCTCTACTCCTACGTCCGCAAGGAGGCGGTGCTGTCTTCTCAGATTGAGGGAACGCAGTCCTCGCTCTCCGACTGGCCTGCCCGATCTTTTGAACCAGATTGTTTGTTAGTGTAGCGCAGCTATTTCTGAGTTCAGATAGCTGCCATTTGGGGAGTGGGGGGGCGGG
>JALYVA010000036.1 GCA_030853485.1 Acidobacteriota bacterium
CCTAGCGGCGCTGAGCCTGTTTGCCGAACGTCTCGATCATCTACAGCCCTGGTTCCACAATTTGGAGAAACGGGCGCTTCGGCGGCGCAAGCACGAATATCGAACCTTTGCCGCTTACTTTCTGGACGGAATCCAGGAGATACGCTTACCTTCGCTCTCGTTTACCACGCGTTATATGACCGACAAGCAACGGGCTGCCGCTCCCTCGGAGTTGCTCAATTGCTTGAAGTGGTATGCCATGCGGGAGGGAGTTCAAGTGGTTACGGTCGCCAAGGCCAGAAAGGAGGAAGCGAACCAAACGGAGGGGGGGTTAGCTGCAACGCTGCAACTGGTTCGTCGGCAATGGGGAGGAGCCGGATTGCGAGAGGTCTGGCAATCCACCCTTCATACGCACACAGCGCGCAAGCGCCTCCGCAGTTCGCCAACAGACGGGAGTTGGTAGACTACCCGTGACAATGCCTGCTCAGTGGCTTGGTAGCTTAGACACGGTGTCGTTTTATGCGATTGCGGGCGGATTAGAGTTGACAAACCCTATTCGGCGGCTTCGTAGCTGAGACCAACTAGTGGGATGTCGGTGCGCTGGGAACAACATCCCCAGCATTCTGAATCGGCTAACCGTAGGCTAACTGAGGTAGTGTTTTCGTTTCTGTGTAAGTGGCGTTTTCCTATATATTATTTGTTACTCGGGTTCAACGGTCGTATGCTTGCTCCATATTACCGAGTTGGACGCTGTTGGGCAGCTTCGATCCGGTCTCCCCAAAGCAGCATGAAGTGATTCAGCGACGTGCGCCAGCTCGGGGCGGATCGCCATCTTTGAGACACGTTCCGCAAGGCCAGGTAAATCAGCTTCAAGGCCGATTCTTCGTGGGGAAACGAAGCGCGGGTCTTAATTACCTTGCGTAAGGTCATGTTCAGCGATTCCACGACGTTGGTGGAGTAAATCGCCTTTCGGATCTCTTCGGGAAAAGAGAACAACCCGGCCACCCCGGCCCAATGCCGCCGCCAGATCCTGCCAATGGAGGAATATTTGGCATCCCAGCGGGCCTCGAATTCGCTGAGGCGCTGCTCGGCTTGTTCGGCGGTGGCAGCGTGATAGATCTGCTTTAAGTCCAATGCCAGCGCCTTGCGCTCTTTCCAGTTCACGAAGTTCAGGCTGTTGCGCACCAGATGCACGATGCACAACTGCACTTGCGTCTTTGGATACACGGCCTGAATGGCATCGGGAAATCCTTTCAGTCCGTCCACGCAGGCGATCAGAATGTCCTGCACGCCACGGTTGCGCAGTTCGGTCAGAATCTGCAGCCAGAGCTTAGCTCCTTCGGTGGCGCTGGTCCATAAGCCGAGTACTTCTTTGTTGCCTTCCAGGTTCACGCCGAGCGCCACGAAGACCGCCCGATTTTCTACGCGCCCCTCTTGCCGCATCTTCACAATCAGCGCGTCCAGATACACAATCGGGTACACCGGATCGAGCGGCCTGCTTTGCCAGGCTCGCACCTCTTCCATCACCGCTTCGGTCACTTCGCTGATCAGCGACGGGCTGACTTCGACGGCATAAATCTCTTCCAGATGCCCCGGGATGTCGCGCGTGCTCATCCCACGCGCGTACATGGACAGAATCTTTTGATCGAAACCAGTAAATCGCCGCTCGTGCTTCGGCAGAAGCTTGGGCTCAAAGCTTCCGTTACGATCCCGCGGTGTCGCCACCTCTATCGCTCCGAAGTCGCCCTGCACCTTTTTCCGGCTTTGGCCGTTGCGGCTGTTGCCGCTGCCGCGTCCGGATAGTTCGCCCTTCTCATAGCCTAGATGATGCGTCAGCTCGGCGCCCATCGCCCGCTCCAGCACTGCCTTCCTCAGTTGCTTCAGCAGACCTTCCGGTCCGACGATCTCTTCCGTGCTCTTCCCGGATAGCAGCTCATCTAACGCCGCCTCCAGCTTCGTCTTCTCTTTCCTTCGTTCTCCTATCCTCTCGGAGAACCCCTCTTACACAAAATTCTGTACACCCTCGCTGTGTGGCTTAATACAAAGTCAAGCCCTAATTTTTCCGTAAATTCAGATCTCCTGTGATTACTCTCTAAGCCACGTTTTTCTCCGCTTCGGCGGAGGCGGCTGGGGTCTCTTCCATACGCAGATACAACCGTTCCATCCACTCCTGATTGAGTTCCATCATCAGCGTGCTCACCAGGCGCACACACGCCTGTTCATTGGGAAAGATGCGAATGACTCGCGTCCTCCGTTTGATCTCCTGATTGACGCGCTCCAGCATGTTGGTCGAGCGCATACGCTTACGATGCGCTTCGGGCAGCTGGTAAGTAGCCAGAATCTCTTCCCCGTGTGCATCGAGCAGCGCCGCCGCTTTCGGACTTCTCCGTCCCAGAGCCTCTACGGCTTCGCCCAGGGCTTTGCGCGCAGCCACCAGCGTGGGCGCCTCCGTGATGGTCTTCAACTGGGCCAGCACGGCTGTTTTCTCGCGGGCCGCCGTGTGGTTCAGGATGTTGCGCACAAAGTGCACCTGACAGCGCTGCCAGGCCACGCCTTGAAAATGCCGTTCGATGGCGCGCAGCATGCCCTGA
>JALYVA010000103.1 GCA_030853485.1 Acidobacteriota bacterium
GTTATCTCGGACTGGTTCCTTCCGAGCACTCCAGCGGCGGTACGATCCGCCGTGGCGGGATCACCCAGACCGGCAACCGCGAAGCACGGAGGATGCTCGTCGAGGCTGCATGGAGCTATCGGTATCCAACCCGCGTATGGAAGTTTGAGCGACTGTCGCTGAACGCCGTCCGGTTCCCGACCCGATAAGAACCTAACAACAAAAACAACTGCGCTATGAAGAATAAAAACGCGGTCCGTGAATTCGTGTCCTTGACAGTGAACTAGAGACATGGAGGGGATTAATAGGGTGTGCCGGTGGAAATCTTGTGGGCCGGGCGGGGTGCGCTGAACGCTTTGGGCGCTCAGGGAGATCGTAGGGAACGCAGGGAGGCTCTCTTTAAAGAGCGGATGCTCTCCCGGGTCGTGGTTCCGAAAAGACACACGGCAGGTTCAGGGGGATGACCATTTGCGCCAAATGTCGGTGGCAGGCCTTTAAAGTGCAGCTAAATGTAGACAGGTGAAAGGCTTACTGCTTCCCACGGAGGTTCCAGGGGGGCGGGCGTCTCCGTGAGCCCGCGTGCTAAAATCGCAAGGTCGCATTACCCAGCATTTGACACAGATCAATCTCGAGGGAACACATGTCCGGCCACTCCAAATGGGCGACCATCAAGCACAAGAAGGGGGCGCTTGACGCGAAACGCGGCAAGATCTTCACCCGCCTGATCAAGGAGATCACGATCGCCGCAAAAACGGGCGGAGGGGGCGATCCGGACGGCAATCCCCGGCTGCGCGGAGCGATTGCTGCGGCCAAAGCGGAGAACATGCCGGCGGACAACATCAAGCGCGCCATCCAGCGCGGCACGGGTGAGCTTGAAGGCGTCTCGTACGAGGAGATCACGTATGAGGGCTACGGCCCTGGGGGCGTTGCGGTGATCGTCGATGTGCTGACGGACAACAAGAACCGGGCGGTGAGTGAAATCCGACACGCTTTTTCCAAGAACGGCGGCAATCTTGGCGCGGAAGGCGCGGTTGCGTGGATGTTCACGAAAAAAGGCGTAGTGACGATTGCTAAATCGGCAGCCGGTGAAGACAAGCTGACTGAAATCGTTCTGGACGCGGGTGCCGAGGACCTTAACGACGAAGGCGAACATTGGGAGGTCCTTACCGATCCCAAAGACTTCGAAGCGGTGACGGAAGCGCTGAAAGCCGCGAAGATTGCGCCAGAGCACGCGGAGGTGACGAAGATTGCGTCCACCTACACCAAGCTCGAAGGCACGCAGGCCAACGCCATGATCCGGCTGCTTGAAACGCTGGAAGACCTGGACGACACGCAAAATGTCTACTCCAACTTCGACTTCGACGAGGCGGCTGTCGCACAGGCCAGCCGTTGATTACCGCTGAATCCGAAAAGCCTGAACTTAAGGCCTCTGAACCCAGGCTCCGGAAGCTACTCTCCTGACCCTTTCTCCCCGTCGTTAGCTCGATGGTGGCCGCAATTACCGGCAGCTTTCTGTGTCGTTGAACTACCTATCCGCCGGAGCCAAGAGTGAATCGAAGCATCATCAGAAAACTGCAGTGCATGGGAGTGTGTGTCCTGTGTAGCGTGGCACTCGTTGCCCTTACCCAGCGAAGCTGCGTCGCACAAGCTGTGGTCAGCAGCAACACCAACCCACTTCAGCAGGATCTTTCCGGGGCGCATCACTTCGAGATTGGCCCCATCTTTCAGGGTGGTGTCGGGTTGACTGAGGAACGGGGCGGCTTCAAGTTTGTGATGGCGGGGGTTCATGCGGGAAAGGTCCTAACACCCAACCTGGGCCATGGCTGGCTGCGCGGCAACTTCGAGTATGCGGTTGAGGCGTTTCCGTTCTGGCAGTCCTCCACCCCGAAGTTCGAGCGCCGGTTCTGCACCAATTCTCCGGGAACCACGCCGCAATGCACCGTCCCGTACACCGTAGGGGGCACCTTCAACGGGGCTTCGATTACACCGATCATCTTAAGGTGGAACGTCGTCGGGACCAAGCGCTTTTCTTTCTGGGGCCAGGCGGCCGGAGGTCTGCTTTGGACCAACCACAAATATCCGGCGTTCGGCGGGCCACCGTACAACTTGCAGAATGACGGGCCAAATGCTGACGCGAGCGTATGGAACTTCACCCCGCAGGGCGGCGTGGGGGTTCACTATTTTGTGCGTCCGCGCCGGTCTGTGGACTTCAGCGCGAACGGCGTCCATATCTCAAGCGCCTCGCTTGGGGACCGCAACCCAGGTGTGAACGCGAGCGTGCAGTTCTCGGTCGGGTACACGTGGTGGAAGTGATGCGCTGGGAACAGGAACTAGAAAGCTGTTTTGTGCGTGCGGGGGAACACTGCAACAGAACGTCACGAGGCCAGTGCAGTATGGAGAATGAGAATCTTTACCGGCGCAGAGATCAGGTATACCGACCCTATTCTTACCTCTTGCCCGTCTGCTCTCTATGAACGCTGAATCCATTATCGAATGTGTTCCCAATTTTTCTGAAGGAACGGATGTGGAGAAGGTCCGGCAGATTGTGGCGGCAACGTGCGTTGACGGGGTGCGCCTGCTCGACTGGTCGCTGGACGGGGCGCACAATCGGTCCGTGATCACGCTGGCTGGCTCACCGGAAGGCATTGTGGAAGCGGCGGTGCGGGCGGCGGGTAAGGCGATCGAACTGATCGATCTGACGACCCAGAGCGGCGTGCATCCGCGGATCGGGGCTGCGGATGTGATCCCGTTTATTCCTGTGAGCGGCGCGTCGGTGGCTGAGTGTGCGGTTCTGGCGCGGCAGGCGGGGCTGCTGATCTGGCGCCGCCATGGGGTGCCGGTGTATTTCTACGGCGCGGCGGCTGCCCGTCCGGATCGCGTCCAACTGGAGGATGTCCGGCGGGGCCAGTTCGAAGGGTTGCGTGATGCTGCACGGCGTGACGCGGGACGCCGTCCGGACATAGGCGGTCCGGAACTCCACCCAAGCGCGGGGGCAAGCGTTGTCGGCGCCAGGAGCTTTCTGATTGCGTACAACATTCACCTGCAGCAGCCCGACATTGCGGCGGCCCGTGCGATCGCACGCGATATCCGCGCTGCGAACGGAGGTCTGCATGGGGTGAAAGCCATCGGCGTACTGGCGAATGGACGGGCGCAGGTGAGTATGAACATTACAGACTTCGCGATCACACCCATGCGCCACGTCCATGCGACAGTGCAGCACCTTGCGCAGCGGCACGGTGTGCTGATCGAGGATGCGGAACTGATCGGCTTGATTCCCGAGGCCGCGTATGAGCCCGATTCGGACTGGGTACGTCAAATAAGTGGTTTCCGTGCGGAGGATAAGGTGTTGGAACGCCGCCTCCAGTCGCCGATTTCCTGGCCTTGATGGGGGCGATCCAGTTGTGGTGGTTCGCTCGGGCAGAAGGCCAGCTACAACCAAAGTAGTAAGCCCGCTAACCAACGTTGCTTCGCGCGCGTCTTGCCATGAGAGCGTATTCACGGAACAATGGAGATGTTTACGCTACATTGTTGTTCCGTAGCTCAAGGAGTCTGGGAAACATGAAAATCATCAAGCAGAGCTTTGTCACCGCAGCCGTCGCTGTCGCCTCCATCCTGTCCCCGTGTGTTGGGCCCGCAGCACAGCTTTCGAGTGATGCCAAATCTGCGATTCCCAAAGAGGTGCAGCAGCTGATCGTGGTGGACTATCGCGCGATGCAGAACTCTCCCACGGCAATGGATTTGAAAGACCGCGTGCTTCCACCCGAGCTGAAACGGCTGGAGGTTGCTTTGAAGAGCTCCGGGCTCAAGGTCGACCATGATGCGGACGTGCTCGCGTTTGCGTCTTTCCGCGATGCCGGAGGACAAGGGACCCGTATTGTGGGCATTGCGCAAGGGCAGTTCCGCACCCGGGAGATTCTGGCGAACTTTGCGAAGAACAAGACGAAGCCGTTTATGCTGCGCAACAACAGCGTCTATCCGATGGGCTCGGGCGGCATGAGCGTCGTCTTTCTGAACCAGACGACGATGGTGTTTGGCGACCGGGAAGCGGTGAAAGAAGCGATGGACGCACGCGATGGAATGGCGCCGGACTTTCTTTCCAATGGAGATATGGTCAACGAGATGACCTCGGTCGATTCGAAAGCGGTCTGGAGCCTGCTGGACGCGAAAGGCACGCAGACGATGATGAAAGGTGTTCTGGGAGATGCGTCTCAGCTGGCGGACTACGATACGGTGCGCAACCGGATGAAGAGCAGCCGCTACACGATGGACTTTCAGAATGGCGTGAAGTTCGATATGGCCGTCGTGATGTCGGATACGCTGACCGCGGCGACGGCAGCGACCCTGATGAAGGGGGTTTCGATCATGAAGAAGACTTCGGGTTCGCCTTTGGAAAAGTCTGCGCTGGACGAGACGACGATCGACTCGAACGGGGGAACGGTGACTGTGGATTACTCCTCTTCGGACAGCCAGTTTGCCAGCCTGCTCACCTCGCCGTTGTTTCAGTCTGTGGTCCGGTAGATATGCAGGCCGACGTGAATATCGGGACGTGAATCAAAGACGTTGATTTATAAGAAGTGAAAGAAGTTTCGGCCCTGCCTTTGTGGAGAGACAAAGGCAGGGCATTTCCTTTTGGAGGCGCGGTTAAAATGCGAGGACGACTCCGAAGACATTCCCCTGGAAGGAATAGTTGCGGCTGAATCTAGTGGCAAAGGGAGCCTGGTATCCATCGAGGCTTTCCCGGGTAACGGCGGGAACGGAGATCAGGCAAGCGGCTTCGGGAGAGTTCAGCTTGCTCTTCCAACCGCCGGCGATCATGTTGCAAAGTTCGCCGATGGCGTCATCGACCATGGGGTCATGGGGTTCGGAAGGTGTGCCGAGAAGGGCTTCTGCGGTCACCGAGGCGGTCGCCTGGCTGGCGTAGAGGAGGCATTCGCCAGCCACGGCGCCGGTGAACTGGATTCTGGCGACGATGCGTCCTTCGACGGTGTCCACGTCGCCTTCCAGGGGATCGCAGCTGCGCTCCAGCATCGTCTCGAATACTTCGGAAACCGCTGAGTCCAGCCGAGTCACTGCATCATCCTGCACGTTAGCCACTGTGATCCTCTCCCCTGTTCCTGTTGGTACGGCATCGTCATGATCGAGCGGACAGCGCAGCTAAGCCACTCGCAGAAGTGGTAAGACGCGGACCTTGACCTGCTCCGCGGTAAACGGTTTGCAGATGTAGCCCTGGGCCCCGGCTGCGATCGCGCGTATGACAAAGGCCTCGTTACCTTCGGTTGTGATCATGACGACGGGAACGCCTTCGGCCAGACATTCTTTCTGGCGGTTTTCAAGGAACTGCAGGCCGTCCATAACAGGCATGTTGATGTCACTCAGAATCAAAGCAAGAGTGCCGGAGCTGCTCTGATTGTCTCGAAGCGTCTGCAGAGCCTCTTCGCCGTTGGAGGCTTGCAAGACCTCGGTGAGCTCAAGGCCTGCCTGCCGCAGGGCACGTTCGATTACCTTCCTCATTACGGCCGAATCATCAATAATTAAAGCTCGCAACCAATCCTCCCGGGGCCTTGCTTTTTGGTCTAGACACTCTATCGGTTGGTCTGCGGAAAACTTGATAGGGAGGGGTGTCTTAGGGTCTTCTAACGCACCGGTTCTGCACTTCGGCCATGCAACTGCATAAGCCGTTGGCATGGATAGCGGACTATACGCGGCATACACGGGACTGCTGGCAAGGACTCAGGCGCTCGATACAGCGGCCAATAATCTGGCGAATGCGGGGACCACAGGCTTTCGCGCCGAGCGAGATTATTTCAGCGGGATTCTGGCGGGCGGAATCGATCAGAACCCGGATACCGCATCGCAGGTCGGGCAGTCGGTCAACGGGTTCGGTGTGCTTGGAGGCAATCGGCTCGATCTTGGGCAAGGCGAACTGAAGGCGACTGGCAATCCGCTGGATCTGGCGCTCGAAGGACAAGGGTTCTTTGCGATCAAGACCGCACAGGGAATGCGCTACACGCGGGATGGTGGCTTTTCCCGCTCCTCGACCGGAGTGCTTCAGACCGCGCATGGGGAACCTGTGCTGGATCAGAACCAGAAGAGCATCACCATCCCGACGGGCAAGATCGATGTCTCTGCCGACGGGAGCATCTCGGTATCGAACGCGGACGGGAGCGCGATCGTAGGCAAGGTCGGACTGTTCGATTTCGCGGACAAATCGGCCCTTACGGCGGAGGGAAACAATCGATTTTCGGTCGATGGTGCGACGCCGATAGCGGCTGGCGCGGTCGTCCAGCAGGGTTCGGTCGAAGGGGCCAATGAAGATGCGATTCACGGCACGATGCAGCTGGTTCTGGTACAGCGGCAGGCAGAGATGATGCAGAAGGCGCTCAGCGTCTTCAACAACGACTTTGACAAGACAGCGTCGGAAGATCTGCCTCGCGTCTGAGGTCGATGGCGGTGTTTGATTTGGCGTCAGCACTGTTTGGCGTCAGCACTGAAAAGAGGAGAACAAAATGATTCGTGCGTTATATACCGCTGCCAGTGGCATGAGCGCCCAGCAGACGAACCTGGATACGATTGCCAATAACCTTGCCAACTCCGGAACCACAGGCTTCCATCAGCGGCAAGTGCAGTTCGAAGACATGATCTACCAGAACCTGATCACTCCAGGCTCTGCCGAGACCCAGCAGACGACCGCGGCCGGACTGCAGGTTGGCCTGGGAACAAAATCCGCAGCCAGCGAAGTCATCATGACGCAAGGCGATTTCAACGAAACCAAGGGGCAGCTCGACCTTGCCATTCAGGGAGCGGGCTTTTTTCAGGTCTCCCGGCCGGACGGCACCACCGCCTATACCAGGGCGGGCAACTTCCATCCGAACAACCAGGGGACCCTGGTGACGACAAACGGGGACACGATCCTGCCGGCAATTACCATTCCCTCAAACGCCACTTCGGTGGCCATCTCGCAGTATGGCGTCGTGACTGCAACTATCCCGGGCCAGACCAATCCCGCGCAGCTTGGCGTGATTCAGCTTGCGACCTTCGTCAATCCTGGCGGCCTGGATTCGGTTGGCGGCAATCTTCTCCAGCAGACAGCCTCTTCCGGCAATGCCATCACCGACACACCGGGCGGAAATAGCGGGATGGGAACGCTGCAGCAAGGCTATCTGGAGAACTCGAACGTGGACGTTGTGGCTGAATTCGTGCAGATGGTTCTGGCGCAGCGGGCGTATGAAAGCAATTCCAAGGTGATTCACGTGGCCGATGACATGTATTCCCAGATCAACGGATTGGTTCGCTAGGAGACTTGGCATGCGGAAAAATTGGGCGAGAAACCTTGCCGGCCTGCAATTTGTTTTGGCTGTACTGCTGCATGCGGCAGTGCTTCCAGGTGCCGGTTTCGCAGCGTGCTATGCGAGTCCACAGGCTGCTCTGGAGGGATCTTCAGGGCACCTCGCCGGTGCCGGAGAACAGAGCAGCTACCAGGTGATCGGGGTGCGGCAGGATCGTCTGCTCGGGCGTAACTGGGCTGTGATCGCACGTTGTGATCATCCGGAGTGGTCTGCGGTTGCGTTTCCATTTTCCGGTGCGGCTGCAGTTTCGGTTCCGAAGGCATATGCAAACGATCTGCGGTCGCCCATTGTTGTGCATGCCGGGGATACGGTCCGCCTGCGACGTCACGAGGCCTTTGTGCACATCGAAGTTGCGGCAGTGGCAGAGGACAACGGGGGGCTGGGCAAAACCGTGCGCGTGCGTGTGGTCAGCCGGAACACAGACAATCCATTCACCCGGGAAGAGCTTACGGCCGTCGTCACAGGTCCGGCCGACGTGGAGATGCAGCCATGATGGGACGCGCTAGACCCGGAAGCAAGCAAATCGAGTCGGGCCAGGTTGCGACGACATGGGTCTCCTATGGCAAGGCTGCTTATGCGAACTGCATCTGGTGCCCGGGACGGAGTTCCTATGCCTTTGCTTTCCTCTCAGCATGCCTCGTCTTTGGGGCTGGGCCTGGCTTGTCTGCGCAAACAAAAACGCTGCACAAGTTGATCGATCCCAAACCGAATGTAGCGGAGGTCTCGTTATCGTCCTACCTTGAACGGGTACGCACGGAGAGCTCCAACGTCCAGGCGACGCCCGGAGCGATCTGGACCGACGCAGGACTCCTGACGCGCATGAACACGGATGATCGGGCCAGGCGGCCACACGATCTGATCCAAGTGGTGGTTTTGGAGAGTCTCGCCGCTTCGACCGATGGTACCGTCAAGAACTCGCGAGCATCGAGCGCGAACTCCGGCATATCGGGGTTGATCGGCAAGCTTCATGCGGGTAATGCATTGCAGAATCTGATCACGCAGAACTCCCAGTCGGCTCTCAACGCGCAGGGCACCAGCGCAACCAATTCAAGCTTGAGTACGACCTTCGGCGGACAGGTGATTGAAGTGCTTCCGAATGGGATGCTTGTGATCGAAGCGGCCAGGCAGGTTGAGTTCAGCCAGCAAACTCAAACGATCATTCTTCACGGCCTTGTCAGACCGGAAGATATCTCGCAACAAAACCAGGTGCTTTCGACAGCTATCTCCAGTCTTGAGCTTGAGGTGCGCGGCAAAGGCATCGTGAACGACTTCACCCACCGTCAGAACGCGCTGGTCAGGCTGCTGGAAAGCATCCTGATCTTTTAGGAAACCGCTATGTCTGTTTGGAAACACATCTCGAATATCTTGCCAGACGGAAGTGAGAAAGCGGCGATGCGCTTTGGTCTCCCTCTTGCGGTTGTGATCTCGCTGGTCTGGGGGACGGCCGGGTACGCTTCGGCTGCGGACTCCACGGCACATCCAAGAGAGGCGCGGGTCAAAGACATCGCCTCGATTGAAGGCATCCGGGACAATCAGCTGGTGGGTTATGGAATCGTTGTAGGGCTGCAGGGAACCGGAGACAGTCAGCAGACCACGTTTCCTGCGCAGACGCTGGCTTCGACTTTGCTTCGTATGGGAGTCAGCGTTCCTGCTTCTGCCATTCGCGTGCAGAATCTCGCTGCAGTCTTCGTCTCTGCTACTTTGCCGCCTTTTGCGCGGCCCGGCACGAAGCTCGATATCACGGTCTCCTCCGCAGGCGATGCGCGGAGCCTTGAAGGCGGTTTACTGCTGATGACGCCGCTCTATGGGGCGGACGGCAAGATCTATGCGCAGGCACAGGGTGCCCTGGTTGTGGGAGGCTACTCGATCAGCGTCAATGGAAATGTCAAGCAGTTCAACCACCCCAACACCGCGCGCGTACCATCCGGGGCGATCGTAGAGCGCGGAGTTCCTCTTGAACTTGCCGACAAGAGTCACCTGTCGCTGTTGTTGAACGATGCCGACTTTCGGAGCGCAGAAGCAATGGCGCAAGCTATCAACCAAGTGTTGGGACGTTCGGCAGCCCATGTTGTCGACAGCCGACGAATCGACCTCACCGTCGCGGCCGGAGAAGAGGTCCCGGCGTTGCTTGCGCAGGTGGAATCAACCGAAGTACCCGTCTTCCCGAGAGCGAAGGTGATCGTCAACGAGCGGACAGGCACAGTCGTCATCGGAGGAACTGTGGTCTTGCAGCCGGTATCGATCCTGCATGGTGGCTTGACGGTGAATGTGGTCAGCGACTTTCAGGTCTCGCAGCCGAACGGGTTTTCGGGGGGCACCACCCAGGTCGTTCAGCAAACCAGGGTCGATGCGCAGGATAAACCCGCCAATCGCATTGAACTGAAGCAAGGCGCAACGGTGGATGATCTTGTGCGCAGTCTGCAGGTGATCGGGGCGACGGCGCGTGACGTGATTTCCATTCTGCAGGCCATGAAGTCCGCAGGCGCGCTCGAAGCCGAGATTGAGGTGCTATGAAGATTACATCCGAGATGCCGGTCCAGCTTGAGCAGGCGGATCAGAGGCAGAAATCGAAGCTGGTAGATGCGGCGCAGCAGTTTGAAGCGTCCATGTTGCAGGAGTTGTTGAAACCGATGCAAAGTAGTGAGAACAGCTGGGGAGGCGACAGCGCCGGAAGCGATGGCTCTTTCGATACCATAAGGAGCTTCGGAACCGAGGCCGTGGCCAAAGCGATAGCCCAGGGAGGAGGCTTCGGGATTGCAAAACAGGTGGTGGCGCAGGTTACTCTCGAGCACCAGAGAACGGTCCCGAAATAGATCAGAAGAAACTAAAGTTTTTAGATGCCACGCCGATAGATGATGTAGACGGAGGGTCTTCATGAGTTATGAGATAGGAATCGGAGGTCCGCAGCAGCAGATTGGTCCGCTCAAAGCATCGGAAGCGGCTGCGCCGGCTCAACCAAAGGAATTGAAAGAAGGATCCGGAGCGCACGCGGCCAGCGTTGCTGGGCAGGATCAGGCAAGTTTCAGCACAATCGGAGGGTTGGTCGGCCAGGCCCTAGCAAGCTCGGATGTGCGGTCCGAAAAGGTGGCCGCACTCCAGCAGGCAATCGCCGCGGGACAGTACAACGTGTCCTCGACAGAAGTGGCTGCAAAGCTGCTGCAGTCGATGCTGGAAAAGCCATGAACGACGGCCGAATGATGGAAGCGATTCTCAGCGACGCAATTGTTGCGCTTGAGACGTTTGATCTCACCAGCCTGGAGCGATTGGAGTGCCAGCTTTCTCAGGTCGCAGAATGCGAATTGAAGCTGGAGGGAGAAAGCACGCGCCGGATTCTGGAGAAGATCGGCCTGCTCGGGATATTTCTGCACAACTGTGGTGCCAATCTCAACACGCTCAAGCAACTACATAGCAGGAACGCGGGGATCTCATGGGTTCGATAGCATCGGTGATGGACATCGCTCGACAGGCGCTCACGGCAAACCAGGAGGCGCTGAATGTCACTGCGAACAACGTTGCGAATCAGAATACGGCGGGATACACACGGCAGGTTGTAAACTTCGAATCGTTCGATGCCGTGACCCTGAACGGGGACACCTATGGCGCGGGCGTGACTGCTACGGAGCGGTCGCAGAGAGATCGTGTGCTTGAGCAGCGGGTGCAACAGCAGACCCAGGTCCAGTCACAAGCCGGTGCGCTGCAATCCGCGTTGCAGCAGGTAGAAAACATCTTCGGACTGCAATCCTCCTCTGCATCCGCTGCGTCGACCGCGTTGGGCTCTTCCATCAATTCTTTCTTCAGCTCCCTGACGGCACTCACCGGGAATCCTTCTTCTCCTGCGATCAGGCAGAACGTTCTTTCGACCGCCACCGGCCTGGCTGCTACCTTCAACTCGGCTTCCAATCAACTTTCCGACATTGCATCAAGCCTGAATCAGCAGGTGGTCAGCGATGCAGGTCAAATTAATTCACTTACCACCACGATCGCTTCGCTGAACCAGCAGATCACCGGCTCCAGTCCAACTTCCGATGCTGGCACACTCGAAGACCAGAGGCAGCAGGCGATCACGCAGCTGTCGCAGCTTGTGGGTCTCGATCAAATTGCCACTGAGGGAAATGGAATTACGCTGACGACGACCAACGGAGCACTCCTGGTCAGCGGGAATCAGTCTTTCGCGTTGAACGCGACCCAAGTCGGAGGCGCAACCCAGGTCATTGGAGGGGTCGGGGGGCAGAATATTACCGCGAGCTTGTCCGGCGGAGACCTTGGTGGTGTGCTTCAGGCCAGGGATCAGCAGCTACCTTCGTACACCAATGCACTGGACAAGCTCGCCTACGGAATCGGAAGCCAGGTGAACGCGGTCAATCAAGCAGGCGTTGACGGCAACGGTAATCCGGGCGCAGCTCTGTTCAGCTTCGCGACGGGGGCGAGCGGTGCAGCGGCTTCGATTCAGGTTTCCGCAACCAGTTCGGCAGCCGTTGCAGCGGCGGGTGTGGGACAAGGCTCGGCAGGTAATACGAACGCTCTTGCGCTTGCCAACATCCAGGATTCTGTAGTGGTTGGATCTCAAACTGCAGCCTCATTTGTCGCTTCGTTTCTCTCCCAGGTAGGGAGCGATGCATCCTCTGCAGCAACGAACAACGGGGCTCAACAGGCGACGCTTGCCCAGCTTTCGTCGCAGAGGAACTCTTTGTCCGGTGTGTCACTGGATCAAGAGGCGGCCAATCTTACCCAATATCAGCGTTCGTACCAGGCAGCTTCGCAGCTCTTCACGATCGCCAATTCGATCATGGCGAGCGCGATCAATCTCGGCGTGGAGACGGCCGTAAATTAGCACAGGGAACGGGCGCACATCTTCTTAGAGTTGCAATCAGGAGCAGGCCATGCGAGTCGATCCACAGTACTTGAATACTTTGACTGCGTCGCTGGACGCTTCGAGCAATGTTGAAAATACGCTTGCCTCGCAGCTGTCCAGCGGTCTGCGTCTGACCTCGTTGCAGGATGACCCGGTCGCTGCGGGCCAGAGCGCGCTGCTGGCAAGCTCAATCGCGAAGGACGATACGTTTATTCAGACCGCGTCGGGCGAGGCGTCAGCAATGCAGGTGGCGGACTCGACACTGGCCGAGGTTGTCACCCAGCTTACCTCTGCGATCTCGATTGCAGTGGGAGGCAACAGCGGTACGGTCAACGCGAACAACGAAGCAGCCATTGCGCAGCAGCTGAGCGGCATCCGTGACCAGGTACTTTCCCTTGCCAATACCAGCTATCAGGGTCAACACCTATTTGCCGGAAGTCAGGGATCGGTTCAGCCATTTACGTTAAACACCTCCTCGTCTCCCGCAACGGTGACGTATGCGGGGGATTCGAGTATTCAGTACATCCGAACGCCGAGCGGACAACCGATTCAGACCAATTTGCCGGGATCTTCTCTCTTTGGCTCTGGCAGCTCGGGGGTGTTTGGAGCGCTCACGAACCTGATCGCCGATTTCTCGAGTGGCGCGCCGGTGAGTTCCACATTAACGGCGGACACCTCCGCGCTGACCGCGTCCCTGGGCCAAATGTCGACTCAACGCGCCACCCTGGACAGCTCCTTGAACAGGCTTCAGTCGACCAGTTCCTATATCCAGACGCAGGAAGCCGATCTGACGGTTGCGCAGGGCGAGCTGGTTTCTGCCGATCCTGCAAAGATTGCAAGCCAATTATCCTCGGCCGAAACCCAGCACCGGGCTTTGCTTAGCGTGATAAGCGCACTCGCAAGCAGCCAGGACCTGTTCGACAAAATGCGGTAAGTTTTCTTCGAGTGCAGGCAAGATCGTTCGTGCAAAGACCTCGATGGCTATACTGAAGCCGGTTCAGTCTATGCTCGACGATCTGACGTTTCTCTGGAATGCGACACGCGGGAACAGGCTGCGGCCCTGGAAGAGCGCCTACTTGCGTTGGAGGTTGGAGACGTATTCCGGCCAAGCCGCCGATACGGTGCGGGCGAAAGATTTCCTGACGTTGCTGTGGAAAGAAAAAAAGCAGGTGTTCCGGTTTCTACGTTGGACGCGAGAGATCAGAGACTACGCTGATGAGAAAAAGGGTGGTTCCTGAAGGCGCATTTCGATCTGATCGAAAATTTTGGTTGCGACGGAGAGTGGGTCGTCAGCTTCAGCAGGGAAGCAATCGCCCATTGGTTATGATGTCTGTATGAGCGAATGGATCAGGTTAAAAGCGCAAGACGGACACGAACTGGACGCGTACATGGCAAAGCCTGGTGAGGAGCCGGTGGGAGCCATCGTCCTGATCCAGGAGATCTACGGACTCAATGAACACATCCGCAGTGTGGCTGACGGTTACGCGAGAGACGGGTTTGTGGTTGTTGCACCCGCTTTGTTCGATCGGTTTGAGCGTGGTCTTCAGCTGAACTATGAAGGCGAAGATCAGAAGCGAGCCTTCGACCTTTATGGGAAGCTCAACCCCGAAACGGCGATCCTGGACGTTGCTGCAGCGTACGAAGCCGTCACCTTTCTCGGAAAAGGGATTGGGGTTGTGGGCTTTTGCTTTGGTGGTCTTATGAGCTGGCTAACGGCGACCCGGGGAGAAGATCTGAAGATGCAGCCTTCCTGTTGCGTGGGGTATTATCCGGGCGGCATCGGGGCCGTTGCCTCCGAGGAGCCGAGCTGTCCGGTGATGCTCCACTTCGGAACTGAAGACACGCATATCGGGCTCGATCAGATGGAAGCCGTTCGAGCGGCACACCCTGAGGTGGAGATCTTCGTCTATGAAGGGGCAGGGCACGCTTTTAACCGCGACATCGCCTCTACGTATCATCCGGCGTCGGCGGCTTTGGCTCGAGAACGAACACTCGCATTCCTGAAAACTCATATCGCATGAACGTCAGCAATCCCCGTGCAGATTCCGGGTGCTGCAATTGCGGCGCTCGGCTGCGGAGTGCTATCCTTATGCAGACACTAAGACTGGACTGGAAAGATTAGGAGTAGAAACAGCTGTGCTGGCATCCGCTAAAAAGACAGACATTATTGCAAAGTTCCGTACGCATGACTCAGACACCGGGAGTCCAGAGGTCCAGATCGCCATTTTGAGTGAACGTATTGGCGAATTGACGGAACACTTCAAGGCGCACAAGAAAGACCACGGATCGCGCCGTGGACTGCTCATGCTTGTGAGCAAGCGCCGACGCTTGCTTGACTATCTGAAGAAGTGTGACGCGGACCGCTATCGCGAGGTCATCGGCAAACTCGGAATCCGCAAGTAACGCACTATTTCGGAGACACCTTCCACATCATGGGAGAATACACGGCCCGCCCTCATTCGGCTGCAAACTTCGTGCAAGGTCGCGCAAGACCTTGTCGCCGGAGTTGCTGACGATGGGGGCTTCGGGACGTTTTATCCTGGTCGTCCGCTTCGGCGGATCTCGTTCGGCACGCCATTTACCCCAGTGCAGCCAGCGGGCAGCTTCTTAGCTGTCTGTGCGAGCTGCGCTTTTTCGCGCCCGTTGAACGGATGACTCGGACCCAAGACTTACCTGAATGAAAAAGAGAAGAGAGGCAACATGAAACAAGATGTGACAGTCGAGCTTGCCGGCGGCAAGCATATTAAGTTCGAAACGGGCCGTATGGCCAAGCAGGCCCCGGGCGCTGCGCTGACCTCGAGCGGTGACAACGTCGTTCTAGCCACCGCGGTCTCCTCACCCGACCCCAAGGAAGGCATCGATTTCTTTCCCCTTACCGTTGAGTATCGTGAGTTCACCTATGCTGGCGGACGAATTCCCGGGGGCTTTATCAAGCGTGAAGGGCGCCCCAGCGAAAAGGAAATCCTGACGAGCCGTCAGATCGATCGTCCTATACGTCCTCTGTTTCCCGAGGCGTTTCGCAATGAGACTCAGGTCGTCGCGTTCGTCTACTCTGCGGACAAGGAGAACGATCCCGATGTGCTCGGAATCAACGGCGCGAGTTGCGCGCTTGCGCTCAGCGACATTCCGTTCCATGGGCCGGTTGGAGCAGTGCGGGTTGGCCTGGTTGATGACCAGTTCGTCGTCAATCCTACATACGCTGAGCGAGCGCAAAGCCAGTTGAACATCATGGTCGTCGGCACCAAGGACGGCATTGTGATGATCGAGTCGGGCGCGAAAGAAATTGCCGAAAGTCGCGTTGTCGATGCTATCGAGTTCGGTCACGAGCAGATTAAGAAGATCTGCGCCGCGATCGAAGATCTTGTCAGCCGTGCTGGCAAGCCGAAACGTAAGGTTGATGCCATCGAGATTGACCATGCCTATCTTGATGGATTGACTGCCAAGGTCGGCGACCGTCTGAAGGATGCACTCGATACCAATAAGCACCCGAAGTTCGAAAGCTACGCGCTTGTCAAGGCAATAAAGGAAGAGCTCAAGAAAGAGCTTCCGGAAGGCGATGCGGCGGCGGCAAAGAAGCTCAGCAAATACTACGAGCTCCTGCGCGAAAAGATCTTCCGCGACCAAGTCCTCAATGAGCGCATCCGCCCCGACCACCGCGCCTTTGACAAGATCCGCGACATCAGCATCGAGGTCGGCGTGCTCCCGCGGGTTCACGGTTCGGCGCTGTTCACCCGCGGCGAGACACAGGCACTGGTCAGTGCAACGCTCGGAACGACTGATGACGCGCAGCGTCTCGAAAGCTACGAAGGCGAGCAGAAGCGTCGCTTCATGATGCACTACAATTTCCCGCCATTCTCGGTCGGCGAAGTCGGCCGCATGACGGGTGTGGGACGGCGTGAGATCGGCCATGGAGCACTTGCCTCGCGCGCCATCGAATCTGTGCTGCCCGGCGAAGATGAGTCGCCCTACACGCTCCGCGTTGTCTCCGACATTCTGGAGTCGAACGGATCGTCGTCGATGGCCACCGTTTGTGGTGCTTCGCTAGCGTTGATGCAGGCCGGCATTCCCCTGAAGGGAGCTGTTGCCGGCGTAGCTATGGGCCTGGTGAAAGAAGGCGACAACTACGCCGTTCTGTCCGACATCGCCGGTGCGGAAGATCACTACGGCGATATGGACTTCAAGGTCGCCGGTACCCGCAAAGGGATCACGGCGCTGCAGATGGACATCAAGATCATGGGCATCACACCCCAAATCATGCGTGAGGCACTGGAGCAGGCTCGCCAAGGGAGATTGTTTCTGCTCGATGCGATGGATGCTGTGATTGCGGGCGCAAATCAGGAGAAGTCGCAGTTCGCCCCGCGCATTCACACCATCCAGATTCCTACCGACAAGATCCGCGACCTGATCGGACCTGGCGGTAAGGTGATCCGCGGCATTATTGACGCGACCGGCGTGAAGATCGATGTCGACGACACGGGCCGGGTGAATGTTGCTTCGAGCGACGCCGACGGTCTGGCACGTGCGATCCAGATGATTACTGATCTCACCGCGGTACCGGAGATCGGCAAGATCTACCTCGGTAAAGTAGTTCGTCTGGCGGAGTTCGGCGCATTCGTCGAGATCTTCCCAGGAACGGATGGCCTGCTACACGTCTCCGAGATCGCGGAACATCGGGTTAAAGAGGTCAAGGATGAGCTTCGCGAGGGAGATCAGATTCTGGTGAAGGTGCTGGCGATCGAAGGCAACCGGATCAAGCTCTCGCGGAAGGCTGTTCTTCGGGAACAGCGTGCGAAGCTTGGTCTGCCCGAATCTGGGCAGGTGGGGGCGGAAGGTTCGAGCCAGGAGCCTCCGGCCCACGCTGATCATGCCCATGCTGAGGAGCAGAGTGCGGTGGAGGAAGACGGTGAGGACTTCGAGGATGACGGCGAGGACGCAACCGATGAGCCTAACTTCAACCGTGCTGAAGGTGCCGTGCCGGTGCAGGCGACTGCCGGTGCTGGGGCGAATGGACCCGGAGGACAGCGGCGTCCGGGCGGCAGACGTCGCCGGGGCGGGCGCAAGCCGGGTTCGGCTGCGGGTCCGCAAAACGGCGGGGGCGGCAATCGCGCGTAGGTTTCCAACCGCTGGAAGGAGATGCCGCGCTGGTGCGCGGCATCTCTGTTTGCGGTGGCGGATCGGTGAGACGCGATGATCCAACCGAGGATTCGTCCTTTGGCGTGGGTGCTTTTTGCTCTGCTCTGTATTGTTTCTGCGACCTCGTGGGTTGTGCCGCGCGATGGCGTGTTGCCCGTCATGGAACAGCAGGGACTGGTGTTCGCCCTAGCTGGTCTAGCGGCGCTTCTCTTTGTGAGAGGAAGTCGTGTGACGCGTGTGTGGTGGAAAGTAGCTTTGGCCGGGGTGGGGTTCTTCGGGATTCCGGTGGTGACGGCGGAAGTGGCGCGGGGAAGTGTGGGGGAGATCAGCCGTTCGGCGCTGTTTGCCATGGTGCCTGTGGTAGTGGTGCTGGGGATGGTTGTGGCCGACGCTTCGAGCGGGGCACGCAGGCTGCTGGTTCCGGCCCTGGTGGGCATTGGCGGCTTGTGGCTTCTACTTCCGTTGAATTTCTCAGGTACTGTGCGTGGGCGGCTGATGAGTTTGCTGATTGGGGCGGCGGTGGTAGGGGTAGGGCTGTCGAGTGTGTGGTTGTATCGGCTGCTGCACGGCGCTGGGCTGGCGGTTGGGGTTGCGGTGATTGGGCTGGGGAATGCGGTGTTTCTGCTGGGTTGCGGAGCGGTTCGAGGTGAGCTTGCGGTGAGCGGGATAGCTTCGGTGGTGTCGTTCGCTTCGGGGGTGGATCTTGTGGAGGTGGTGCTGCTGGTTTGGCTGCTGCGGGAGATGCTTCCGGTGCGCTTTGCGGCGCGTTTCCTTACCATTCCGCTCCTGACGATTCTCGAAAGCTATGTGGTGATGCGTCCGCAATGGGATGTGAGGATGGTGTTTGGTACGGTGCTTTTGGCGGTGGGCGCGGGGGCGCTTTTGCTGCTGCGGGATGTGGACCAGGAGGCGGTGTTGTCGCTTCGCTAGCTCCCTGTTGAGCTCCGCTAGGTCCGTGTTGTCGCTTCGCAGGTCCGGGTCACTTCCGTGATACTTTTTCGCTGGTTTCGGGCGCGGTAGACTCGTTTGGAATGGCTGCTTCGATGTACATCGTCGTCGAGGGCGAGGACCCTGGGTTCGATATCTTTGTGAACGGGCGCTTGCTGGCCCGGTATGAGGATGCGCTGGAACGGCTGGCGCTGCGGCTTGGGGTGAGGCCGCTGATCGAGTTCTTTTCGGCAGATGAGAATTCGATGTCGCTGCTGATTGAAGAGGGGGCGGGGGACCAGGAGTTGCTGCGCCGGTTGCCTCCTCCGCAGTGGTATTCGCCGGCCGATGGATTGGCCACGGTGCAGGCCTTGTCGAGTGCGCTTGAGGCCGATCCGCAGCAGTTGGGGACTGAAGGGGAGCAGGTGCTCTCGGAGCTGCTGGAGTACATGCAGGTTCTGCGGAAGACGGTGGAGCGGAAGCTGCGGTGGCATCTTGCGGTAAGCTGGCGGTAGGTACCCCCTAATTGCGCAAAGTCTCCGATCTATTGCTTTTAACTTGGACTTTGAGGCGCGGAGTGCACGCTTAGCGAGACGGGATTGCGGGGAACCGGGCTCGCCGCGGGGTTGCCGATCAAAAAGAGGGGATACGGCAAGGCAGGAAATTGCAAGAGGCAGACCCTTGCGGGGGATGATAAACAGAGGGGCAAATACCACTCCAATACCCACTTCAGGGCTCCGGCGAACCGGACCGCTGGAGGCGATGTTGGGCTATTCGGGTTTGGGTAGCTGTCTCTGGGTGGGGGCGAGGCGGTTGGAGGTTTGGAAGGGAAGCATCCAGCCGGGGTATTCGGCCGGGAGGGCGCTGACTTCGTCGAGCTGCTTAATCTCCTCGGGGATCAGTGTGAGGTCGAGGGCGGCGAGGTTGTCCTGAAGCTGATCGAGGCGCTTGGCACCGATGATGATGGAGGTGTGACGACGGGCCGGGTAAGCAGCCAGGCGAGCGAGATGCGTGCAGGGCTGCAGCTGTGAGCTTTGGCGATGGGCTCCATTGCGTCGAGGATCTTCCAGGTGCGTTCCTTATCGACGAAGGGGAAGTCGAACTCGGAGCGACGGGAGTTTTCGGGCTTCTGGTTCCCGCGGCTGTATTTGCCGGAGAGCAGGCCGCCGGCGAGCGGGCTCCAAACGAGGAGACCGGTTTTTTCGGCTTCGAGCAGAGGCACGAGGTCTCGTTCGAGGTCACGGCCGGCGATGGAGTAGTAGGCCTGGAGGGTGTCGAAGCGGGCGAGGTTTTTGAACTCAGAGATACCGAGGGCCTTGGCTATCTTCCAGGACTGCCAGTTGGAGACGCCGATGTAACGGACTTTGCCTGCTGGACAAGCGTGTCGCGAGCGCCCAGTGTTTCTTCGACCGGCGTGATGGCGTCGTTGCCGTGCATCTGGTAGAGGTCGATGTGATCGGTCTGGAGGCGTTGGAGGCTGGCGTCGATGGAGTCCATGATGTGGCCGCGGGAGGGCACCGACGTCGTTGCGTCCGGGACCCATGCGGCCGAAGACCTTGGTGGCGAGGATGACGTCTTTGCGAGGGATGTTGAGGTTCTTGAGCGACTGGCCGAGGGTCTTTTCGCTTTCGCCTTCGGAGTAGACATCGGCGGTGTCGAAGAAGTTGATGCCGGCGTCGACGGAGGCCTTGATGAGCTCGTCGGCTCCTGCCTGGTCGACGGCTCCGATGGCTTTGAAGAGGCCGGATCCGCCGTGGAAGGTCATGGTGCCGAAACAAAGTGTGGAGACGAGGAGGCCGGTGTCGCCGAGGGTCTTGTATTGCATGAGGAGTGTCCTTTGGCCGAGGTCGCCGTGTACAGGCTTAGATGTGTGGCAGGCGCTGGGCGTTCAGCGGCTGAGGTGTTTGCCGTGCGATGCAGCAGGAGTCCATTGCGGAAGACAGCCACAGAGAGGAACACAGGCTGGTATCTGGGGTGCGGGTGGACCCGAAAAGGCAAAGGCAGGAGCAGATCCCCTGCGGGGATGACAACAGAAAGGCACGGTGCAATACGAACCCCGCAGGGAGAGCGGCGTAGGGAGGCCTTCGACGATGGTGGCGGCGTTATTTGTTCTGGACGTGGACGTCGGAGGGAAGGGGGGCGGCGCGGTTCTTGAGCCAGTCGAGGGTGACGCTTTGATTGAATTTCTTTTTTTGATGGAGCGCGTCGAAATCGGGCATGAAGATTTCGAAGCCCGACTCTGCCGTCATGCGGCTGTAGCTGTTGCCGAGCTGGGCTTTGTAGTTGACCAAATCGAGGTCGAACCAGGGGTCATTGGAGGCGTCGATGAGGGTGAGATCGGCGGGATGCATGGTGAGGTTGCCGAAGCCGAGGGTTCCTCCCTTGAAGCGCAGGAAGTTGTGCCACTGGGCGAGCTGGGACTGATCGTTGGGGGCATTGCCGTAGATCAGGATGAGGTCGGGACTTGTGATGGAGATGCTGGTGAGCAGGCCTTTGATGTGAGGCGGAGGAAGAAGGGTGGTGGTGTTGAAGAAGATGTCATTAGCGACAACCTGGACGCCGGGCATGGGAGAGGAGCCCATGAAATCGTCGATCTCGACGTGCAGGCCGCTGAGGAGCGCTTTGACAGGGAGTTTGAGGACGCTGATTTTTTCGACGTGAAGATGGATGCGGCCGTCGGGAGTGGCGGAGAGGGTACTGACGAGTTCGACCGGGAGAGGCATGTGCAGCTTGTGCATGGTGCCGGTGAGCTTGAGTTGATCACCCTGGCCGCGCACGATGACGTTTTTGAGTGGAAAGTGAATGGCGGTGGAGCTAAGAAAGTTACCGATGTCACCGAGGTTGGCGTGGATGACACCTTTGTCGATACGAAAGACAAAGGATTCCGGGTTGTCGAACGAGGGATCGACACTGTGCTGGGTGCGCAGCATCCGGCCGCTGATCCAGGTGATGTAGATGCGGAACTGGGGGCCCTTGCGAAGCATGATGTTGTGGGCGTAGACAGCAATGGGGGCGCTGGCGGCTGGGCCTTGCGGAGTGACTGCTGAATTAGCGGGCTGGTCTGAGCCTGGTGCATTGCCGGATGGGTCTATGCGGGAGTAGGCGCGGGAGCCTAGCCAGAGCAGGGCCAGCGCAAGCAGCAGCGCGAGGCTGCCGAAAAGGATAGAGCGATGGCGGATCACAGGTTTGATTTTAGAGCGAAATCTGGAACTGGTGTAGAGGCGAAGCGCAAGGGACCTTGAGGAATCTCAAGAGAGGATTCGGAATTATTCCGCTTCGCGACGCTCGATGTTTCGATGGCGGAGAGTGCGGGGAAGGAGAAAAGACGCACTTCGGCGCGGGTAGAGCTATAGATGACGGGCGAGGAATTCGGTGACAGCGGCAAGGATGAGGGGCTGCGCTGCAGGGGAGAACAAGTGGCCCTCGCCGGGGAGGAGGTGCATCTGGTGAGGAACGGCGAGGCGGTCGAGGAGGGTGTTGAGTTCGATGGCGTGCGAGACAGGGACGACGGTGTCGGATTCGCCATGAAGGATGAGGGTGGGAGGGAAGGACGATGTGACGCGGGAGCTGTAGGGCTGAGCGAGGCCGCCGGAGATTTCGACCACAGCCCGGATAACGACGGCCAGGAGGTTGTGTGCGGCGGTGGCGATGGAGAGGAAAGCGCCGAGCGAGATGCCGATGAGGGCAATCCGGGTGGGATCGATGTTGGGACGTGCGGCGATCCAGGTGAGGGCGTCGGAGATGGTGCGGAGCCAGAGGGGGACGTGGTGGCCGTCGGTGAAGGTGGTGCTGTCGGCGCGGGTGCTGCCGGTGCTGTCGAAATAGTGGACGGCGTAACAGGCGATGCCGAGGCGGGAGAGCAGGGGAGCGAGGCGGTCGAACCAGAAGTCGATATGGCCGCCGGCGCCATGGAGCAGGAGGACGGCCGGAAGGGGTTTGGCGGCGGCGGGTTCGAGCTGCTGGATGCGGATGGATGTGTTGCCGCTGAGGAAGATGGGCATGGGGGTGAGATGCGGAGAGAAGGGCGCGATATGATCGCTGACGTGAGCGAAGAGGCGAGAGTGGCGGGGCCGGAGGTGCCGGCGTCAGAGGTGCGGGGTCGGGATGAGATCTGGCCGATGATGGCGCGGTTGCGGGCTGGGGATGTGCGGACGCTGGCGCGGGCCGTGTCCATGGTGGAGGATGGCGATGTGCTGGGGCGGATGCTGGTGGAGGCTTGCCGCCAGGTAGGTGAGAGGGCCTTGCGCATTGGAGTGACGGGACCGCCGGGAGCGGGGAAGAGCACGCTGGTGGACCAGATGGTGCGCTGGTTGCGAGCGGATGGGCAGACAGTAGGTGTGGTGGCGGTGGACCCTTCGAGTCCGTACACGGGAGGGGCGCTGCTGGGCGACCGGATTCGGATGCAGGGGTTTGCGGGAGATGGGGGGGTGTATATCCGCAGCATGGCGTCGCGCGGAGCGATGGGCGGGCTGACGCGGGCGGCGGCCGATGTTTGCGCGGTGATGGAGGCAGCGGGGCGGCAGACGATTTTGATAGAGACGGTGGGTGTGGGGCAGGACGAGGTGGACGTGGTGGAGCTTGCGGATGTGACGGCGGTGGTGCTGGTGCCGGGGATGGGAGACGAGGTGCAGAGTCTGAAGGCCGGGCTGATGGAGGTGGCCGATGTGTATGTGGTGAACAAGGCAGATCGGGAGGGCGCGGAGCAGGTGGAGGGGGAGATCGTGGCGATGCAGACGCTTGGGGAGGGGAAGGCGTCCGCTCTGGTAAGGACGGTGGCGACGACGGGGGAGGGTGTGGCGGAGTTGATGGAGGCGGTGCGGCGGTGTGTGGCGAGCAAGCAGGCGCCTAGGGTGCGGCGCGGTTTTGGTGGCGTGGAGCGGGCGGCCATGCGGTTGGATCATCTGGGCGTGGCGGTGAAGAGCCTCGCTGCGGCACGCGGATTTTATGAGGCGCTGGGGATGAGGGTGAGCAGTGAGGAGACGGTGGAACATGAGAGGGTGAAGACAGCGATGCTGCCGGTGGGAGAGAGCCGGATCGAGTTGTTGGAGGCGACCGAGGAGGACTCGACGGTCGGGCGATTTGTGGCGAAACGCGGGGAAGGGTTGCACCATGTTGCGTTGCGTGTGGATGGGATTGAGGCGATGTTTGTGCGGCTGCGCAGGGAAGGGGTTCGGCTGGTGAATGATGAGGTAAAGATTGGCGCGGGGGGGCACCGGTACTTTTTTGTGCATCCGGCGAGTACGGGAGGCGTGCTGGTGGAGATTGTGGGGGACGATGCCGCGCCCAGTGAGAGGGAAGGCTGATGCGGCTTCTGATGATGCATACGGCGGGGGGGGAGGGGAGCGTGGCTTTGGCGGATACGGAGGCGAGCCCGCAGACGGTTGCGGCGGAGATGCTGCCGGGGAGGAGCTCGTCGGAACGGCTGGTCTCTGCGGTGAAGCGCCTGATGGAGGCTGAGGGATGGAGGCTGGTGGAGTTGGCGGCGGTTGTGGTGGTGCATGGGCCGGGATCGTTCACCGGGGTGCGGGTTGGGGTGAGTGCGGCGAAGGGCTTGAGCGAGGCGAGCGGGGTGCGGATTGTGGCGATTTCGCGGCTGGAGCTGCTGGCTCGCTGTGTGGAGGGTAGTGGGCGTGTGCATGCGGTGCTGGATGGCGGACGGGGTGAGTTCTATTACGGCGAATATGACGGAGTGCGCTGCGTGCGAGAGACCCTGATGACGCAGAAGGAACTGGAGGCGGTGGCGGGCGGAGGCTTGGTGGTGGTGTGCGAGGCGAAGGTGGTCGAGGCTTTGCGGGGCATGGCATTGCGCGTGGTGGAGGAGCCTTCGGCTGCGGATGCTTTGCCGATCGCGGTGGAGCGGGTGAGTGCGGGGAGATTTGAGGACGCTGGATTGCTGGATGCGCACTATCTGCGGCGGACCGATGCGGAGATTTTTGCGAAACCTGCTGGGCTGAAGGCCGCTGTGTCGGAGATTGCGCGGCCGGGGGATGCGGATTGAGTGGACCGGTGGTGCGTGCGGCTGTGGTGGCGGATATTGCGGAGGTGGTGCGACTGGAGCGGGCTGCACCGGAGGCTCCGCACTGGACCGATGGGGAGTACGCGGCGGTTCTGGTCCAGGCCCGTGGAGAAGAGCCGGGGGGAGAACATTTCCAGGACACAATGCTGAGACGATGTTTCTTCGTTGCAGAGTTCGAAGGCAGGGTGGTTGGGTTTGCGGTAGGCAAGGTGGTTGGGATTGCTCTGACGAGCGTGGCGGAGCTGGAGAGTGTTGCCGTGGATCCGGCGTCGCGGCGGATGGGGGTGGGGCGGGCGCTGTGTCGAGCGGTGGTGGCGTGGTCAGCGGGAATGGGAGCGCGGGATATGGAGCTGGACGTGCGGGGCGGCAGTGCGGGGGCGATTGCGCTGTATCGCGGGCTTGGGTTTGTCGTGATTGGACACAGGGCAGGCTACTATCACCATCCTGAAGACGAGGCTTTGCTGATGCGGCTCGATTTAGCGGGGGACGTGTAATCCCATTGCGGCGGTGTCGCGGGCTGTGGTAGCGTGTCCGGCAGGTGCTGAGATGTTATTTGTACTCGGAGGTAGCTTATCGTGCAGACTGCGAAGTTTATGGATATTCCCACTCCTTCTCACCATGCCTGTATGCAGCAGCTAGCCCGGGAACATAGCTTGTATGAGCGTCGGCTGGATACGCTGCGCGGCAAACTTCTGTTGACCGGACCGGAACAACTGGAAGAGGTACGGCTGAAGAAGTTGAAGCTCAGCATCAAGGACGAGATGGAGCGGCTGCGACGGCTGGAGGCTTGCTGAAGCGCGGGCGTTGAGACTGCGACTTAGATGTGATTTGCCGGCGAACAGAAGGTGCAAGGCCGCGTCCTGTCGTGACGTGACGTTCCTTTATAATCAATAAATATGGTGCGAGATGGGTTCTTCTATGCCTTAGGGCTTGGGCTGGTGGCGGCGGCGCTGTGGTTTCTGGCGATGCCCACCTGGCTGGTGGTGTTGCCGGTCGTGCTCGCGGCGTTTTTTCTCTGGTTTTTCCGCGATCCCAATCGCCAGATCCCGCAGGAGCCCGGCCAGATTGTCTCTCCCGGCGATGGAGTTGTGACTGAGGCAGAGTGGATAGAGACGATCAGTGGCAGCCGGTTGCGGGTGAGCATTTTTCTGAATGTATTTGATGTGCATGTGAACCGCGCGCCGGTGGGTGGCGTAGTGAAGGTATCGGAGTTTCGCAAGGGCGAGTTCATGAACGCGATGAAGCCCGAGTCGGTGCTGAACAATGAGCAGACACTGATTACGATCGATGCCGGCGGCTATGACGTGAGCTTCAAGCAGATTGCGGGACTGCTGGCGCGGCGCATTGTGTGCAAGCTGAAAGTAGGCGACCGGGTGGAGCGAGGACAGCGTATGGGGCTGATCAAATTCGGTTCGCGTGTGGATGTGCTGATGCCTGCGGCGGCCAACTTGAAGGTGAAGACGGGTTCGCGCGTCAAAGGCGGATCGACGGTGATCGCGGTGCTTCCTGCGAGCGCGCTGAGTGTGACGAGTGCCACACAGGTAGTGGTCGCTTGATGGCAGGCGAGGGTTCCAATGTAGAGCAGATCGTGGTTGGCAGCAAAGTGAAGCGTCAGCCGAGCCGCGGGATGTATGTGCTGCCTTCGCTGTTTACGGCAGGCAACATGGCTGCGGGATATTATGCGATCACGCAAAGCATCCAGGGTTCGGTTGCGGACCAGGGCCACTTCGACAAGGCGGCGCTTGCGCTTGGCATTGCTGTCCTCTTCGACGGGCTGGACGGCATTATTGCGCGAATGACAAATACGGCGAGTGATTTTGGGCGGGAGCTGGATTCGCTTGCGGACGTAATTACGTTTGGGGTCGCTCCAAGTCTGCTCGCATACATTTGGGGATTTCGCATGCTTCCGCTGATGCAGCATGCACAGTTGCGGGACCAGATCGTACATGCCGGCGTATTTGTGTGCTTCATTTTTCTGATCTGCGGTGCTACACGTCTGGCGAGATTCAATATCAGCACGAATCCGCAGCCGCGCAATCCTGGCCGCCCAGGCAAGAAATATTTTGTGGGCATGCCAATTCCTGCAGGCGCCGGGGTGATCAGTTCTGTGATTCATTTTCAGAAGGGATCGCCGATCGATAACCCCTGGATAGCCGCTGTGTGGCTTTGCCTGTTGTTGATTACGAGCTTTCTGATGGTGAGCAACTGGCGTTTCTGGAGCGCGAAGGAAATCACGACGGGTGGCCGGCATCCGTTCCAGCTGGTAGCGGTGATTGGAGTCGTTGGGGCGCTGATTGCGCTGTTTCACCAGTACATGTTGATCATTCTTGCAATGGCTTATCTGGTTTCGGGCGTCGTGGCGCGGTTGGCGTATTCGTGGAGCCGAGAGCGGCGGCATTCCTCGGCATTGCCTCCAAGTTAGACACGATAAAAGACCGAAGCCTCTCAAGCGGTGGACCGGGGCAGTGACGACGAAGAGTAGGGAACGGATAGGTAAGGGAATCGGCATGCAAGGGTATAGACAGGCAGGAAACGGGAAGAGATGACGAATAGAATATTTCGAATTGCGATCGTCGGCGCTTCTTCGCTTGCCGGAAAAGAGCTGAGCGAGGGGTTGGGCGAGTCTTCGCTGGCTGCGTCGGATTTTCTGCTGCTGGGTGAGGAAGATGCCGCGGGGCAGATGGCCACGGCAGCCGATGAGGTCTCGTTCATTCAGCAGCTGGAGGAGTCCTCCTTCAAACGGCAGGATTTCGTGTTCTTTGTTGGCGGAGCCGCGATGACACGGAAGTATTGGCAGCATGCGCGACAGGCGGGTGCAAGCATCGTGGACCTGACCTATTCGCTTGAGCCGGAGAAGGACGTGCTGGTACGTGCGCCCTGGGTGCTTGACGTGCTGAGCGGCGTAAAACACTATTCTGTCCGTGAACCGGATCTGAAGACACCGGCCGTCGTTCCGGCCCATCCTGCAGCGGTGATGCTTGCTATAGCTGCCGGCAAGCTGACGACAAAGATGAAGCTGAAGAGTGTCGCCGCGACTGTGATGGAGCCAGCATCTGAGTATGGCCGCGTCGCAATGGACGAACTGCATCAGCAGACGGTAAATTTGCTTTCGTTCCAGCCGCTGCCGAAGGAGCAATACGATGCGCAGGTGTCGTTCAATCTGCTGCCGTCGCTGGGGGACGCAGCCAAGGTGAAACTGGCCGAGACCGAGGAGCGCATTCGGCGGCACTATGCGTTGTTGAGCGCGGACGTGCTTCCTCCGATGGCGCTACAGCTGGTGCAGGCACCGGTCTTTCACGGACATGTGCTCTCGATGTTTGTGGAATTAGAAGAACCGTCTACGCTGGAGCGGGTAGAGGAAGCTTTGGCTGGAGAGCATATCGACGTAGTCAGCGCGGAGTCCGACCCACCGAGCAATCTCAGTGCTGCGGGGCAGGAAGATATTATGGTTCGCGTGAGAAAGGAGTTCGGAGGCGAGCCAAAGGGAACTCGGTTCTGGCTTTGGATGGCAGCGGACAACCTGAAACTGGCTGCTCGGAATGCGATTGCCTGCGCGAACGAGTTAGGTCGTCTGCGACCTCAAGGGAAGGTGCAGTGAATGACAGGATCTGCGCGTTTGCTAGATCCGGACGGAATTGGCAGAGGCGCAGTCAGCTAGAGATTTTTCTGAGCTGCAGCAGAATCACTCTTAGAGTTCAACGAACGAAGGGTTGCGATGCGGATTGGTGTTGATTTAGGCGGTACCAAGATTGAGGCTTTGGCGATTGACGATCAGGGAAGGGAACTGGCACGACACCGTGTGGACACACCACGCGAAGACTACGACGCCACGATCGGGGCTATCGTCGACCTGGTGCGCCGGCTGGAGCAGCAGACGGGCAGAACAGGAACCGTGGGAGCGGGAATTCCTGGGAGCATATCGAGGATCACGGGACTGGTGAAGAACTCGAATTCGACCTGGCTGAACGGGCGGGCGCTGCATCAGGATCTGGCTGCTGCGTTGGCGCGGGAGGTTCGCGTGGCTAATGACGCGAACTGCCTGGCTGTATCTGAGGCGACTGATGGTTCGGCCGCGGGGAAGCACGTTGTTTATGGAGTGATACTCGGCACCGGATGCGGCGGAGGCGTTGCGATTGATGGTCGGGTGCACGCCGGACCAAACGGCGTGGGAGGGGAGTGGGGGCACAATCCACTGCCTTGGCCGCGGCCGGAAGAAAGTCCGGGCCCTTCGTGCTACTGCGGAAAGAGGGGATGTCTGGAGATGTGGGTGTCGGGGACTGGCATTGCGCTGGACCACACGAACGTGACCGGAAGGGCGCTGACCACGAGAGAAATTGCCGCAGCACTCGATTCGGGAGACGTAGAAGCAAAGGCTACGCTGGAGCGATTTTACGACCGGCTGGCGCGTGGGCTGGCCACGGTAATCAATATGCTTGATCCAGACATTGTGGTGGTCGGCGGCGGCGTTTCTCGGATCGGACACATCTACGAGGAGTTACCGAAGCGCTTGTCGCGATACGTATTTGGAGGCGAGGTTTCGACCCAGGTTGTGGCCGCAAAATATGGAGACTCAAGCGGCGTACGCGGGGCCGCGTGGCTGTGGCCGTACGAACGCGCGTGAAGTGTGGACGTTTGTGGCTATGCGATACTAGATGCATCGCGTGCTTAAAGACCAATGCTTCCGTATGGATCGACGGAGGTCCAGGAGGGATGGGACTTGATGCATGTGAATGGGCTTTGGCCGGGATGGCGGAACTGGCAGACGCGGCGGACTCAAAATCCGCCGAGGGCAACCTCGTGGGGGTTCGACCCCCCCTCCCGGCACCAAGATAAGTCACTAAGAATGAATAATTTACGGTCACAAAAGCCTCTCACCATGAGAGGCTTTTTCACGCCCGAAAGTGCCGGGGATACTTCTGGTGATACTTTGATACCTTCATTGCAGGGGTTGACGTCATGCCAAAACAAAGGAAAGCGGTGAGAGGAGTCTGGGAACGAGAGCTGGGTAGCGACATCTGGTGGATTCGCTACCGGGTCGAAGGCGTGCTCAAGCGGGAGAAGGTAGGTACACACGGAGCGGCGAAAGACCTGCTGGTCAAACGGAAGAACGAGATTCGCGAAGGGGTCAAGATGCCGGAGAATATGCGCCAAGCCTCCGTTCGGTTCAAGACTCTTTGCGACGCGATCCTGCTCTACAGCGAGCAGCATCACCGGGACTTTCGGAGCGTCAAGATCAGAGTCAAGCGTCTCGCCGCAGAGTTCGGAGAAATGCCCGCCGACAAGATCAAGCCGGCAGAGATTGATGCTTGGCTGTCAAAAGCTACGAAGACTCCTGCAACCTCAAGCCGCTACCGCGCCTTATTCTCGCTCATCTTTCGGGAGGCACTCCGCAACGGCAAAGTCGCCAGCAACCCGGCGCGGCTGATCCGACAGCGAGCCGAGAATAACGGACGCATTAGGTTCTTGACGGAAGCGGAGGAGTCGAGCCTGCGAGACGCCATCCGCGTTCGTTTTCCTGAGCACCAGCCGGAGCTCACCATATCGCTCGGGACGGGGATGAGGCTGTCAGAGCAATACACGCTTACCTGGAAGAACATCGACTTCGTCCGCCGTGAGATCAACCTGGACCGGACGAAGAATGGGTCTCCGCGCATGATTCCGATGAACGATTCCGTAATGGACGCAATGGAGGAGTTCACGCGACGAGCGAAGTCTGCGAGTCGCGACAGCCTCGTTTTCCCAATCAAGAATCCCAAGGATTGGTTCAAGCCGGCGATGGTGGATGCCAAGATCGCCAACTACCGATGGCATGACAATCGGCACACTTTTTGTTCCCGGTTAGCTATGCGCGGAGAGAACTTGAAAGTCATTCAGCAACTCGCCGGTCACAAGACAATTCAGATGAGCGCGCGTTACGCTCACTTGGGAGAGAAGTCGCTGCACGCTGCCGTGAGTGGACTCTAAGGCCTGTGCACGCTCTTCATTCCAAGAAGCGACTAAGAAGCAATGCGTTGCGGATGGTCGGAGCGAGCATAACGTCGAAGTTCGGCGATAGATATGAGCACTCTCGAACCGATACGACGCGCAGTCAACTCTTTGCCTGCCACAAGGTAGTCGAGTGAACGCTGGCTGATCGAAAGCATATGGGCGGCTTCCCGTCTGCCCACTAAGAGCCTTTCGTCGCTCGGCTCCAAAGCCCGGGCCGGCGGCTTCTTTTCGAGATTGGTTCTCTCGTCCATGACGCCTCCAAATTGCTGGTGTCAGTTTTCCGCAATCGTCAGCGAGCCGTCCAATGAAAACTTTTCCGGTCAGCATTCCAGGAAGGAATATCCGCCTCGTGTGTCACGTCACTGATCGCAACAAACCTGGACCCGATTGACATTTGACTGCGATAGGGAGAACACTTGATGGCCAGTAGATAGGTCGTCCGCAAAGAATCTCCACCGCAGAGTTTGGAGAGTGGGCCATGGAACCTTGGGTAGAAATCAAGTTGTTTCGAGCGGCTGTTGCATTGGCAGAAGAGCTCCACGTGACACGGGCCGGGACCAAGATTGGCCTCACGCAGTCGGCCATGTCTAAACGGATCGATAACCTAGAAGGCCAACTCGGACTTCAACTCTTTAACCGTGGATTGGGACAGGCAGTTGCACTCACAGCACAGGGAGAAGTTTTCGTGGCGGAAGCCCGGATCGTACTCGAACAGTGTGAGAGAGCGGTCCACGTCACAAGAGCGGCTTCGGATCGAGCAGAGGTTGTGCTGCACATTGGGAAGTCACCGTACACTGACCCCTATCTTGTAACGAATCTTTTGAGCCTTCACCTTCCGCTCTTCCCAGGATTGCGAGTTGAAGTAACGAGCAGACTCGCTGTCGATCTGTCCCATGAACTTTTGAACGGCACGCTTGATCTTGCTTTTCTGACTGGGATGCCAGACACGCCGCGTATCACGTCGTTGTCTGTCTCCAATCAATCATTCTTCGTAGCGTTTCTAGATCAGGACGAATTAGCGTTTTTCGAGAGCATCGCGGGCGACCAACTCGCCTCGCGCTCATGCATTCTCTTTGATCGACGTGTACACCCATACCTCTATGAAAGGGTATCGCGGGAGATTCGCCCTGCTACCGCTCCAGGCACTAGTCTCCACCACGTCATGACAGCCGAGGAGGCTTCCCACCTAGTCCTGAGAGGGTTGGGCGTGGCCCTTCTGACTCAGGCCGGTGCTTGGAGAATAGCGCGGAACGGAATAACTATCCGACCACTCGACTCGAAGACTTTGAGAGTCGAGACAAGATTTGCGAGCCGGTCGGATAATCGGCTTCCGGTAATCAGTCAATTTGTTCGTAGTTTCGTGCGGAAGATTCAGTGGACCCATCATGAAAAACAGATGGATCTCGGGTTGGGCTAGGTAATGGGCGAATTCGCCACCGTGAGCGATGACTATATGTAACTGCCCCAAGTCCCCGCACTTTGGGCAGAGGACAACACCTGTCACGTTTGCCTCGTCGTTCGTCTGCGCGGGCCGTGACATGAATCCACATTTCTCGCATTGGTGTGCAACAAATAGATCGTTCCCAACATCGTCCATGGGTGGCCTTCAAGCGTTACAGGTATGTAAGCGGGATGTGGCGGGTTGCTCTCTACGATTAGTTTGGTGGCGGTGCGCACATAAAGCTTTCGCTGTCGTTCGTATCGCCTGCCCCTTTGTAGCGCGTGACTTGTGGATAGGGACAGATCGGACGAGACATGGTTTTCGTGGGGTCTCGGAGAGCCTCGCCAGACCCAATGAACATCTGGGGCGCTACGCCCCTCTCAACCCACCGTTCAAGGGAAAGCATCAAGTCGTATCTGGGGTCGCTGGCACCTACGCTCCCTAGTGGCGCTATGGCAGTAGGACCAACTCCTCCATAGCAGTGACCCATACCGGGGATCAGGAAAAGCCGGTAGAAAGAGCCAATCGACTTCGGGTCGAAACTCATGGGATCAGGAAAGGCCCCGACGAATGCCTCAACATTTTCGTAGTACCGCACCGATGCGGTGGCCGGGATTAGGGGGTCGGACCAGCCGTGGTACTGAATGAGCTTGCCACCGTGTTTATGGAAGGAGCGGAGGTCAGGGTTAGCGGAGTCGACGATTGGCGACCCTTTACGATCGGAGAACGAGATATCCTTGTCAAAGTTCAACGCGCTTGGATTCCAATCGTTCTGCTCGAAGAGGGCCTGACCAAAGTAGCTGTCGCCAAATGAGGGCGGACCCTGTTGCCAGGGTCTAATGAAGTTACTCCCGGGCCCATTTTCGATCCCCGGAGGATAGCCTGGGTAGATCGCTTCGCCAGTCCGCGAATTTGAGGGGCCGCTGTAAAGCTTTCTTAGGGTCTCGACTTGAGGGACGGTAAGGCAATCGGGAGTATCAGCACCCTTGCAGGAGAGCACGGTTGGATCGAAGTGACAAAAGCGTGGATCGGAGATCAACCCGTCCTTGACGCCGTCATTTTCATCGCAGGATGCGATCACCGCATTTTGGATGAGACCTCGTTTCGCAACGGGAATAGCGCTGGGCGAGTCGGCAAGTTGGGCTTGTTCATCCCAGACCAGGCTAGCGGCCCAGTGCGACCAGTCGTTGCCGGGGTCTCCCGCAAGAATGCCGTCGAAGTCTTCCGGAAAGCGCTGCGCCACCATCAATGCTTCGCGGCCACCGTCGGAGCATCCGGAGAAGTATGATCGAACGGCGTCATGGCCGTAAAATGCCTTTATGACCGCAAGTGCCGTCGTGCGAGTCTCGCCTAGCGCGCGGTAGCCAAAATCGATGAGCTTTTCAGGGTGTCCAATTGCAAATTCAGCCGTCCTTCGGCCACGCCCGTCATCGGTCACGCCGCCTTCGTGACCATCGTCGGTGGCCGCAGCGGCAAAGCCGCGTAGTACGGCTCCTGCCAACGGCGGCCGGTGGATTGCACCGGCCCACCCGCCGTTACCAACCTGTTCATACTTCCCGTTCCAGTCGTCTGCCGGAAGCCAAATCTCAATCCCGATCTGCGAATCGCTGGTTGGCCGCGCAACAGCTTTCACGACGCAATGCGCAACGAGCACAGCCGTGGTGGTGCCGGCAACGGTCGGCGCCGAAGTAGCAAAAGGGCCTGCAGGCACAAAGGTCGTTGACGTGATCTCGACCATCGGCAATCGAAGCCCCTTCACCCTCTCGCAGGCTTGCTGCGCGGAAGTGGAAGGCCCGACCGCCGCTAACCAAAATGAAAGACTGACAAATAGGACACTGTTGCGCATTATTCTCTCTTTCGACGGGGCTTCGGTCTATTGCGCTAAAACTCAAACCTGCCGACGAATTGAATCTGACGTTCGCGGTAAATTGTGTTGCCAGCAGCGCTGGGCGTTCCGAAGCTTGATTGGTATGTAGCTGAACCGGTGTTACTGATCCGGCCCTGAAGATATGAGACTTTTTCAGTGCACATAGCGTCTCATGGTTATGGAGAAGATAGATTCGCGGAGGTTGCCGGAAGCTGCTTTGAACGAACGTCGTCGCCGGGCT
>JALYVA010000105.1 GCA_030853485.1 Acidobacteriota bacterium
CTCTCACCCGCTCAGCCGCCCGTAGCCTCAGAAGCATCCAGAAACAGCCAGCAAGAATCCGGAGTTACTTCCAGCAAAAGAACGTAACCTATGCCGCGTAGCAATACTGGAGGGCCGGATCAATAACCCTCATTACGGGCGTCGCTAACCTGCGCTATCACAACCAGGCGTTTGATATATCGATTAGAGATTTACGCGAACCATTGGTTGCAAATTATTCTTTGGTTTATTACTGTGAACATACCGACCACTTCGCCATTAGCGGGTGGCGCTTTTGACCGCAAATAGTCTCTATCACTCGTCTGTTCTCGTAGGGATGCTCTTCCACTGTGATTGCGGGGCTTCGTGGTCCACCATGTCATCGATCGACCACGACCGTTTGTCGCTACCGATAGTTCCGTCGGGATAATGGTCCCAAGATGCCCGTGTACGCTGGGAGAATAAGCTTCGCAAAGCAAACCGCGATTGACAACAATGGAGCGAAGATTAGAATCTCGAACCGTGCTGTCTTGGTCGAGCCGACGATCGCGATGCTTTGGGCAGGCGTCCAGCTGTTTCCTCAATCGGTGAAGAGCACAGTCACAGCCGTCTGACCGATTTACTGCCTCGAAGTAATAACAACTTCGGTCTACTAGGGACCGTTGGAGGTATGCCGTGGAGCACTATGACTTATCCACGTTTCCAAAGGCCGTGCTTTGGCGGCACGAGAGACCAATAAAGCTAGACATTTCTGGCACAGGCTTCGAACCGAGTCTTTTCAAGCCATCTACGCCGAGCGATCCTTAGCGAGGGGCAAGCAGCGCCGTGAGGCGATCGGGCGTCTCGGGTACCTGTCCCTCAAAAACCTCACTGGCCATCGTTGCTGCCTCCAGCGTGGAATAGTTCCATTGGAAGCGTGATCTGATAGCGCGAGTCGAAGCGGCCTTGGGGAACCAGTTGACGCTTTCCTTTTCCGAGATCGACGGCAGACAGATCCAGATGTTTCAACCAGGCATGTCCATGTCTCTCCGCGTACCAGAGGAAGAGCCGCTTTACCTTCGCACTCTTGCATTCCCGCAGGAGCTGCCCCAGCAGTTGAGGACGGAGATTGGCCAAACCTTCCATGACGACATCGACTTGATGAAAGCTCTCGTGATGCGGGAGTTCATCGATCATCTCCAGGATTGCTCGTTCGGGAGTTGACATGGTCAGCGACCATTCCCAGGTTCACCTTCGGATTGCTGTTCTGTTTCCAGTCGTCCGTCCAGCTCTTGTTGGGTTGAGCTTGCCGGTACTCCGCGTAAAAGTAGAACATGTTCGGCGGAAGTGAGTCGTGTTTCTGCCAGTCGATGTTGTAATAGAAGGCGCTGACAGGGAGGGAACCTTCGTTGGTGATGGTAATCCTGGCGGCTTTACGGAAGGGCATAACGAAGTACGAGTTGAGCGCCTTCTGGGAGCCGACCGATAGCGGACCCGACTCGTAGGTGTAGTACTGCCCGAGCCCGAGGCCAAAGAAGTCGCCGATGGGTGCCTCGACCGCGGTAAGCGGATCGTCGTCCCAGTAAAGTCGAAGGACGATCTTTTTGAGGTGATAGGTCTCGGGAGAGTCGATGGTGAACCACATGTGCGTGATGATGCCGGGGCCGCTGACATGGCCGATGGTGCGGGTCTCTCCAGGTTTGAGAGGATTGCTGCGGCCGCCGTCGTCGTTCGCCCCGGTGGGATCGCAGGAGGTGATCCGTTGCTGGGTGTAGGTTTTTGCGAAGGGGAGGGTTGCGAGGTCCTGCGCTGCGGATCTCGAGCATACTAGCGACAAGAAGAAAAGCGAGAAGAGGCTGCCGCAGAGCAGGTTGGCACAGCTGATTCGAGGACCGGCTTGCGCGAGAGCGCTCGGTTTGTACATGGTGAAACCTCGGCGGAAGATGCAACAAAGAGTGGGTTAGTTTATCGCAGCAGCAGAGACACACGACGGGTCTAAGCGAGCGTAAGGTTCAGGTTCGAGTTCCCTGAATCGAGTGTTGCATGTTTTCCAACGACACTCGGGCGGTTTCGGGGTAGTAGAACAAGACGATAAAGAAATCGAGCGCCATCATAGCCGCGAAGAAGAAGAAAGGCACCGCACCGGAGGCTTTTGCGAGCAGAGGAAAGACAAGGGAGATGATCGCATTGGAGATCCAGTGCGAGGAGCTTCCGAGGCTCTGGCCTTTGGCCCGCATGCGATTGGGAAAGACCTCGCTGATGTAGACCCAGACGACCGCCCCGTGAGAAACGGCGAAACAGGCAATGAAGCCCATGAGGAGCCAGACCAGCAGATGAAGGTGTTGACGCGTATAGAAGATGTACCCGATCGCGGAAAGACAGGCAATCAGGCCGACGGTTCCACTTAGCAGCAGCTTTTTGCGCCCGAAGCGGTCGATGATCGACATCGCGATTAGGGTAGCAACGAGGTTAGTGGCTCCTACCGCGATTGCCTGCAGATCGCCCGAAATCTTCGACGCACCAGCCAAGGCGAAGATGTTGTTGAGGTAGTAGAGGACTGCATTGATGCCGGTAAGTTGCGAGAACATACCGACCGTCAGGGCCACCATGACTGGCAGCCGGTATTTTCGGGAGGTGAGGGAATCGGTCGTGCCGGTGCCTTCTTCCTTCAGAGCTGTGATGATGTCCTTCATCTCACGCTCGGGATCCGGTACGCCGGTGAGCCGCAGGACTTCGAGCGCCTCGACATTTCTCGATTTGGTTAGCAGCCAGCGCGGGCTGCGCGGAATGGCGAAGAGAGCTGCGAGGAACAGGACTGCGGGAATGCCAGAGACGCCGAGCTGCCAGCGCCATTCTGCTGCGCCGAGATGCAGGGCTCCAAGAAACGCGTTTGAGATATACGCCAGCAGAATTCCTACGACGACGTTGACCTGAAAGAAACCGACGAGGCGTCCGCGCCAGTTGGCGGGGGCCAACTCGGCAATGTACATGGGGCCGAGCACGGAGGAGCCGCCGATTCCGATGCCGCCGATAAAGCGGAAGGCGATGAGAGAAGAGAGATTCCAGGCGATGGCACAGCCTAAGGCAGAGATGATGTAGAAGGCTGCCATGACGCGAAGGCTGTCGCGTCTACCGTATCGTTGACCCGGGATGCCGGCGAAGATTGCGCCGGCGACCGTTCCCCAGAGAGCGCTTGCGACGGTAAATCCAAGCGCGGCCTCTGAGAGATGAAACTGCTGAGTAAGTTGAGCAGTAGCCCCTGAGATAACGGCAGTGTCGAAGCCGAAGAGAAGCCCCCCGAGAGCTCCCACAATTGTACTTTTGATGACATGAGACGATAGCTTCATACCAACCTTGGCGATGTGTTAAGGGAAATTATGCTGACGGATGAGCAGATGGAATGCTGCAGACGTTTCAGGGCACAGGCTTGATCAGCCTGTCAGGCGCTGATCCAGATCGACCGATCCGCACAGGTGCACTTTGATTCCGAGTTCATGAAACATAGCGGCTTTCACCGCCAGAGCTTTGATGGCATCCTCCTTGGTTGGCGTATATGCGATATTTACGTGATTGGCCCGGTGACGAGCCATGAATGAGTCTCGTGCAATGCCTTCGAAGATGGCGTTCACAAGGGGCCACTGTGGTGTGGTCTGCTGCCATCGGCGCTGGGTCTCATCTCGTGGAAGTTCAATCACGGATCCGAGGCCGATGTCGACATGTAAGGCGCCTGCCTCTACAAAGACGCGGCTCCAAACAATGGGTCCATCATGTCCAACGCCTTTCAAGGAGCCTCCGCCGAGCGGGAAGTACATAGCGGGCTGGCGCTCGCTGGAAGCGCCGGCGTATCCACCAACGAAGTGATTCGCGGGCGCAGCGCCGGAAATCTGCAGTACCCAAATAAACTGTCCTTTGTAGGTTTCTCCCCAGCGAAGGTCGTGCAGGGTGGTGGAAGGGTCGAAACCGAGAGCGCGCCAGACCCGGTTGGTGACGACAGCGTCTACGCCGGCGCACTCATCTACTTCGTTGAAGTGCGGCAACGGTCCTCCGGGATACAACTCGGCACCGGTTTTCTCGTGCTGTACGGGCGGACGTTCCTGGTTATTCAACAGCCCTTCGACGAGATCGGAGGCAGGCACCATATCCTTCAATCCTTGTTGATACTGAATTCCGATGGCGTCGCAGGAGAAGTCGTCCGCCATGCGGACAGCAGCGATGTACATTCTGCATTGCTCGAGAATCTGACCGTCGGTAAGCTCCTCCGCGGGGTTGGTTCCAGTTTTGAATTGCAGGCCTTTGTTGTCGAGCCAAGAGCGTACGCCACTTGCCTCTTCATCGGAGACCGTTCGCATGCGAGCCACAAGTGCGGACTGGCTAAGTCGTTCTTTGAAGAACCCGACAGGATTGAGCAGTTCATCATCGATGATCGCGTTATACATGCCCATGCATCCTTCGTCGAAGATGCCCAGGATAATAGGCCGGGCTCTGAGTTCGTTCGCCAGTTTGCGCCCGAGTTCGACGTGCTTGACTGGCAGAATATCTGGTCTGAGCGGGCGCACATGCGAAAGATCGTGGGTGACACGTCCCTGCGTGGTCCATTCATGAAGGCGGCTTAGAAAATATGAATCATCGAAGTTTTCGCTCCAAAGAGTGTTGAACGGAACGCCTGCCTTTACGAGCGAACCATTCAGGTTTAGGAGCCCGACCAGACCGGGCCACCGCCCTGACCAGTTTGCCACGGTGAGAATGGGTCCCTTATGGCTCCGCATGCCGGGCAGCACATGATGACTGTATTGCCATGCAGCCGTGGCAAAGACGAGATTCGCCTGAGGATCGATGTTGGCGAAGATATCCATTCCCATACGTTGGCTTGAGTTGAAGCCGTGGCCTTTTTTATGATCGATGGGGAACGCCCGCTTCAAGGTGACACCCTCGGCGGCGAAGCATCGGACGAGGTGCTCTTCAAGTTGTTTCTGGGCTGGCCAACAGACCTTATTCGCAGATTCGCGGAGGTCTCCACTGGTGATGAGGATGGCTTCTTTCATGGGTACGGGAGGCGTTGCTGACATGTATTCCTTCTCTGCTTGCGGGATGTGTATCGACTTCTGTTCGCCCAAACTCGACGATATTTAGTTTGTTGTAGCAGTCTGAACCTTCCAAGGGGCGGGCGGCGGTTTTACCGGGTTAGAACAAAGTGACGATCACATCATTGTGGTGACTCGGCACCACCTGTCCTATCCAAGTCACCCGCAGTTAGGCCGCCGGTATGAGTCGCGTCCGATGTCAGGGGTTTCCTGCTGCGAAGCTCTGTAACGATCCATTTTCATGATGGCACTCCGGAAATTTAAACCTTTAACTTTGACTGCGCCATACGAACATCCGCAGCCAAATATTGTCAACTAATTTTTTTTGGCGGACGCTTTGCGCGCAGGGCTTGTCACGTGCAAAGAGGTCGAATCGCGGAGCACCAGTTTTGGAGTTACCCTGACCACCAGAGGCGTCTGACCGAGGCGGCCTTCGATTCTATCCATCAACATCGTCGCCGCACGCAATCCTATTTCGTAGCTTGGTTGGACTACAGCAGTCAAATGAGAGTGAAAGGAATGGTCCAGCGAGATGTCATCGAAGGTAACGATCGCAACGTCGCGGGGAAAGACGATGTCCAACTGCTCGAAAGCTTTGAGAACACCGGTCGCCATCACTCCATTGCAGACGAAGATTGCCGTCGGTCTGGAGCGCAGATTCATGAGTTGCTCGGCTCTTAGCCGGCCGGACTCAAATCGGAAGTCACCTTCAACGATGAGCGATGAAAGTATGGGGATTCCAGCGTCTTCGAGGGCGAGTTTGTAGCCTTCCAGCCGTTCATATCCGGTCTGAAGATGCAGACTTCCTGTGATGATCGCAATTCGGCGGTGACCCCTCTGAATTAGATGGCGGACACCTTCGCGAGCCCCTCCAACGTTGTCCAGCAGTACAGCGTCAGTAGGAACATCGGGCACGGTGCGGTCCAGGCAGACCACAGAGGCTCCTGCGCTCACCATGTCCGAAATGTGAGCAGTATCATGGCTACGCGAATCTTCGGTGGAGGCTAGGAGAATGCCGTCGACTCGATATGAGCGGAGCGCGGCGACGATCCTGCGCTCACGGCTGGTTTGCTCGTCCGTGTTTGCGGTCAGCAGGAAATAGCCGCGCGCAAAAGCTGCATCTTCAGCTCCTCGGATGATTTCCGGGAAGAACGGATTGGTGATATCGGGCAAGACCAACACAAGCATTCTCGTCTGCTTGATTTTAAGGCTACGCGCGATCTCGTTCGGAAAGTAGTTAAGATCGCGAATGGCCGCTTTTACGCGGGCGGAGCGCTTCTCACTGACCTTTCGCGTCCCACGGATCACGTTGGATACGGTTGCGGTAGACACCTGAGCACGCGCGGCAACTTCGATGATCGTTGACATGTAAAAGCCAGTCTATACAAAGAGGTCGTCATGCGGGGCACGAGTTGAACGACGGTGCAGTTGGATATTGGGCGCGAAGCGCGGGATCGGGAAGATTCCATGAGGAGTAGGCGCTTAATGTAACGATTAAAGCTGTGAGACAATTTCCCTGCTTTGAGTATGCTTATGAATGACGTTGGCTGCGCATACCGCGGATTGCACTCCTGCTCGACACCCCGCTTCGGGCACCGCTCCTTTGCCTTAAGTTTCTGGGCGCTTCGGGGGCGGTGCGATGGCATTGTGTTTGGGACGGAACCGCTGCCATGTGGAGTCAGGTTTGACAATTTCGAGGTGCGTCAGCGCTACGTGCCAGGACAGAGCTTCATCTTTGGAAACACTCTGCAGAAAACCAATAACTTTGCCAGGGCAACAACCCCTGACGCCCTACACTCCAGATCATTTGGGTGCCGCGAGATGAAGCCGACTATGAGATGGATTTGCTTCCTGGTTCTGCTAACTACAGCGGCGGGTGCGACTGTTTCGGTCTACGCTGCTGAGGTTTTGAGCAGTTCGCAAATTCGTGTGACTACATCAGCCGACAGCGACCGAGGGCGCGAGGTGTTGGCCGTGAAGGTTGACGACAAGTGGGTGGATGCGCTCGACGGAGTTGCCTCTGTTCACGTCCGCACGGACAGTGGGATGCATGCCTGTTCGCTTCGCCAAGTGAAGGCTATTAAAGGCGGTTTGCTACTTACGGGCGACTGCGGCGTGGGTGGCTTTGAACAGCGCGTGATGCTCACGCCGGAGAGCGATGTGCTCGATGTCTCAACGCGGCTGAGACTGGATGCGGGCGCTGCGGTGTCGTCTGTAGAAGATAGATATGATTTCGTTCCGGCGCGACACGCATCCGTTGACGAGCATACGGGGCCGCTAGAATTCGTCTGGTCGCAGAATATCAAAAAGGAAGCGGATGATCTCATTCCCGCCGCAGGCTTCAAATCGCCTGCGGTGATGTTGCAGCAGGGAGCTGTATTTGTGGCGCTGCTTCCACTTGTAAGCGACCGGCACGTGGCTACGCGCGCGCTTGACGTGGATGTCACCTCGGGCGCCCGGGCTTGGATTGCCAATGGCGCTATCTCGTCACAACCGCACGGGCATAGCTATTTTCGCCGATCCGTCGACAAGCTTTCTCCCATCGATCACGTCATCGAATATAGATATTCCATCGTGCTTTCTCCGCAACCGCAGAAGCTCGGATACAGGCGGGTTGTGCGGCGTCTCTGGCAGCAGATAGGCCGCCCGGAGCTTCTGCGGTCCGGCGACGAGCAGCAGAACGCGCTTCGCCCCGAGCTAAGCTCCTTTAGTTCCTGGCGCACCGAGGCGTGGCACACCTATGCAGACAAGGTTTACGCAAGCGTCGACTGTGGGGTCACCAAGTGCGGCACGTTGATGAGTCTTCGAAATATTCAGGGAGACTGGGCCAAGACTGAGCCCGATGCATGGTTTAACGCCTGGTTCGAGTCTCTGAGGACTGCTTATGGCTGGTATGTTTACGGTCGAGCGACGCACGACCCCGAGATGATGCGCAAAGCGGAGAGCGTTCTAAATCTTGCGCTTTCTTCGCCCCGAAATGGAGGCGCGTTCTCGACGAACTATCTTGTGAACAACAAGCAATGGCTTCCGGGAGATGGCTGGGCCAGCTACAAGGATAGCTACCACTCCTTCTCGATGTCGTGGACTGCCTATTGGATGCTGCGATGGGCTGAAGATCTGACTCCAGAGCGCAAAGCTGAAGTGCTGCGCTTCGTCAAGCCGTATGGCGATTTCCTTATTCAGCAGCAGGAGCCCAGCGGCGTCATCCCATCCTGGTATATAGCCTCGACGTTACAGCCCATGACAGAGTTTCGCGACTCTAACGCAGAGACTGGAGCATCAGCGTTGTTGCTTCCTGAGCTTGGCACCAGCAGCGGCGACCCCCGCTATGTCGCAGCCGCGGAGCGCGCGATGAGCTTTGTTCTGGGCGAGGTTGTTCCCAGGCAACGGTGGTTCGATTTTGAGACCTATCTCTCCTGTGCACGCAAGGACTACAGCTTTTACGATCAATGGACTGCGCAATACCCTCAGAACAACCTGGCAGAGATCCAAACGGTAGAGGCGATGATCGCGCTTTACCGGGTCACCGGAAAACGAGAGTACCTGAATAGGGGCGCGCAGGTGCTGGATTATCTGCTTCTCACTCAGCAGGTGTGGGACAACCCGTCGTTTACGCCGAAGTTGCTCGGCGGCTTTACGACGCAGAACACCGATGCCGAGTGGAGCGATGCGCGACAGGGATATGCAGCTATAGTCCTCTATGATTTTTGCGATGCGACCGGTGACTTTGACGATGTGGAACGTGCGGTCGCTGCCGCCCGCGCAAGCTTTGCTGTGGCGCCTTGGGAGAACTGGGCTCACACTGGATACCGGGACGAGCCAGGAGCCATGACGGGATTCCATTGGGGCACTGGAAGCACGATGACCTCTGTCGAGTTGCTTTCACCAGAACTCGGAGACGCGATGATCGACCTGAATGCAAAACGTGGCGTCGGCTTCGATGAGTGCACGATCGATGCTGTGGATGTGCAGGACGACGCGATCTCGTTTTACCTCTCTTCGGCAGCGAGGGAGAGAAACTTCCAGGTGCGATTCAGGGGTGCCCAGGTCTCCAGGCGCTACCGCGTTCGCTGGAATGGCGGCCCGGTGCACGAGATTTCAGGAAGATCTTTATCCAAGGATGGGGTAACCATCGGACCTCTTGGATAGAACTTCATCACACTCTGCTGTTGTTGAGCAAGCGTGTCCGATGTAACACACCCACAAGAAAGAGGACAGATGCTAAAAGGAATATCCCCTTTGATCAACCCCGACCTGCTGAAGATGCTGCATGAGATGGGACATGGAGACGAGGTCTTGCTTGCCGACGCGCATTTCCCAGGACACTCGCTCGGTCAGCGGGTTATGCGTGCCGATGGGTTGACGATTGCTCCTCTGCTCGACGGCATACTTTCGCTGCTTGCACTGGAAACGTCAGAGAATTCCCTTAGTATGATGGATCCGGAACGTTCCGGGGAACTAGATTCCGAAGTAGAAGCCGACTTCATGCGTGTGGTTCGAAGATACTTGCCGAACGCGGCAACTCCGCGACGTTTGCCGCGGGCGGAGTTTTACCAGCGAGCGAAGTCTTGCTTCGTGGTTGTGATGACGGGGGAAATGCGGGCTTACGGAAATATAGTGTTGAAAAAGGGTATAACTCCCTGACGCCACATCCTGCTCCGGCACCCGCAGAGAGAGCAGTGCAGACAAGCATGGCAGAGGCAATGGAGAAACAGAATGAGTCTTGTAGCAGGTGCAGATTTTGGAACGCTCAGTGTTCGTATTTCGATTTTCGACAGCGCACGTGGCACGCTGGGGCACGCTAGCGCCAGTTACCCCGTGCTGCGCTCGTCGCACGACCCCGAGTTTGCCATGCAGCGGCACCAGGACCAGATGGATGCCTTGACTCGCGCCATGAGCGAGGCGCTTCGCATCAGCGGCGTAGACGGCCGCCTGATCGGTGCTATGGCGCTTGATACGACGGGTTCAAGCGTGATCATGTTGGGCGATGGTCTGGTTCCACTGAGTGACTATTATCTATGGTGCGATCATCGTGCAGCGACTGAAGCGGCTGAGATCACCGAGGCAGGACGCTTGTACCGCGAAGGCAGAGGGTTCGATGGAATGGCCTGGTGCGGCGGCGTGTATTCGTCGGAGTGGGGATGGTCCAAGTTGCTGCATTGGCTTCGGCACAATCCACAGGACCGCGAACGTTTTGTTACGGCGATCGAAAATTGCGACATGGTAGCGGCCACGCTATGCGGCATCACGGATCCGGATCAACTGCCGCGTAGCATCTGCGCGATGGGCCATAAGTGGATGTGGAATCCGCTTTGGGGTGGCCTGCCGCCAGAGGATTTTCTGGTGTCGATTGATCCGCTGCTGACCGGAGTCCGCGCCAAGATCGACGGCCGTTTCGGCACCTCAGACATGATTGCAGGTCAATTGAGTGAGATCTGGGCGGAAAAGCTCGGTTTCGCGGCCGGCATTCCGATACCGATCGGAGCCTTCGATGCACATTGGGACGCGGTGGGTTCGAATATCCGTATGGGTGACGTGGTCAACGTTATCGGCACGTCAACCTGCATTATCGGCCTCAGCGATAAAGAGAACTTGATCCCGGGCGTGTGCGGCGTAGTGCCAGGATCGGTTTACCCGAACCGAGTAGGAGTGGAGGCAGGCCTTTCAGCTGTGGGCGACATCTTCCAAGCGATCGCTCAGCGTGCCTCACGCAACCTGGCTGAGCTCTCGCAGGAAATCGAGGGATTTACCGCAGGGCAAACGGGCCTACTGCGATTGGTTTGGGACAACGGAGATCGGACCGTGCTTGTCAATCCAGCCCTGGGCGGGGTGACAATGGGTTGGAACCTATCTCACACTGCAAAGGACGAACTCTTTGCGGCGATCGAAGGTACAGCCATGCATACGCGGATCATCCTGGAGCGCATGGAAGAATGTGGCACAGAAATTCTCAGAGTGATCAATGGCGGGGGCATTCCGAAGCATAATGCCATGTTGAATCAGGTATATGCCAACGTGTTGAACAAACCGGTGCTGGTGGCTACAGAAAGCGTCACTAGCCTGGGCGCGGTGATATTTGCGCTACTCGCCGCAGGTGCATTTTCATCAGTGGAAGAAGCGCAGGATGCGCTTTGCCCACCTTTTACTCTGTATAAGCCGCAGCCAAGGGCTGTGGAACATGCGGAGAGACTGTACCAGCTGTTTCGCAGAGTTTATTTCGCCCTCGGTACACCGGAAGCTCCGGCGACAAGCCTCGGAGATGTCCTTCCCGCGCTGCGACAAATCCGGCGCCTGAGTATCGAGTTGCCTGCGTAAGCTGAACCCGGTGCCCAGACTTCGAAGCCGATTGCCTCAATGATCTTGACAACTACTTTTCGTGCATGTTTAGATGGGCACCTGATGGTTATAACGATTAAATAATAAAGCTTATGATCTGGCTAACCGATGAGATCAAGCTCTCCTCGACGTAATTCATACCTTCTGTTTGCGGCCATGCTACTGCCGCTCACATCCTTGCGCTTTGGCCAAGCGGCACCGCAGGATTCCACCCCACCCCAGAGCACGTTCTTCTCGACGCTTAGGGAGGAGGCTTATTCCACCTACCAACTATTGGGGGATGGTGACCTCTGGCCGTCCTGCTGGGCAGATGATGACAACCTGTATGCCGCAAATGGAGATGGAGTAGCATTCACCAGCGTACCTCCTCTTAATGAAAACCGAGCGGACATGGTTGTGAGCATTCTATTCGGAACTCCTCCGCACATGACGGGAAAAACCCTCGTCGGGAATTTTCACCACACGAATGTGCTTGGAACGAACTGGGCTGTGGGTCCGTACAATCGGAAGCCGACCGGTATGCTGTGCCGCGGAGGCATCATCTATTTGGCATATCAGAGCTTGAATAGGTCGACTTTCGGAGATGCACCCGCGGCTTCGATCACCGTTTCGGCAGATCATGGTATGACTTGGAGCGAGGCAAGTACAACCGCGATGTTCGGCAGCCCGCTAGATGCCAGTAGTCCGTTGGCCTATACATTCACTACGATCTTCTTCGCCGATTATGGAAAAAATTCTCAATACGCAATCGACGACTATGTCTACATTTATGGACTAGACGATGATTGGCGTGACCAACAGGCGCTATATCTCGCAAGAGTCTCAAGCGGAAACATACAGAAGCGCGCGGAGTGGCAGTTTTACACTGGACGAGATGTACGCGGAGGTCCGACCTGGTCAAGCGACATCATAAAGAAAGCGCCCGTTCTCGCCGACTACAGGCGGCTGTACAACGCAATGCTCGGTAGTGATTGTCCTGTCTCTGACCATGTCATTAGTCAGGGAGGAGTAGTAGACGACTCGCCATTGAAGCGGTATATCTTCTCTTCCTGGTCTTGCAATACCCATGAGTTCTATGAGGCGCCGCAGCCCTGGGGGCCGTGGAGTCACATTTCCGCAGGTTTGTCTACAGCCTTTGAACAGCCCGCGACTACCGACTTTGGGCCATTTAGGCTTACCCAAAATCGCGGCCAATATGGAACCAACATCCCCTCCAAGTTCCTGAGTGCCGATGGACGCAGCATGTACCTTCAAAGCAATGTTTGTTGCGCAGGCGACTCGTATACTTATTCGCTTCGCAAGCTCACGTTTTCGACTTACACCGCGATCTTGCCAACCAATGTACCCTCCAAATTCAATCTTGCTCAAGCGGCTGGGACTCAGGCTATCAGCAAAAGCACGCGATTTGGACATCTCTGCACTCGGGAGTGCAGCGATCAATTGAGTAGTGACTTAGACATTGCGAGCGACGACGATTACGATGAAGAAGCTAAGACGACCGACTGGTCGGGATTCTTATGGCCGAAAACGTATCATCTCAATCAAGTCGTCTATGAAACGGGAAATATCTCTTCGGATGGGGGCTGGTATGCCAGCAATTTACATGTGCAGGTACGTCGAGCTTTTCGGTGGATGGATGTGTCCGGCAATGGAATGACTACGCCCCCCTATCCCTACAACAGTACGGTTGGCGCCCATGAGACATACACTTTCAACTTTCCCGAAACGTGGGGCGACGGCGTGCGCATTATTGGCACCCCAGGAGGGATTCATACGTTTACTTCGATCGGAAAACTCGGGGTTTACTATCGACGAGCGGACTCGGTACGTGATTCCGCACCAAACAATTAGTTAGTCCCCGGCATGGCATGTAGGCGAGCGGCTACCTTGCCAAACGGCGAGACCGTCCAACCATCGCGCTGAACAGCGCCCAACTCAACCTTTTTGGGGTGACAACATGATACGTTTGTCGGTTCCTTTGTGGCTGCTTGTTAGCTGCTTCACTCCTTGCATGGCTCAGATCTCGAACTGGCAACCAGACCTAACCCAGCAGCAGACCTACACGCTGTATCGCGCGTCGAGTGCGGATCCTACGGGAGGCAATGCAGATTCCAGGACGGTCCCACCAGGAGCAACCTGGACTGTGCTGGATACCGATGGTCCTGGTGTTGTTTCCCATATGTGGTTCACCATCAATGATCAAGAGGCATATTATCTTAAACGCATCGTGTTACGCATTTACTGGGATGGAGAAACTCCCCCGAGCGTTGAAGCGCCCATTGGGGATTTCTTCGGACTTGGGTTGGGCACTTATCAAAATTGGGAGTCCGAATTGCTGTCGGTCGGCAGCATTAAGGGCCTGAACAGCTTCTTCCCCATGCCGTATCAACACCACGCACGCATCACGGTTACCAACGACGGAAAGCTTCCGATCAAAAGCCTTTATTACAACGTTGAGTATAGAAGCGAGGCGCACCCGCTCCCCCCGGGAACCATCTACTTCCATGCACAGTATCGCCAGGCCCAACCCAATCATGGTTGGACCGCGGACTGGGAGAATAACTACGTTCCGCTTATCGATGATAAGAAGAATCTGACTGGCGAGGATAACTACGTTTGGCTGGAGGCTAAGGGACACGGGCAATATGTTGGTGTGACCATGTCCGTCCTGCAGAACCAGGATGGGTGGTGGGGCGAAGGTGACGATATGTTCTTTATCGACGGAGCCAAGACGCCTTCTATCGCGGGAACGGGTTCAGAAGACTACTTTCTTGGAGGCTGGAATTTTGGTGGCCAGCCCTTCTCCCATCAGCTTTATGGTGCTCCAGTCGTTGGCCAGGAACTGGCGGGACAACGCTCGAGCGTCTATCGCTTCCACTTAGATTCTCCGATTCCATTCACGCAGTCATTCAAAGCAACCATTGAGCATGGCCACGCCAACCATCGCTCGGACACATATTCCTCGGTCAGCTACTGGTATCAGGCCGAGCCACACGCCCCCTTTCCTGCGCTTCCTCCAGTTGCAAGCAGGATTCCTGAGGCGCACTCGGTAGGAGGGCCAGGGAGCGAACCTTCTGCTCACTAAAGAATTCTCGTCTTCCTATGGACCACCGGCAATAGAGCCTGTCAGCGGGCTTTCCCCCCGCAAGTGATCCTCATCAGTGAGCTATTGAAATTGTGCAGGTAGGCTGTATGGAGAGAACAGGCATCACTGGTCGGTGAGCGTCCGGTGTTACTGATCCGGCCCTGAAGATATGAGACTTTTTCAGTGCACATAGCGTCTCATGGTTATGGAGAAGATAGATTCGCGGAGGTTGCCGGAAGCTGCTTTGAACGAACGTCGTCGCCGGGCT
>JALYVA010000056.1 GCA_030853485.1 Acidobacteriota bacterium
CGCTGTTGCGGCGAACGATATGGCGTGGGACCAGATGGACCAGCAGTTCTACCTGTCGGTGGCGAGCGCGAATGGAATCGATGCGAACAGCATTACCGCGTTGAATCCGCAGACTGGCGTGCTGGGCGCTTCGATTGCGACGGGGAGTGAGCCAGGGAAGCTTGCGGTCTCAAGCGACGGCAGCTACCTTTATGCGGGTTTAGACAGCGTGGGCTCGGTGCACAGGTACACGCTGCCGGGTTTGCAGTCCGACATGGATATTCCGCTTGGATCGAGCGGCGGGACGGGACCCTACTATGCGATCGACGTGGAGGGAGAACCAGGAAGCCCGCGGTCGGTGGCGGTCTCTCGAGGCGTAGAGAGCGTCAGTCCCCGGGAGCAGGGTGGGGTCCTCGTCTATGATGACGCGGTGGCCCGTCCGCAATCGGTCCCCGGATTCGGCCCCCTGTTACCGGGTACGATCGACTCACTGGTTTGGAACGCGAATGGACAGACTCTCTATGGAATCGATACTGAGGGTGGGTCGGATCTTTACACGATCTCGGCCAGTGCGGCTGGTCTGCAAGTGCAAACGACTTCTACCGCGGGCGGACCTTATGGTCCCCGTCTCCACTTCGATGCGACGACGGGTTATCTCTACGGCGACGGCGGAAGTGTGATTGATCCGGCGACGAATGGCGTCGTCGGAAAATTTACGTCCAGCGCGGTGCAGGGCGGGCTGAGTGGAAATGTCATCATGGTTCCTGACGGCAAGCTGAATATCGCTTATCTTCTCGGGCAAACGATGTATTCCCACGGGGCGCAAGGCCAATTTGTCATCGAGGCGTTCGATCTGACGCACTTCACTTTTCTGGGTGCCATCCCCGTCAGCGTGTCAGGATTTCCTTCGAAGATGATTCGCTGGGGAAGCAATGGGCTTGCGATTCTGACTGGTGATCCCTACGGCAGAGGTGAGGCCGGAGACGGTGTGTATCTGGTCAGCGGAGGCTTCGTCACCTCTCCAGCACCTTAGGCGCGAACGCTGGCACATCGGCATGAAGACTGCCTTTGGGGAAGATTGGAAGGGAAGTCAGGGAGCAGTGTAGGTCGAGACAAGCGCGCGCCGCATACGAAGAATTTCGTGGCGCTTACAGGTGCTATCGTGGACGGGCGCCGTCTAAATTCCACCCACCGGAGGTTCTCCTTGAAGGTCACGCTGCTCGCTGCTGTGCTGTTCGTGGTTTCGATGTTTGCTGGCGTGGAGGCTTCTCGGGCGCAGCCTGCGCAAGAAGCTCATACCGCCGAGGCCGTCATGGCTGCGGACAAAGGCTGGGGCGTAGCCGAAGAAAAGGGCGATGTTGCCTATGTCGATGCGCTTTTGCTTCCTGAGTACCGCTCCATCTCTCCGGACGGCGGCGTACACGACAAGGCAGCGATTCTGGCAAGTACCCGGAAATCCACCCCGGAGCGCGCAGCGATGATCGAGAAGTATCTGGCCGATCATCCGACCGAGATGGCCGTGATCATCGACGGGGACACCGCCGTGCTGACGTTCACGGCAATACCGGATGCGAAAAAGCCGGATGCGAAAAGGCTGATTCGCTCTTGCGACATTTTCGTTTACAGGAACGGGCACTGGCGTGCCATCTACTCGCAGCACACCGACGCGGAAAAGGCTTAGCGGAGGCGTGGTTCGTTTGCAGATGACCCTTGGTGCCGCAGGACATCTAACATGGCCGCGATGCCGGGTTGTGCGAGCGAACGGGGCTCCCTCAGATCAACTTCCGCAACGGAGTTTACGAGGACTCATTTCGTTTCGCGTAACACGCCAGGCATCGATCCCGCTCTAGGACTGTTTTGCAGCAGCATAGGATCCAGGAGGTTCACGGAAGGGTTCTACGCCAATGCGCTCGTAACGTACCTCCAGTACCGTCAGGCGTTCTTTGCCGCCCGGTGCTTCGAGAATGACGCTGTCCCCCTCAGCCGACCGCATTAACGCTCGGCCCAGGGGTGACACCCAGCTGACATGGTTGAGGTCGAGGTCGACCTCGTCGGCGCCGACGATGCTCACCTCTCGCTCCACTCCCGCGGCATTGGTATAGAGCACCGTTGCACCGAAATACACCTTCCTCGCCTGCAGGGCCGATCTCGGAGCTTCCGGATCCACCACTTCTGCAGCTTCCATCCGCTTTGAGAGATGGCGAATCCGCCCATCGATCTGCCGCAGCCGGCGTTTGGCGTACTGATAGTCGGCGTTCTCACTGCGATCGCCATTGCTGGCAGCCCACGCTACGACCACCGCCACAGCCGGGCGGTCTTTGTTGAGCAGAAACTGGTGCTCCTTTTTCAGGCGCTCAAGTCCGCCGGGCGTGATGTAGTTCTTGACGTGCACTGCCGGCGAATCATCTTGCGGTCTTCTGGTAGAGCCTTTACGCATTCCATATTATTCCACCGCAAAATGCAGCAGGTCCTCCCAATGACAACGGATGACGTCACTGTGGGAGATAGTAAACGGGTACCCCCTCATGCCACGGCTCCATCGCGGCATGAGGGGTTTGGCGTTGCATCCCGGAAAGGCGTTTATCGTTACTTATGACGCGAGGCTCTCAAGAGAGAACAGACCCTGGTTCTGCAGGGAGGTGGAGATGCGGGGCGAAGTCGAGCAGTTCTATGATTCTCTCGCCGATGCCTATCACCTCATCTTCGAGGATTGGGACAGGACCATCGCTCGTCAAGCGCATGTTCTCAACACGCTCATCAGGAGCAAGCTCGGGCGTGAATGCGTAACCATCCACGACTGCGCATGTGGCATCGGAACTCAGGCCATTGGGCTTGCTGCCCTGGGCTATCGAATCTCGGGGTCGGACCTGAGCCGGGCGGCCATACAGCGAGCGGCGAGGGAGGCGGCCAAGCGAGGACTCACCATTGAGTTTCGTGTCTCCGACATGACTAGTCTGGTGGAGTATCCGTCCGGTCACTTCGATGTTCTTGGCGCGTTCGACAATGCGCTGCCCCACCTGTCTGTGGACCAGCTGATTGCTGCGGCTGGTTCTTTTCGACGCGTGCTCCGTGCCGAAGGGATCTTTATCGCGAGCATCAGGGACTATGACGACCTCGTTCTGACACGTCCGGTGTTCCAGGGTCCGTCGTTCTTCGGTTCTTCAGAAGCGCGCCGGATTGTTCATCAGGTATGGGATTGGACCGGTGCTGACGCCTATGATGTGCATCAGTACGTTTCGCTTGAGCAAGAGGGTCGCTGGCAAGTGCTCCACTTCTCGGCCCAGTATCGATGTCTTCTTCGAGCGGAACTGACCCAGGCGCTAGTTTCTGCAGGCTTCGTAGATATCCAGTGGCTTATGCCGTCCGTAACTGGATACTATCAGCCAATAGTGATCGGACGCGCGTTGTAGATCGGTCCTCAGAAGTCGGCTTATGGGAAGTGACGCTTGAGACGATGCAGAGGGCGTTGGTGAGGGCTTATCTGGAACCCGTAGATCACAGGATGCGCAACAAGCCCCGAGTGCTGCTCGGGGCTTGTTGTAGAGCGATACTTTCTTTCAGCTATTCGTGGAAGGCGGCGAAGATGTTGAGGAAGTCCTGGTACTTGCCTTCCTTTTCGGCCCAGCGTAGAGGCTTGACGCGTTCGACGAGGATCTCGCCCTTTTCGATCGTGTTGTTCTCGAGGATCTGCATCACTTCGTCGGTGAACTCAGTGAGGGGCATGGCTCGGGGATCGCTGGCCTGCTTGGGGCCGCCGAGCTCGGTCTGCACGTACGGCGGGGCCAGCTCCAGCACCTCGACACTGGTCTTGCGCAGCTGTTCTCGAAGGGCATCGAGCCAGTTGTGCATGAAGGCCTTGGTGGCGCTGTACACCGGTCCGGGCGGGTAGGGAACAAAGGCGAGGCCGGAGGTGGTGACCATCAGGGTGGAACGGGGTTGCAGGCGCAATGTGGGCAGCAGCGCGGCGGTGAGTTGTACGACGCTTGTGATGTTGGTCTGGATGGTGCTGTAGGCGTGCGCGAGATCGATCTTGTCCGCGGTGTAGTTCTCCAAGCCGGCGATACCGGCGTTGTTGATCAGGACGTTCAGCTTCGGGTAGTGGGTTGTGATTTCGTTTGCGAAGGTCTCGACGGCGGCAGTGTCGCTGAGGTCCGCCGCGATGCCGACCATGCCCTGGTTCCGGTGGGTGATCTCGTCGAGCAGGTTCTGCCGGCGGCCCGCGATGATGACTTTGTTGCCTTTGCGGTGCAGTGCTTCGGCGAGGGCACGGCCGATGCCGCTGGTACCGCCGGTGATGAGAATGGTGTTCCCCGTGATGTTCATTGGTGCTCCTGGGCATTGCTGGGATTCTTAGGCGTGGGTTTATTGGGCGTGGGTTTTGTAGCTGCGTGGGGATTCGTAGCGCGTTGGAATTCGTTGCGCCCTGGGAGGGATAGATGCGCGAGATTCCGGCAGGATGCACGAACGTTGATAGGACGCGTGAGCCGTAAGAGCACGGCGCAGGAGCTCGACACACTACACTTCTGCTATGTCGATTTACCCGTCGAAGCAGAAGCGAGCGAACGAAGCGCTGGGGGTTGCCGAGCAACTTCGCACGCTGCTGAGCCGGTGGGTACGGACTGCACGCGAGCAGGCGGGAACTCCGAGTTCGGCACGGGTGGAGACGCTGCGCCTGCTGGAGGATGGAGGACCGGCGACGATCGCGGCCCTGGCGCAGGGACGTGCGGTTAAGCACCAGAGCATGCGCCTGGTGGTCGAGCAGCTTGCGACGTCTGAAGCGGTAGAGAAGAGGACCGACCCCATGGACGGGCGGAAACAGATGGTCCGCATCACAAGCAAAGGACGAGCCGTGCTCAAGCAGGAGCAGCGCATCCGCGCCCGATGGATCGCGCAGTTGCTGAAAGAGTGTTCCTCAAGAGAGCTGGATCAGGTGGTGACCGCGCTGGCCGCACTGCAGATGCTTCTGGACAAAGCTGCGAACGTGGACGCCAGCTAAGCCTGTCTGAGGCTTGCGAGCACGGCAGGCAGGGTGTTGATACCCCAGTGCTCCGCGTACTGCCCGTTCTCGATTCGTACTACGTCGATCACGTCGATGGCGACCTGTCGGTGTGTGGGAGCGATGCCGAAGAGCGTTCCAACGTGAGTGCCCGTGATGGTCTTGCGCGTGGTGACCTTGTCGCCCTCGGCAAGCTGATCGTGGATGGTTACACGGAGGTCGGACAGAGCGGGCCGGAGGATGTTCTGAAAGGTATGCCACATGCTGTCCGGACCGTTGGGCGCGCCGTCGGCTGCGGAGCGATTGAGGAAGCCTTGGGACATCAACTCCTGGAATGCGGCCGCCTGGCCTTGCTCGATTACCTGCAGGTTGAACCGTCGTACCACTTGTTTGTTGGACTCAAGGGACATCGCTACCTCCGTGCTTCGGATTATACAGGTCCCCTGTACAACCGGGCGGCATACCCTTGAGCTGTGCATTGGACTGAAGGCAAGAGCTGACAAACAGCTTTTACGAATTGCTAAACACTTGGCGACATTTCAGAGGCAAGATGTGTGGCACTGGGCCTGGGGAGTTGTTCAGAGGTGCACTCGAGTAAACAGCCGCAGTGCTGACGCAAGCAGGAGCAGCCCTGCCATCCAGGGGAACCAGGTGCCGTGCCGATCAAAAAATGTCTGGTCGTGATGCAGGGGCACGTTTACCAGGAGGGATGCGAACGCCGCGCTGTCGCTTCTTGCCTCGCCGAGGATGCGTCCGCGATCGTCGGATACGGTGAGGAATCCGTCCTTGGCGGCGTGCGCGATGGCATACCCGCCCTCGACGCCACGCATGATCGCGATGTGCCCGTGGAAGAGACGGTCCAGGTTGAAGTCCCAGGCTGGATCAAGCAGGAGGTCAATGTTGACGCGCCCGTAATCGAGCGCGGGGTGAATGAAGTCCATGTCTTTGCAGATGGCAACGCCGATGGGGACGGTTGGGTTGGACAGCAGCGTGAGCGAGGTTCCCGGTGTGAGCATGGACTCAAATGGCGGAAGCATATGCTGCTTGTTATAGGTCGCGATAGGGCGATCCGGGGTGTAGATGCGCGCCTCATTGAACGAGCCTGGGTTGAACGAGTCTGGTCCGACCTGATGCAATACGCCGATGACGAGGGTGGCGCCTGTGCGGTCAGCGACGGACTGCAGCGTTGAGTCCACGACCGTGGTGTTGCTGGCGGTCAGCAGGCCTGTTTTTTCGGGCATGAGGACAATTTTTGCTCCGCGGCTGGCGAGGCTTTCGGCTTGCTTGGCGTAGCGCTGGATGAGGCTTTGCATTTCGTAAGATTTGTTCGCAAAGACGACCGTGTCGGTGTCCAGCAAGCCGACCTCGATGTTCTGGGGCGAGGACGGTGTGACCAGACGCAGTGCGCCGAAGAGGATGGCCGCGGAGAGAAGAACGAATGCCGATAGGGCGGCGTAGGTTGCGGGTGCGATTTTTGTGCGACGGAGATGCAGCCAGCTGACCAGTGCGGATGGAAACAGCAGAAGCAGGAAGGTAATGCCCCATGGGCCGGTGAGTGAAGCAACCTGCAGGATGGGGAGAAACCGCTCCTGCGTGTAAGCGAGGCTGAAGGCGGTACCGTTCCTGGGCGCGAAGCTCGAGAGGTATTCGACGACGGTCCAGAAGGCTGGGAGCGCGATGATGGCGCTGAGGATTGCGCCGCGATGAAGGAGACCGCGGAACAACAGCACGCCCAGGGCGAAGAGCAGTGAGGCGAGGGAAAACGGAATGGACCATGCCGTCACTGGAGCGCGCAGAACGAAGTGGAGGTAGTAGAGCATCGTGAGACTGCCCAGCAGCATGGAGAGGGCTGCGGAGGCGGCAGCGATGAGCCAGGATGTAGTCTCCGCTGCGAGCAGCAGGATGGGGACGAAGGCGATCCACATCAAGGGCCAGACCGGGTTCATGCCATTTCCGGCGAGCAGAAGAAGAGCGGTGGCGATGGTGGCGAGAGTGGCGGCGAGCAGAGGACGTTTATGGACGAAGACCATCGAGGTATCTCCTGAAAGAACGCTGATAGAGTTTTCGGAATTGCTCTTCGGTTTGGTCGACGCGGCCCCCGAGATAGAGGACGATGAGGCCGTGGGAGAGCGCACTGAGCTCAAAGGCGACTTCGATGGGATCGTCGGGCCGCAACCTCCCGGTGGTCATCGCCTCCTTGAGGAGGTTGACCGTGGGATTGAAGGTTGGCGAATGGCCTGCTTTGAAGTCCCTGGGGTAGACACGGGCGCCCTCGCGACGCACGAGAAACATGAGCTCGTAGAGGTTCGGAAACTGGAGCGCGGTATTGAGGAAGACGTCTGCAATCTGCATGAAGCGGTGCTCCAGGCCGCCTTTGAGGTGGAGGGCCTGTACGCGGGTTGCGAGTTGATCGAAGCCCTCGTCAGCGACGGCATTGAGCAGGCTGGCGCGGTCGGCGTAGTGGCGATAGATGGCCATGGGAGTGATGCCGACGCGGTCGGCGACGGGGCGCATGGCGACGGCGGCAAGACCTTCTTTGTCCAGAAGTTTTCGCGCGGCTGCGAGGATTGAGGCGGATGTAGCTGTCTTTGCCGGGGGGCTCTTGATGGGTCGCTTCATGGGTATACGCTGTATACCTAATTTGTATACACCGTATACGTCGGAGGTGCAAGCTCGGAGGATGCCCGATGCGTATGGTTGAGTGTGATTCCGCGGCTGAGGTACTAAGTCTTTGTGAAATATGCCGGGGTTGAGTGTGATATACGAGTACGTTAGGTGCATCGGCCTGTTGGCACGAGCTGAGAATTTTCAAGGGCCTTTTGGGTATGAACTCAGAGAACAACCCTTTCTGGGCTTCAGTCAATCCACCTCAGGAGAAGCGTTTCCAAGAAGCGTTTTGTCCGTTCCGGTTCTACGCCTAATGATCCGGTTCATGGGTTCTGCATAGAGAACGGACACACCCCAGCCGAGTGCTCCCGCCGTTACCAACGCCAAGATGAAAAGTATGGGAACGCCTCGCAGGGGCTTGCCGAAGTGAACAAAAACTGCGAACAACGCCATCACAGCGAACATGTGGGTCAGATAGATTTCGTAGCTTTTCTGTCCGAGAACCAGGAGTGGTGAGAAGAGTTTTGGGGACCGCCACGAAGACTGAGAAGCAGCAGCAATCAATAGACAAACTCCCATCGCAAGGATAGTGAAGTTCAGTCCAGTTCGGCCGAGACCCCATTTGTAGCCTTGGATCGAGAATCCCAAACTGAAGATCAGGAGAGCTGATCCCAACGTGCCACTGAAGTAGATCCATGCTTGGGAAAGCTGCCTCTTTGAGAGAAACATGGCCGTGAGACATCCAAGGGCAATCGCATCCATGCCTCCGAGATAGGAGTATTCCCGCCAAACTGAATTAGGGTTGAACGCTTTCATTCGTGCAAACGGCCCTGCGATGACAAAGAAGACGAGAAGTGGCACAAGCAACCACTTTTTGCGAAGTAATCGAGCTGCCAGAGGAAAGAACAGATAGAACATCTCCTCCACAGAAAGAGACCAGAGAATATCCCAGTTTCCCGGAAGGTAGCCCCTTGTCGCTTCCAAGTAACCGATGTGGAACGTGAGAGCTGCTACAAGCGCTCTGCCAAGTCCGCCTGTTGTTTGAGAAACGACATAACCCGGTATTTGGGCCAGATGCAGCCCGCTCAGAATCAGCAGCAGGAGAATCATAAGCGGGGCTATTCGAGCGAATCGTAAAAGGTAGAAGCTCCTAATCTTCAAAGTCTCAGGCCTGTGCCAACGGCGGATGCTCGTGGACGTAATGAGGTATCCCGAGATTACGAAAAACATCTGAACTGCAAATTGTCCGTTCCAGACAAGCGTGTAGGTCAACTGAGCCGGAATCCCCTTTGTGTACGGGACATTGGCTCCAAGCAGTCTCATGTTCACGTGGTTCATCAAGACCAAGACAATCGACAGACCGCGCAGGAGGTCGATACCGTCAATCCGATTCCAGGTTCGTGCTGCCCCGTCAGTCTGTGATTCGATCATTCAGTAAGTATCGCTTGCTCATTTTCACGCATGATGTGTCCTTCATCACGCGGACACTTGAGGGTCGGCAAGTCATTGTTCGGCCATGCGGCATTTCTAATGCGAGCAAGTCGCCAGTGCACACATCGAGAAAAAGACTTCTGCCGACAGTGGGGTTGTGGAAGGAACGGGGGGCAGAGGCGAAGTCTGGAGGGGAGGGTAAGTCTTCAGGGAAAGCAGTTTTCGCCCGGCGGCTTTTGTCCGCTATGATCAGGCTTCAGCAGATCTGCAGTGCTTTGGAGAGAGTTCGAATGAGTTCAGCGTCGTTCCCCTACAGGATATTGGTTGTCGAGGATGATCTAACGTTGTTGGAGCTGGCGCGGAGGATGCTCGAGTCCAAAGGGTACGAGGTGCTTGGCGCGGAGGACGGCTTTGAGGGTTTGACTGCGCTGAAACGTTCGCTTCCCGATGTGATCATCTCCGACCTGCGTATGCCGAATATGAATGGATTCGAGTTTCTTTCTGTGGTGCGACGGAGGTTCCCCTCGATTCCTGTGATCGTGATTTCGGGGGAGTTTTCCGGGCTGAACGTGCCGGAAAGCGTTCTGGCGGATGCTTTTTTTCCGAAGGGTCCGTATCGACCGGAAGAGTTGTTCGACAAGATCGAAGAATTCCTGATCGAGTTGCCGACTCGACCACGCATCGGCAAGCCTCACAAAGCTGCGATCTGGGTGAAGAACAGCACCGATATGGTGGCCGTGACCTGTACGGAGTGTCTTCGTACGTTTCCGGTGCCCCATGCTCCTCCGGGGATCAATGAAGTGGAATGTGACTTCTGCTCGTGCATGATTCGGTTCGAGATGGTTGGGGATACCCGCGCGGCTTACCCTGTAACTCCCTGAGTGGTGGAAGAGCTGGGCCATGGAAACGCACCGGGCGTTTGTGGTCGCTTGCCGGGCGTCGGGGCGTCGGGGTCGGTGATCAGGAGACGGCGGCTTCGAGGAATTGCAGGGTTGGGTTGTCGGGTTGGGTGAGGTCGAGGGCGGCAGAGATGCCGAGGGGGAGGGTGAGGTTTTGCGCGGCGACGTGGCCGCTGCGGAGGCCGATGGCGATGGGGCCGGGGAAGTCGCGGAGGGCGTGGAGGATGGCCTGTTCGAGGAAGGGTTCTTCTTCGGGGAGGACGCATTGGCTCATGTCGCCGAAGACGATGCCGGTGACGTGTTCGAGGAGGCCGGCGTGGCGGAGGTGGAGGAGCATGCGGTCCCACTGGTAGGGTTTGGTGCCGATGTCTTCGAGAAAGAGGATGGTGGGTGTGTTGGTGGGTGGGTTTGAGCTGCGGGGGCGCGGGGCGTACGGGGTGCCGAGGGATTCGGCGAGGATGGAGAGGCAGCCGCCGGTGAGGGTGCCGTGGGCGTGGCCGGGGCGGAGGGTGCGGAGGCCATGGGGGGGGCCGAGTTGCCAGGGGGAAAACTGTGTGGTGTCTGACGGCTCGCCTGCGGCTTGGAGGCTGTTTTGCCAGCTTGCGAGGTGAGGGCCGTCTTCGCGGGAAAAGTCGGCGGCGACCATGGGTCCGTAGAAGGTGATGAGATTGGCGTGGGTGTGCAGCCAGAGGTGGAGCGAGGTGTGGTCGGAGTAGCCGATGAAGGGTTTGGGGTTGGCTCGGATGAGGGCGGGGTCGAGGTGGGGGAGGAGTTCGGCGGAGCCCCAGCCGCCGCGGGTGCAGAGGATGGCGTCGATGGCGGGGTTGGCGAAGGCGGCGTGGAGGTCGTGGAGGCGATGCTCGAGGGTGCCGGCGTAGTAGAGGGGGCCGCGGTCGAGGGCGTGCTTGCCGAGAATGGTTTTATATCCAAGGGCGTGGAGGTGGGCGATGCCCTGGTGGACGAGGTCGGGTTTTGGGGTGCTGGCGGGGGAGAGGATGGCGAGGGTGGCGCCGGGGCGGAGGGCTCGGGGTTTGGTGGGGGCGGTCATCGTTTTTTGTAGTGGGGTGGTTGAGACGTTTGGGTAACAGGATAGAACAGGCGGGGTGAGGGGTTGGTGTTGGCGTCCATGTAATTTTGCGGGGTTAGAGTAGAGAGATGTTTAATGCGAAGGCTTTTGCTGCTGCCAGTGCTACGTCGCCGCTTGCATCCACTACGATCGCGCGGCGCGATCCAACCGAGACCGATGTACAGCTCGAGATTTTGTTTTGCGGGATCTGTCACTCTGACCTGCACCAGGTTCGGGATGAGTGGAGCGGGACGATGCCGACGGTGTATCCGTGTGTTCCGGGGCATGAGATTGTCGGGCGGGTGACGAAGGTGGGCTCGGCGGTGAAGAAGTTCAAGGTGGGCGATGTGGCTGCGGTGGGCTGCATGGTGGACTCGGACGGGACGTGCGCGGAGTGCAAAGACGGGCTGGAACAGTTTTGCGCGCATATGACGCTGACGTACAACTTTCCGGATAAGCATCTGGGCGGGGTGACGTACGGGGGCTACTCGGACAGCGTTGTGGTGGATGAGCGGTTTGTGCTGCGGGTTCCGGCGGGACTGGACCTGGCGGGGGTGGCACCTTTGCTTTGCGCGGGGATCACGACGTTTTCTCCGCTGCACCACTGGGGCGTGGGGAAAGGCAAGAAGGTGGGCATTGTGGGTCTGGGGGGATTGGGGCACATGGGCCTGAAGTTTGCGCATGCGATGGGCGCGGAGACGGTGCTGTTTACGACGTCACCGGGCAAGCGGGAGGACGCGAAGAGGCTGGGCGCGGACGATGTGGTGATCTCGAAGAACGCGGACGAGATGGCGAAGCATGCGGGGAGCTTCGACTTCATTCTGGACTGCGTGTCGGCGGAGCATGACATCAATGCGCTGCTGGGGCAGTTGAAGCGGGACGGAACGCTTTGCCTGGTGGGTGCACCGGAGAAGCCGCTTTCGGTGTCGGCGTTCAGCCTGCTGTTTGGACGCAGGAGCCTTGCGGGATCGCCGATCGGGGGCATTGCCGAGACGCAGGAGATGCTGGATTTCTGCGGGAAGCACAAGATCACGGCCGATGTGGAGGTGATCCCGATGCAGAAAGTGAACGAGGCGTATGAGCGACTGCTGAAGGCGGATGTGAAGTACCGGTTCGCGATCGATATGTCGTCGTTGAAGGGGTAACTTCCTAGAGGTCGCCGGCCTCGCCGATGCAGATGATTTCGGCGGGGCCGGTGAGGTGCATGGGGGAGGCGGCGTCGGGCCAGGAGGTGCGCTGGGGGCCGCCTTGGGCGTTGGCGATGAGGCTGCGGGCGGTGTGGCGGAGGGCCATGGCGGCGGCGGAGGAGGCGCAGGTTCCGGTGCCGGAAGAAGTGGTGGGGCCGCAGCCGCGCTCGTAGATGCGGAAGGCGATTTCGGTGGGGGACAGGATGCGGACGAACTCTACGTTGGTGCCGTGAGGGAAGAGCGGGCTGGTGGCGATTATTTCGCCGAGTTGCTGCCAGGGGAGGTTGTGGGCGGTGAAGTCGTCTGGGTCTTTGGGGGGGTCTTTGGCGTCTTCTGAGTTTTTGGAATCGACGAAGAGGACGAAGTGGGGGTTGCCCATGTTGACCATGGCGCCTTCTACGTTGCCGATGCCGGGGAGCGCGATGGTGCGTGGCATGACGCGGGGGAGGCCCATATCGGTTTCGATGAGGTAGGTGGGTGGGGTGCTTTCGACGACGCGGCAGATGCGAGGGCCGCCGTGGGTGAGGAGGGTGACTTCCTGCAAGCCTTCGGATTGAGCGAGCCAGGCGGCGACGCAGCGGGTGCCGTTGCCGGAGAGCTCGGCTTCGGAGCCGTCGGCGTTGAAGAGGCGGAGGAAGGGGGTGCCATCGGGGCGCCGCTCAAGAAATTCAATGCCGTCTGCGCCGATGCCGGTGTTGCGGGCGCAGAGTTTGCGGGCGAGCTCGGCGTGGCGGCGGTGGGCGTGGGTTTCTTCGATGAGGAGGAAGTCGTTGCCGCAGGCGTGGGCTTTGGTGAAGGGGATCATGCTTTTCTTATTGTGCCTGAAAGATATTGTCCTGCCGGACGGGCGCCCTACGCAGGCCGCGCCCACTTCGTGGGGGGTATACCGCTTCGCATGGCGCTTCCCGTTGGTCGCGAAGGAGCTTGATCCCGACCAGCGGGAGGGCCAGCCGAAGGGATTACACACCACGAAGTGGTCGCGCCGCGCGTAGCGGGCCCGTCCGGCAGAACACTATCTTTGGGACTGGTAGATGCGGGCGCAGGGCTGGCCGGTGGTGCAGAGGATGGA
>JALYVA010000066.1 GCA_030853485.1 Acidobacteriota bacterium
GGATTCCATGGCGGCGGTGGTGGGGGAGGATTCCATGGCGGCGGGGGTGGGGGAGGATTCCATGGCGGCGGCGGTGGACACCGCTAATTATTTTGCTCGCGCATGTAGGAGGCGGCTGCAGATTCGAATCTGCAGCCGTTTTTCTTTAAACGCGTTTGGCAGGAACGCGGGCTGCCCAGGCGGACGCGTTTGTAGTTGGGGTATTAGAGTTTAGGGCTGCGGCGGCGGGGGACCTATTGTGACTTCCTGCCTGGCCGGCATGTTTATCAACTTGATCCCCCTTCCGGTTTTTTGCGGCTTTTGTCTTGGAAACATCGGCTTTTCTCTTGACGGCGCACTATGCCAGTGTCAATCTAGGCACATCGCACGTTCCGTTATCGGACGTGTGCCGGGTCCTTGCTCTGGGTCCCTTCGCTACACGACAACTTATGGCAACCATGATGGCACCTGTCGAACAACGTGAGGTATTGCGTTGCGACCACTGCAGTTTGGTGCAGTTCCGGACGGCCAACGCACTATGCCGCCGCTGCCACAAATGCCTCGAGGTCGAAGAGCCTGAACCGGCTCCCGCACCCCTGGCTCTCGTTCCCCAAGCCACAACCCCGGAAGGCGGGATTCAGGTCGCGACCGCTGTTCGGGATCTGCGTCATGTGCGCAATCTCTCGCAGCGTCAGCTCGCCGCGCGAATGGGTGTGCCACGCACCTATATCTCGAAAATCGAGAACGGCAAGGCGATGCCCACCCTCTCCTCTCTTGACCGCCTGGCGCGCGCACTGCAGGTCGACATCTCTGCCCTGCTGCGCGACGCCAACACGCGTCATCGGGACGAGACGGCGGTGTTGATGACCGATCCCTTCCTTGCGGAGATTGCGCTCTACACCTCGCAGCTGGACGCATTGCAGCGTTCCATCTTCCTCAACCACGTCCGCGAGCTTGCGGCTGGGCGCCGCCGCACCGCCTAAACCGAGCGGCTGCCGTACCCGTTACTTCTTTTCCGGAGAGCGCCGCCATTCGCGGAGGCGCTCTCCACTCCGCCCGCTGCACGCGTGGTTACCAGCGACTTCCCCGGCCAGACTTACGTTCATTGCACACGCTACATCGGTGTGCTAGCGTCAATAGCTGCGAGGTTGATTTGCGCGCGTCCACTCCCCTGTCGAAGTCCAATTCCAACCCCAACCGCGTACACGAGCTCTCGCCCGAAGAGCAGAGCGTCTACCGGCAGCTAGACCCTGCAAAGATTCCACAGCACGTCGCCATCATCATGGACGGGAACGGCCGGTGGGCCGGCAAGCGGTCTCTGAAACGCTTTCTTGGGCACCAGAAGGGCGCCGAAAGCGTGCAGTTCGTGGTCGAGACCGCATCGCGCATCAACCTCCCCTGGCTGACGCTGTATGCTTTTTCGCTCGAAAACAATCTGCGTCGTCCCAAGTCCGAGGTCAGCTTCCTGATGAAGCTGCTGAAGAGCTACCTGGTCGGCAACGTGAAGCGCATGAACGATAACAACGTGCGCATGGCGTACATCGGACGCACGTACGATCTTCCCCAGGAAGTGCAGGAGACGATGCAGTGGGCCTCCGACGCCACGGCGAAAAACACCGGCACCACGCTCACCCTTGCCCTGAACTACGGCGCACGGTCAGAGATCGTTGACGCCGTCCGCAGCCTGCTGACCGATCTCACTACCGAAGCCCACACCCGCGGTTGTTCGGTGGAGGACCTTCTCGGCGCCGGGGCACTTGAGTCGCTTGACGAGTCCAGCATCGCGCGCGCGCTCTACACCGCACACATGCCTGATCCCGATCTTGTCATCCGTACCTCGGGGGAGCAGCGTATCTCAAACTTCCTGCTCTGGCAGATCGCCTACTCCGAAATCCTCGTCACTGACCGTCTCTGGCCCGACTTCAACGGTCTGCATCTCCTGGAAGCCATCAGCGCGTACCAACGCCGCGAACGACGGTTCGGTGGATTGGGCGAAAGTTTTACGGACGAAGACCTCAATAATCTCGAACCGGCAGAAGAGGTCGCGGCCGAGATCAAAGATCACCTCCTTCCAGAATCCGAAAAAGAATCCGGGATCAACCCCAAAGCTGGTCCCGAAGCCAAGCTGGACCCGGTCCTGTCTCGCCGGTAGGCCGGCCACGAAGCTCTACTTCGCTTTCAATCCCTTCATTGCATGTTCGAAGATTTCGTCGATATATGCGTCCGACAGGGGGCCCGTACCCATCTGCAACCTGTAATACATGGGCGCATACAGCACGTCGATCATCACCTCCGGATCGACATCGCGACGGAGAAACCCTTTGCGGATGCCTTCTTCGAAATGCGCGATAGCCATTCTTCGCCTCGGCATGGTCCAACGCTCTCGAAGTGCAGCGGCGAGCTCTGGATCGAACTGAGCCTCGGCCAGCAGAGCACGGATCAGAGCGCCATCCTTGCCGCGAAAGGCTTTGCCCATGGTCCGCATCTGCAGGCGGATGCTCTCGAGGAAGCTTCCGGCGGCCAAAAAGAGCGTACCGGGATCGACCCGCGCCACAAACGCATCCATAATGATCGCAGCTTTATTGGGCCAGCGGCGGTAGATGGTCATCCGGCCTACGCCCGCCCGCTCAGCGATAGCGTCCATACTGAGCGCGCGAAAACCGCATTCGAGCACCAGCTCCGCTGCAGCTTTCAGAATCTGCTGCTGGATTCGCGGACTCCGCGGCCGCCCTCCCTTGTTGGTCTCCGCTGCCTCTGCTGGTTTGCCCGATGCCATCACTACCTCGAAGAATATTTCCTTGTTGCCTGAATCTTAATGGTACAGCGTGTATCTTATTCCTATATGGATACGATCCATACCATATCGTTACTGGCCGCCGAGTTCCATGGTTCGAGCGTCCAGCGATCACCGCGGAGATGAAACGCTATGAGCAACTACACAGCAATTACCGCGCCCACGTAATTCGTTGAAGCAAACGGTATACGTTTCGCTTACCGCCGCCTGGGAAAGCAGGGGGGTATTGCAATCGTCTTCAACCAGCATTTTATCGGCAATCTCGACAACTGGGATCCTGCCGTGATTGACGGGTTCGCCAAGGTACGCGAGGTGATCCTATTCAATAACGCCGGCATTGCGAGCTCCACGGGTGAGGTGCCGTCCGCCTTCGCTGGTATGGCAAAGAACGCGGAGAGCTTTATCGATGCGCTGGGGCTGACGCAGGTCGACATCCTCGGCTTCTCGATCGGCGGCATGGTCGCGCAGCAGATCACGGTGGATCGTCCGGAACTGGTTCGCAAGCTTATCCTGGTTGGCACCGCGCCGCGCGATCACGATGCGGGCAATGGCGAGGGACACATTACGCCCAAAACTTCGGCCATCTTCGGAGGCACCTATGACCCGCCGGAGAATCTTTGGCTGAAGGTGTTCTTCACAGACTCCGAGCGAGGCCAGGCTGCGGGTCGCGAGTTCCTTATGCGCTATCTGTCGCGGACGGAAAACCCCGACGCCGCGATCAGCGACAAGGTCGTACCCGCTCAGATCGCGGCCGTCGGCGAATGGGGAACGTCCCGGGGCGAGCGTTTCGCCTATCTGAAAGACATCAAGCAGCCGGCGCTCGTCGTAAGCGGGAACCACGACGTGATCGTCTACACCGTCAACTCGCTCCACCTGGTACAAAATCTGCCGAACGCGAAACTGATCCTGTATCCCGACGCCAATCATGGATCCTGGTACGAGAACCACGAGGATTTTGTCATGGAAGCCAACCGCTTTCTGAACAGTTAACCTGACCGGCTTGACGCGCAATGTGGCCGGCACGCGGGGCTGCAGCGCACATGTGTTGTTCGCATCACAGCCATCGTGCGCTGGCGGCCACATCGAACAGCAACGAGTGAAGGAATGTATCGTGTCGATGGTAAGAACGCGTTAGTGACAGGAGCTTCCCGCGGCATCGGCCGCGCGATTGCTTTGGCGTTGGCAGATAGCGGTGCTTATGTTCTGGTTCACTTCGGCAAGTCTCAGCGGGGCGCCGAAGCGGTGGTTGCCGCGATCCGGACGAAAGGCGGACGGGCTGATTCTGTCGCCGCCGAGTTAGCGGCTCCGGAAGGTGCAGCGGAACTCGCAACAAAAGTCCGCAGCCTCGTCGGAGAGCGGCTCGATATCCTGATTGCCAATGCTGGAATTTCAAAAGCAGCACGCATTGAAGGTCACACGATCAAGGATTTCGACGAGCTCTTCGCGACCAATGTACGTGCTCCTTTTTTCCTTGTGCAGCAGCTTCTTCCGATCCTGGGTGAAGGCTCGAGCGTCATCGTCACCACGTCGCTGGTCGCCCGGGTATCCCCTGCCGCTCCCGGTCAGGCCGGTGCTCCGTCTCTGCTGGCCTATGCCGCAACCAAGGGGGCGCTCGAGACACTGGTCAGGCATTGAGCGGGATTGCTTGGGCCGCGGGGGATTCGTGTCAATGCGATCGCTCCCGGAATTATCGAGACCGATAGGTCGAACTTTACCAAGACCGACGCAGGCCGCAATCTCGCGCTTGGCATGCAGGCGCTGAAAAGGATCGGAAAGCCAGAAGATGTGGCCGATGTTGCCGCTTTTCTGGCATCCGAAGGCGCGCGTTGGATTACCGGAGCAAGCATTCCGGTAGATGGCGGCTCCAAATTGTAAGTGAACCGTTCCTGTGAGTAGTGCGGCAGCGTATTGACCGTGGCGCACGAAGTACCTGCCGGAGCCGCAGAGTATCGGGTGAGCCGGTCGACGCAGCAGCAAACGGAGGCGCGCTGGTTCTGAAGGCGTTCGGTGCGCTCTTCCACATCAGATCTGCAAGTAGATGTTCGATTGCCTGTGGGTTGGGAACCCAGAATGTTCGCTGGTCGTTGCTCCGCCTACGCCGCTGCCTCCGCTATGTGCGTTCGGTTTGCTCGTAGCGGCTCAGACCAACACATTCGGAAGATCAGACCGTGAATGGCCAGACTCTATAGACCCGGGTCAATGGCCGAACAACGCGCTCGTAATGGCGGAGAGACAGGGATTCGAACCCTGGATACCTTGCGGTATACACGCTTTCCAAGCGTGCGCCTTCAGCCACTCGGCCATCTCTCCGCAATATGCAACTTATTGAATCTATCATGATCAGGCCCGTTCGCGGCTCGATGAGGGCTGCGACGTGACTCTCAGTGCAGGTGCTCCCCCGCTTCAGAAGCCTACCTCGCGCCCATCGATGTGCGTTTGGCCAGGTACAAGCAACATGATCGCGATTGTGTGCTTCTTACATAATTGTAACCTCGCTGTAACAATTCATTCCGTAAAGGTAGCTGATGAAGTCCTTGGCTGATCCAACGAAGTTGAAACCGCTCGACAAAAAAGATGGCTTGTTGCAGGTCATCGTCGAAACTCCTGCAGGCTCGCGGAACAAGTTTGCCTATGACCCGGACCAACGCGTCTTCGCTTTGAAGAAAGTGCTTCCCGCGGGAATGGCATTCCCGTACGATTTCGGATTCCTTCCTCAAACCAAGGCGGCTGATGGCGATCCTATCGATGTCCTGCTGCTGATGGATGAACCCGCATTTCCGGGTTGCGCCGTACGCGCGCGTCTGATTGGCGTGATCGAAGGCGAACAGGTGGAAGGCAATAAAAAGACCCGCAACGACAGATTGGTCGCCGTAGCCGAAGCCAATCACATGTACGCGAACATTAAGAAGCTGAAGGACCTGCCGTCGCCATGGCTGACTGAAGTGCAGGATTTCTTTGTCAATTATCACAACCTTGAAGGGAAGAAATACCGGCTACTCGGATGCAAAGGGGTAAACGTTGCGCTCGATCTGATCAAGCAGGCACAAAAAGCGGTGCGATGAGCGAACGCGTGCGATGAAAGAGATTCTGATTCGATTCCTTATCGGCGGCGTGATCGTGACCCTCTTTGCGGCTCTGGGAGACGTACTTCGGCCCAAGAGCTTTGCAGGCCTGTTCGGGGCGGCACCCTCGGTCGCGCTCGCTACCATCCCCATCACCCTTCATCAGCACGGCAAGGCATACGTCGCCCTGGAAGCCCGTTCCATGATCCTCGGCGCCCTGGCGTTCTGCTGCTATGCTGCCGCCGTGAGTTGGGTGCTGCGGCGGTACAAGCCGGGCACACTCACTGCCACCATTGCCATGATGCCGGTCTGGTTTGCGGTCTCCTTCGGTCTGTTCCTGCTGGTTTTGCGAGGTCCGTGGTCATGATCGAAGCGAGGTTGTCCGCACTGAAAGACATCAAGCCGCATGAATATGCCGTGCGGTTTCTGTTTGGTGGCCTTTGCACCGTTGCCGCCGGCCTGATCGCGAAGCGCTTCGGTCCAGGCGTTGGCGGTTTGTTTCTAGCATTCCCGGCTATCTTCCCAGCCAGCGCGAGCCTGATTGAAAGCCACGAGAAGAAGCGCAAAGCCCAGGCAGGAAGCGATGGCGCTGTGCGTGGAAGGATGGCTGCGAGTATCGACTCCGCCGGGGCCGCGCTCGGCTGTATGGGGCTCGCCGGATTCGCCGTGGTGCTGTGGAAGGGTTTGGTGGATCGCTCCGCAGTGCTTATCATCTCGGCTGCAGGGGCAGTCTGGATTCTGATCTCCTGCGTGTTGTGGGCCATCCGCAGAAGCCGCATCTTCGGCCGCACTAAGACCGCTTGACTCGCGCCTTCCGCGGCCCTCCACGCTCTTGGAAACCCTGCATACTGGCACCCGAACACCGCCGAACACGCGGGGCACCATGCACACGTCTGTGAGAACGTTCCCACCATCCGGAACCCATGGAAGTACGCGTGCACGGCTTCCCGACGGCGCGGATTCAACCCGCCTCCGCCCCGAACCCGCGACGTTGAGTGGGCAAAGTCGCTCAGCTCCGCTCCTACTCGCTTCGACAGCTTCCCACGTGATCAAACCTCGGGTTCAACCAAAGAGATATATCAGTTTTCCTCTACCGAGCATAGTGACCCCGCGACCGCACTCCTTGCTTCAGAAAAACGCTGAGCCAGAGGAGCTGTCTAATCGTTACAATGAGCGGGTGAATCGAACCTCGCAAATGCCTGCAGAAACTCCGCCTTCACCTCTCAGTTCACAAACTTCCCTTCCAGTTGAAGGCACTCTGCGGAAACGCTGGCTCTATCTTTTGCCGGCTGTCTTTGTCACCTACAGCCTTGCCTACGTCGACCGAGCGAACTATGGATTTGGCGCCGCAGCCGGTTTGGCAGAGACACTGCACATCAGCAACTCGCGCTCTGCACTTTTGGGCTCTCTGTTTTTCCTCGGGTATTTTCTTTTCCAGATACCGGGAGCAGCCTACGCGCGCCGAAGAAGTGCCCGGCTCTTGATCTTCTACGCCCTTCTCGCCTGGGGCTTGCTCGCCTCTCTCACGGGTGTCATCGAGAACTACTGGCTCCTCGCTGTCGACCGGCTCCTGTTGGGTGCATCGGAGAGCTTTATCCTTCCCGGCATGCTGATCCTTCTCACGAGCTGGTTCACTCGCGCCGAACGCTCACGCGCCAACACTCTCCTGATCCTCGGCAACCCCGTAACGGTACTGTGGATGTCCGCCGCCACCGGCTACATCATCAAAGCTGTGGGGTGGCAAATGGCCTTTGTTATCGAAGGCGTCCCGTCGATCCTTTGGGGGTTCATCTGGCTGATTCTTGTTCGCGACAAACCAGAAGACGCCACCTGGATGAGCACGGAGGCCTGTGCGCACCTGGTACACGCCCTCCATCAGGAGCAACAAGCAATTCCGAAAGTATCAAACATTCGTTCGATTCTCCACAGCAGCAAGGTCATCTGGCTCTGCATTCAATACTTCTCCTGGTGTGTCGGCCTCTACGGATTCGTGCTTTGGCTGCCCTCCATGATTCAGCAAGGAGCATCGCGCGGCATCGCGATTACAGGTTTGCTGAGCGCCATCCCCTACGTCGCCGCGATCCTGCTCATGATCGTCGTTTCGCACTACTCCGACAGAACGCAACGACGCGCACGCGCCATCTGGCCTTGTCTTGTTCTCGCCGGAATTGCGCTCCTCGGCTCTTATCTCACTGCTAATCTCAATTTCTGGTGGGCTTACGGCTTCTTGATCGTCGCTGGTGGCGCCATGTATGCGCCATACGGACCATTTTTTGCCATGATCCCAGAGCTGCTTCCTAAAAACGTTGCCGGCGAAGTCATCGCGCTGGTCAACAGCTTTGGCGCGCTGGGCGCCTTCATAGGCAGCTGGTTCGTCGGCCTGCTCCAGGCGCATACGGGCAACTCACGGGCAGGCTTTCTGCTTATGTCCGTTTCGCTGATAGTATCTGGAGTCATCATTTTCTGTCTTCAAGAAACGTCGACTAGTTACCTGTCCGCGTCTTCCGCTTCAGAGATCTAGGACGGTGCTTAACGAGTGAGGAGATGCTTCTAAACAACAAAGCATCTCCTATTAACTCGTCATTCCAAACCTACGGCTCTTCGTTGGGAACAGGATGCGGCTTTCGGGGCTGCTTCCTCTTTTCCATAATCTCGTTGAACTCCCCGCGGGACATCTTCAACTTGTCGGGATGCGCATCAACCCACTTGGCGAGGGCATCGTACTTCTTCGGTGTCCAGCCTCCTTCGAATTCAGCGCCATTCTTCCCGCCACTGTTCAGTTCGAAGTTGAAGGCATCTTCCAGATTGGTGAACTCTGCCGAACTGATCGCCTTCTCCGCCAAAATAGCCGGAATAAATAATACCCCATCAGTTTTGGCAAGAACCAGATCTCCTGGAAGCACTACCGCGCGCCCAATGCGAATGGGCGAATTGATTGCGGTAAGTGTCATATTTGCCCATGCGGAGGGATCGTACCCGCGATAGAAACCGTTGAAGTTCGCAATCTCGCGGTTCTCTTCCTGATCGCGGATTCCTCCATCGAAGATGAAGCCGGTATGCGTGTGTGCCGCGATTCCACTTCCCAGATTAGAGCCGATCAACGTCCCTTCAACTACTTTGCCAAATCCATCGGCGACATACACATCCCCGATCTGCAGTTCATTGATGGGCCAGCTGTTATTTCCGCTAAGACGTTTTTCCGTCTTACCCTCAGCCGCAATAGCCTTCGCCATATCGGGCCGCAACGGCATATATTGCGCAGTCAGTGCCCGGCCGGCAAAGGGCTTCTCAATGTGCAACGCCTGCCAGCCACTGTCAAACTGGCTCTTGTAACCTTGCCCCTGCAAATATTCCCAGACGTCTTCAATCGAAACATCCAGAGATCGTTTGATAAGATCGTCCGGAATTTTGGGCCTGCCATCGGGGAAGCGATCGCCCTTCCATTCCGATGTGTAAAACATCATCTGCTCTTGGGTCATCTTTACCTGCGCTATCGCAGGCGCCACAGAGGCTGCCGTGCATAGAAGCAGGGCCGTCCAAAACATCTTCTTCATATCTTCTCCTCAAACAGTAAGCAATTCCCTTTAGATAGCATAGTCTGCTAGCTGAAAGTAGCATCATCCCACGACTGCTTTTCATCCCACATAGGCGTTGGTTCGAAGTATCCGACACCGGACCTGATATGTTTCTTCATCTCTTCATCATTGAGAGTAACTCCTAAACCGGGAGCATCCGGCACTTTGATGAACCCTTTAGATATGATCGGCTTCTCAATCCCATTCACCAGGTCCTGCCAGAAGGGCACGTCCAGCGAATGATTTTCCAACGCCAGGAAGTTACGGGTCGCCGCCGCGCAATGCACGTTCGCCATGCAGCCTACCGGGGTTCCCGCAAAGTGCATCGCCATCGGCACGCCATAGTCGAACGCCATGTTCCCAATCTTGTGTGTCCGCAGAATTCCTCCCGAAGTCTCAAGATCGGGATGAATTTTATCCACAGCATGGTTCCTGCACAATGTCTCGAAGTCCGCAATCTCGTAGATGTCTTCCCCCGTGAGGGTAGGTGTCGGGCTGTTATCCGTGATCTGTTTCAAAAGATCGGTGTAGTACCACGGAATCGTGTCTTCCATCCATTCCAGGTTGAACTTCTCATAGGCCTTCCCCAGCCGAATGGCTGACTTGACGCCAATATGACCAAGATGGTCCATGGAAAGGGGCATGTCATACCCGATATTCTCACGCACCGCGGCGACATACTCACACAACCGATCGATCCCCTTGTCCGTTATCTCCGTCGCAATAAAGGGATGTGGCTGGCTCCGCAGTTCCCACTTACTCAGGCCCGCAGGCTGCATCACCATGTTGGGAATACCCTCCAACACGTTGATGCCGAGGTCCATCTTCATCCAGGTCAGCCCCATCGCCACACGCTCCTTCGCGCGTTGGCCGTACTCCTTTGGGTCCATCGACTCTGTCGTATCGGCATAGATGCGGATCTTATCGCGCCACTTTCCGCCAAGCATCTGGTAAACAGGACAGTTGTAAACCTTGCCGGCAATATCCCACAGTGCCATCTCCACCGCGCACACTCCCCCAGCCTGCCGAGAGGGACCGCCGAATTGCTTGATCTTCTCGAAGAGAAAATCCACATTCAACGGATTCTCTCCGACGATGCGGCTCTTCAGCACCATTGCATACTGGTATCCCGCCACATCGCGAACCTCGCCAAGCCCATACACGCCCTGATTTGTGTCGATACGAATGATGGTGCACGGACTGGGTCCCGGCTTGTCTACCGTCGTATAACGCATGTCCGTAATTTTGAGCGTTGAAGGGCTCGAGTTCAGATTCACATTCTTGATCGCCGGTTCTGCTTCCGCAACACGGCCTCCAATAAGGCCACCTGCCATCATTGCCACGGAGGTCTTGAGGACACTGCGTCGGTTGAGGTTAGAACTAATATTCCTGATCATTATCTACCTATTCCCTTCTAGCTTAGTACGTATAACTCTCATTGCGAGTTACGCTGTACAGGAGCGTAATAAGTACAACCTGGAAACGATCAGGCATGCACTCACCTGTTCGTAGACATCTTTCTTCCTACCCCCACCACGTTTCTCCGGGAGCAAGATGAGCCTTTGCCACATCCGGGTTGATCTCGATCCCCAGACCTGGCTTGTCTTCGATCACGTAGTACCCATCTTTCCAGAAAGGCCCCTCGTGCATCACCAGCGTGGGCCACCAGTCAATCCACTTGGCGAGTTCGTGAATTCTGAAATTGCGCATCGAGGCCGCCGCATGTACTGAAGCGATCGTGCCGATAGGACTTGCGGGATTGTGGGCTGCCGTCCAGATGTAGTAAAGATCCGCCAAGTCCGAGATGCGTTTAGACTCCAGCAAACCGCCCGACTTGGGAATGTCGATGTGAACCCCTGCGCACGCCTGACTTTCGATCAGACTTCGAAATCCTTGAACGCCGTAGAGATTCTCCCCCGTGCAGATCGGAGTACGCGTCGCGCGTGCCAGCCGCGCCATTGCCTCGGTGTTTTCAGGAGGCAGAGGATCTTCCGCCCACATCGGCTTGATAGGTTCGAGTGCATTTAACAGCTCGATGGCGTCTTGGGTGTCATACTTCCAGTGACATTCGATCGCAAAATCAATCTCTTCTCCAAGCTCCCCGCGCACAGCTTGCATCTTGGTAACGATTCGCGTGATGTCGCGGTTGGTTAGGTTGCGCGCATACGGATCGTGGCCCGGTTCGGAGTAGGTTGGGTCCGCCGACACGGGAATATTGTCGCCTTGAAACTTGAATGCGGTAAACCCATAGGGGTTGTCATGCTTGGCCTGCGCTGCCTGGTCGCGCCATGACGAGACCTCCTTCGGGTTTTCAGGTGCCTGCAGCGTGTGATAGAAACGCACTCGATCTCGATAACGCCCGCCCAGTAGATTGCAGACGGGGGTCTGCAAGATGCGTCCCGCCAGGTCCCACAAAGCTATCTCAATGCCACTGGCAGCCGTAACCGTCGCGCCTCCGATGGCACCAGCCCCCGCACTTTTCATCAGCATCTTCGTATATAGCTTCCCAACATTGAGAGGATCTTCACCGATGATCAATGGCTTGAGCTGGCGCAAAACAAGGTCCTTCACACCCGGTCCCCAGTACGCCTCGCCGATCCCGTAGATACCTGCATCCGTCTCGATCTTGATCAGGTTCCAATCCCACGTGCCACGCACAATCATGCATTTCACATCAGTGATCTTCACCTTCTTGCGTAACGACTCGGCAAGAGCACGGTAAGGCTCTGCTACAACACAGGCTCCTGCTACCAGGTATCTTATGAAGTTTCTGCGATCACGCAACATAAAGTCTCCGCGCTTGTTGGGAACGAAAGGGACTAACACAAGAACCCAGTGACGGGATCAGCGGGGCCGCAACGTACGTAGCCGTGCGGCCCCTCGCTAAAACGTGAAAGTAGCCGAGAGCTGCAGGTCTCGATTGTCGTTGACTGTGCCTGTAATCAATCCAGCGTTGGGTGCTTGTGTCGAGGTGGGCACTCCGTTCGCAAGGACCTTCGTGGTGAGCCCAACGGAGGAGTTCGGCGTGGAGAAGTTCGGTGTGTTGAACGCATTGAACGCGTCGAACTTGAAGGCGAGATTCATGGTCTCCCGGAACCTGAATCTGCGCTGCAGAGAAATATCCCAGTCCTTGGTGGAAGGACCATACAGGATCGACCGACCCGAGTTTCCGTAAGTATTCGGAGGCGGAATCTGGAACGCACAGGGAAGTGTATTGCCGTTCACCAACGTCACCGTGGTTGCACCCGCAGGGCAGGTCGTCGTATCGAAGAACTGGAGCGGATTCCCATGGTCAATCTTCCCACGTGAACCAATGCGATTCGGCCAGCTGGGCGATCCACTATTCACACCGCTGTTCAAAGTGACTGTAAACGGAAGACCAGATGCGTACGTTGTAATGGCATCCACTTCAAAGCCTCCAACCACCTGCGCGAGGAATCCTTCGTGCAGAAACGGCTTGCCTTTTCCAAAAGGAAACTCATAGGTGATACTGCTGACTAGCCGATGCTTCTGGTCAAAGCCCGACGCCCCATAACCAGCGCGCAAATTGGTGACCGTCTGCGGGTTTCCAGCAGAACCTCCCCCAGAGGCTGCCGAGCCACCGTAGTCCAGCGACTTTCCATAGGTGTAGCTGACCAGCGAAGTTAGGCCGTGGCTATAACGTTTGTTGTATTTCACCTGCACACTGTTGTAGTTCGACGCATTGATCGGATCTTCCTGTACCCACGTCGAAATATTATTCAGTGGCTGGATAAGCCGGCGAGCCGTTTGCAATGTGGGCCCGCCCGGTTGAATCAGACCCACCTCGTTCGGATTGTATGCATACGTCAAGTGCACGCTGTGGCTTCCGCCATAAGCCACTTCCACCAAGCCTCCAAGCACCTGGCGCTCAACGCTGAGCGTGAAGGTTTGAATGCTTGGCGTCTGGTTGGTCATGGAATGACCGATGATCGCCGGAGCCGCTGCATTCAGTGCCGCGGTGTTCGTCAAAGTCGCAAGGGGTAGCGCGGCTGCGCCCTGTGGAAACGGGTTGCTGAGCGCGGGTTGGCAGGTTGCACTCAGGTTGGTCGGAGAACACCGATTTCCCGGAGCAAAGGATGCCGGCAGGGGAAAGGTTGCAGGACTGGAGAACGTCTGCGAGATCGTGAACGGCGGGTTCTGCCCAAGCTCGTCGGAAGCCGAAAACGGCTGCGGCAAGTACGATATGCCGAACCCCGCGCGAACCACCATCGTGCCCCGTCCGGTCAAGTCATACGCCAGCCCGAGGCGCGGCCCGAAGTTGCCGTACCGCGTTTGAACACCCGCACTTCGGTTCACGCCGTTGACTCCGGCATAGACAAACGCCAGCTTCGTGAAGTCAAAGTTCGCCTGCTTGTCATTCTTTTCAATATCGGGAGTAAATACGTCGTAGCGAATGCCTAGATTAAGCGTGAGCCGCGGATTAGCCTTCCAGTCATCCTGGAAAAACCCGGAGTACTGAACGTTGGTGATGTAGTTCGGCACTTGTAGAAAGTTCCGGCTGCCGGCATTGGGAAAGCCCAAAAGTATTGACGCCAGCCCGGCGCCGCCTACAGGTGATGGTTTCGGGTTGCTCTTCGAGGGAGTGCCTATGCTGCCAGAGTTCGTGAAGTTGTCGCCAAAGGTCAGGCCGCCGCGGGTCGTCGTGTTCGTGAAGGGTGAAGCCAGGATGCGGACATAGCGAAACCCGAACTTCAGTTGATGATTGGCCTTCGTGATCGAAAGAGTGTCTTCGCCTTGTATGTTCGTCTGACGCGGATTTGCCGGAAGGAATGCGGTTCCACCCTGCAAACACGTAAATTCAGATCCGCAGCCACCCCCGATCGTAAAGTTAGGTAGCCCTGTTGTGTACGGTGAAATATTCAGCCCCAGAATGCCCAGGGAAGTGGACGAGTTGTGTCCGTAGTCCGATTGCTTTGTGAAAGGGTTCACTCTCGAATAACCAACACGAAACTCGTTAAACACGTTCTGATTGAATAAATGCGTCTCATTGATCGACATGCCCTGCGCAATCAGCGTTGTGAACTGCGTACCAGCGACATAGGGCCCAAGATCGAACTTCGAAGCCGCCGATGCAGGTGTAGGAAGACAGCAGGTGCCCTGCCCGCCCGTCAAAGGGTTTGGCGCTGCCTGCTGAAAGTTCTCATAGCTGAATCGAACGAACGCCGAATCCTTGTCGGTAGGGTGAAAGTCCAAACGCCCATTGCCTCCGTTGTCATCCACAATCTGATTGGCGGTGGACACAAAGTTATTGAAGCTTCCCGGCGTCTGCGGCAGAGGATAGATACTCGCCACATTCAGCCCTACCTGATCGAGGCGAGACGGGCAGATAACATTCGGCTGGTTTCCATTGCACCCCATGAATTGCGTGCGCGTGTAGTCTCCCGACGAACTGACCACCGTGGTCAATGGGTCATAGATCGGGATCAAGGCCCCGCTCGGCGTGGTATAGCCGCTGAAATCCCCGTTGCGTTCGGCCAAGGTTGGCACGCTGTTGAGGTTGGTGATTCCCTTCAACGATCGCTGCCCATAATAATCTCCGAAGAAGAAAAGCTTATCCCGAAGGATCGCGCCACCTACCGCTGCGCCGAACTGGCTTCTCCGATAGGCCGGTTTCTGCACAGCCGAACCCACTCTCGAAAAGTAGTTCCGTGCATCCACCGCACTGTTGCGCAGATATTCGAACACTTCCCCGTGCAGCTTATTGGAACCGGAGCGCGTCGAAATCGAAACGATACCCGCACCGCCGCCATACTCGGCCGAGTAGGATCCAGTGAGCACCTTGAACTCGCCGATCGACTCAACCGATGGCTGCACCATCACGGTGTGAAAGGTGTATTCATCGTCGACAATTCCATCCACCAGGTACGAGTTCATATTCGCCTGGCTTCCAAGAGAGTTGAAGTCGCTTGCCGCTCGAGGATTGAACGAGCTCGATCCCGAAAGGTTCTCTCCCGGCTGGCCGCTCGTTACTCCCGGGACGAGGTAAACAAGTTGAGCAAAGTTACGCCCGTTCAGCGGAAGCTGCTCCACCTGCGTTCTTCCCACTACCTCGCCCAGTTCCGCGCTTCCCAGCCGGATCAGCGGCGGCGTGCTGGTCACCTCCACCGTCTCCGAGGTCCCACCCAGCTGCAGTGTCACATTGATCTGCGCCTTCTGGTCGATGTCGAGCGCAATGTTGTTCGAAACCGTTCGCTTGAATCCCGCCATCTCGACCGCAACACTGTAGGCACCTGGAATCAGAAACTCCACATCGTAATCGCCATCTGCGTTGGTCTTTGTCGTCGAGGTCGTACCTTTGCCGGTGTCGGTGATTCGCACCGTTGCTCCCGGCACAACGGCGCCAGTCGAATCGTGCACTGTGCCAAGGATGCTCCCTGTCGTAACCTGTGCGTCAGCCGCCGCGCAGAAACAGAGGATTGTTGCCAGGACCGATGTCGCAAGGGCCATCGTTCGTTTATGCATATGGTATTGCCTCCAAAGTCACGCTTGAAACAAAGAAGCGTGCCGAGATCCAATGAACTTCATTTCCTCACCGTCTTTGGGAGCAACGATTGAGAAAGCTCTTATAGAGCCTCTGAGGTATGCCTGTCAAAGAAAAAGTGGAATATCAGAATTTTGCTCCAGCTCATGATATTCCACCGGGACGACGGGGCCGTACCAATCCCCTTTACCGTGTACACATTGCTCCAGGCTTACTGCGCAGAGAGTTGCAGTTCCTGCCTGCCTGCATGCATGGGCAGCGTTCTTCCCCGCCACTCAAGATGGCCCGTACTTCCCGCAGGCAGGGTGATCCCAGCATGTACCACCCCGCCGTGTACCGTGTACTCGGCCTCTATATTCCCCCCGGCATGCGGCATTGTCGCAGTCAAGTGCTGGAGCGACCCAAGATGCGGAGCAATCGTAATGCTCCGAAAGCCAGGAGCCCCCGGCCGAATGCCGGCCACAATCGTTAGAAAGTCATAGTTCGGATGCGCACTCCATGCGTGCGAGTCCGAACGGGTAGGCTCCGGCTGCTCGGCCCACGTGGTCAGGCCAAGCGAAACCATCTGCCGCCAGGGTCCAAGCAGCCGCAGATAGTCGTCCCCCATCCCTGCATGGTCGATCGCCCGCGCCAGATAAAACCGAAAATAGTATGTCGCGTTTGTCATCGTCGGCACCGACTCGGTCACCGCATAGCCCGCATCGCTTGAAGATAAAATCTTCCTCAGCACCCCTTTCTGCCGCTCTTTCGATATCACATCGAGCCAGACGCCCAGAATATTGGCATGCTGACTATAGTGCTTTTGCTCTGCCGTGTCTGCCAGCAGCCCGTACTGCGAATTCCAACAGCATTGGTGCACAGCGTTTGCACCCCGGTCTGCGGCACTGCGATACGTCTGCGCCCGGCCCTTGTCGCCCAGCGCCGTCTCCAACTCCGCGGCATACCGTAGCGCTTCCACAAACTGCAGCGTCACCACCGAGGAGCCGCCTTCCGCATCCTGTGGCGGACTTCCCCCGCCGAACCCCTCACCCCAGTCAACAAACGGCCACCAGGGGATGTATCCCAGCAATCCGTCCGCGCGCTGCCGCTCCAAAAACCAGTCCATCACCGTGCGGGTTCCCGCAAGTTGGCGCTGAACGAATGCTTCATCCGAGCGATACATCCAGAAGTCGTGCACCATCCCTACCCACATCAGAGAAAACGTCGGGATAATCTGCCGCACCGACGACGGGTAACGACTGCGCGTGACGCCTTCTGGTATACGCGAATAGTTGAACGCCTCAATCGCCTGCCGCGCCAACCGATCATCGCCAGCCACCGTGTACGAAATCAGCGCCTGGATGCGCGTATCCCCGACATACTGCATCCGCTCGTAGTACGGCGTATCCATGTACGTATCGTGTGCGTCGAGCCGTGCGGTGCGCCAGCCAATATCCCAGATAGGTTTCAACGATTCGTCGTTCGACGCAAAGTGCCCACGCTCCTCAAACGGAAATGCGGTAAACCACGTCTGCAACTTCTCGATCTCGAGCGGCTGATCCCCAGTCTCGATATCCACCTGCAAGTAGCGCCAGGTCTTCCACCCCAGCGGCTCGAACACCCGCTCCCTCCCGCCGTCGGCTACGAACTCATCGAACACGCCGACAATGTGTTTGCCTGCAATTTCGTTGCGGTTTCCCTTCTTGCCTTCCGCACCGAACATGGCTTCCGCATACGTCAACCGTATCGTTGCACCGCGTCCCTGGCTCACCGTCAGCTCCGGAAACGCCGTCGTAAGGTGCAGGTTGTCGAGCAGAATCGAGACCTTGGCATGGGCCAGCACGCTCAGGCCGCCGTCAGGAAATCCAGACACAGACGCAATTCCCTCCGAACGGACGACGCGGCCCGCGGCCCTCTTCTCATACTCCATCGGAGGCAGCGAGTCCGCCATCAGCTGCCAGTTATTCTCCTGCGTGTTCGATCCCTGCAGCGTGGCCAGCCCGATCGCATGCGCCTGCTTCCAACTCGCGCCGAAAACATTTCCGGTATTCCAGTTCCAATCTAAAATCCGCCCATCGAGCCGTTCCGCGGGTTCGGCGACGTAGTACCGCTTCAGCACCTCATGCGGTGTTGGCAGCACCGCGATTCCCTTCTCTTCCTCCACTTGCCACGTGGTATCTGTGTTTGCCGCACGTTCAGCTTGCCCCTTGCCTTGCACCACAAAGCCAAGCCGGTCGCTGATCTGCGACAGCGGAGTCTGTACGCCGAAGTTCCACACCGTCGCCGCAAGCGTATTCGTTCCGGCATGCAAAAACGGTGCAAGATCATAGCTCTCGTATTTCCAATGGCCCAGGTCACTGCGGGCCGGACCAAAGCCCACGCGTGTCCCGTTCACGTACAAGATGAACTGGTTGTCCGCGCTCACCTGCACTCCAAAATGTTGTGGGGCCTGCGCCAACTCAAGTTCCTTACGAAAGCGCAGCACCGAGGCGTCCCGCTGCGGGCCATCGGGAGAAGTGATCCAAGATGCCACCCAAGGCGTCTCCGATTGCTCCGGCAAGACTGCCGGAGCATGCTGCCCCACGCCCCACGCACCGTCGGACACACTCAACACCAGAATCAGCAGCATCGCCGAACTACAAACTCGCATTCGCCTTCCCTCCGTCACAGCAGGCACTTTGGCTCAATAGCCGCGGACAAGAATAGCAGGTGAAAAGAGAATTCCGCACATGAAACAGATTGGGAAAGCAGCTCACTCGAAGGACGCACACCGTGCTCACGAATAGAGGCGTGCTCTCTGGCTGGCTACCCTCGTTCCGTGCTGTTCTCCCGCATTCGTTTGTATGGCTGCTCGTGTCACTCCAACATCAGCAAGCTGGTCGGAACCGGGCAATATTGCTCGGGATGCTTTGCCTATGGTTTGCAGACAAACCATTGCCGACAAATTGCCGTATGGGCATGGATATGGCACAAAGCAAGCTAAATAGCCCCAGCCCCGACAATCGCCCTCAGTGGTTCCAGACATAAATCCTGTAACCAAGCGGCTTCGAAGGGCTGCTCCCGGTGTTCACCATGTGCGGTGGAACCCGCTCCGCCTCGAGGCGATAGTTCGCCATCAGATACTGTTCGAACTGCGGCCAGCGACCCATCTTCTGATAGTGATACGAAGGCTTCTCCGGATATATCTCGCAGTCGTTGCTGGTGACCACAAAAACCTCGGGCGGCCTCTGGGCTATCGCCTTCCAGAACGCCTCGCGGTAGCGCTCTCTCTCCGCACCCTCAACGGTTGAGAACATATAACAGTCGTACAGAAAACCCGTCGCCTGAACCATGCGCATGTTGTAGAGCGTCGGGATACATCCATCGCCCATATCCAAACACTGCACACGCCCATCGAGTGCATGCCCGCCGAGGCGGTTCAGGTCAGCCTGCAGCATGCTGTCGAACTCGTGGTTCCTCCAGTCCTGGCGCAACGCATGGGCCGTACACCCCCCGGCGACCAACACCGTTCCCAACAGAATGCCCGCCGCCGCCAGCCGCTCGAGCAGCACTCGCCTGTCACCCCAGTGCCTGCGCGGCTTTGACTCAGAAGCCTCCCCCCGGCCCAGCCTTCCGTGGAACACGGAAGTGAATTCAATCCCAGCTAGAAGCAGCAGAAACGCCTCCGACGGGTAGCGGTGATACGGATATCCCTTCCGCTGCATGTAGAAGGATGCGAGCCCAAAGCACATCCCCACCAACAGCGCCGCGCGTTCCCAGCTAAGCCAATCAACCTTCCATACCCAGACCTGGAGGCCAACCATCACCGCCCACACCAGTACCACGGGCAGCAGCACACCGTAGATGCTGTGCAGCACCAGATGACCAAGCGACCGCGCACCCAGATGCGCGAAGTAGGGAATCAGTTCGAACAGCATTGCAAAGAATGCTGCTCCTGCTTGCCTGCGCCACACCCAAACCAGGCAAAGAACGATCGGCACCAAGGCTCCTGCAGTGGAAAAAAGCACGGGCCCGAGCCACCTCTGTCCCCGTCGCCTGAGCCGGACCGCCGCCATCACCACCAGCACAACCGGCAGCAGAGCTACCGAAGGTTTGATCATTCCTGCGGCAGCACAGAAAAATCCAAACGCGGCCATCCGCCACGCGATCGACCACACGCCTCGTCGGCCGCGCAGCGCGGCAAACAGAAATGCGTAACTGATGGTCAGGCAAGCCGTCATCGTCAAGTCGCGTTGTCCCAGCATCATCACGCCATCCCGCCCATGCACCAGCGCAAACAGAGAAGCCGCAAACAATCCAGCGAACCAGCCATATGGCCGTGCAATCGACAGCATCGCCGCTCCCGTCACAGCCAGCAGCCCGAGATCGAACAGCCGCCACACCAGCGACCCGCCCCCAAACCCGTGCATCACCGCGGATTCGATCATGAGCGTAGCCGGTAAGTTGGGGTCGACAATATCGCGGTACGGCGCCATTCCATGGTCCATCAGGAAGACGATGTAATGCATCAGCCCCGCATCCCCCATCAGCGGCCACCACCAGGTGTTGACCACGAAAAGCAAAACGCAGCCGGCCAGAAACACGGAGCAGAGCGCCAGGAAAACCCGATAACTGTAGTTCGACAATGCTGCCCTTTCACCTTCCTGTACCGATCGAGTCCCTCGCACAGACTCGATCATAGCCGTTGCGCTTTTGCTGATTCTTTCTCTTTGTACTCCTCACCCCGTTGGTGACCACCTGCCGTCTTCAGCATTCGCCTATCCCATAGCTGTCACATGGAAACCGAGCAGAGGAATCGACCGCCGCCCTCCGCCGCTGCACTGCGGAACCCGGGTACCCCATATCTCGATTTTTTGAGATGTGGGCATCAGCGCAGCGAGACCGCTTTCGGCTCGTTCCCATTGGGTTTGGCCGTCGAGCTTGCCGTGCCACGCCCTCACCGGCCCCTTGACTCCCCTACTAGACTTAACCAGGGGGCCGGCAGCGTGCGGGGCTTTCATGCCGTCCGGCAACGCCTTGAAGTCCAACCTAAGCGTTTTATCCAAAGACTTTGCGCAAGTTCCGCTTAACGAGGGAGTACACGTTGAACCGCAGCCTCGCATCCATCCTCCTCCTGCTCCTCTTCGCCCCCGCCGCCCAATCCAAAGCCCAATGGGATCTCGAAGAGTCCCACACCACCGCCAACCTGCGCGGCATCGCGAACACCGGCGGCGGAGCCGTCTGGGCCAGCGGAACCAACGGCACCGTTCTCCGCAGCGAAGACGGCGGCTATCTCTGGCAGACCTGCGCCATTCCGCCCGGAGCCGAAAAGCTCGACTTCCGCGGCATCCAGGCCTTCGACGAAAACACCGCCATCGTCATGTCCTCCGGCCCCGGCGACCAGTCCCGCCTCTACAAAACCACCGACGGCTGCCAAACATGGAGACTCCTCTTCACCAACCCCGACAAGGAAGGTTTCTGGGACGCCATCCGCTTTGCCAGTCGCGATTTTGGCGTTCTTCTCGGTGATCCTGTCGATGGAAAGTTCATCATTATGCTCACCTTCGACGGAGGTAAGAAGTGGGAAAAGCAGACACAGAAAAGCACTGCTGATATCAACGGAGAAGGTGCATTTGCAGCCAGCAACTCCTCTCTACTGCTTTCGTCAATCGACTACAGGATGTTCGGAACGGGAGGCCCAGGTGGCAGTCGAATCATCACTGTCGGATCTGGACCAACTGACGTTTACGTAGGTGATGTTTCGAAGACGAAGAAGCTTCCATGGGAAGCTGGACAAGATGCGGCCCAGCTTCCGACTCACAATCGAACTGCCTCGTCAGGAATTTTCTCAATCGCCGAAGATCCTTCCAGAACTGGCACCATGGTTGCAGTGGGAGGAGATTACCTAAAGCCATCAGAGCGACTTGACACTGCCTGGTACTACGACCTTGCACACTACGATCAGGCGCTTCGTTCATTCTGGCAGCCAGCCCAAACCCCACCCCACGGCTATCGCTCCTCCGTAGCCTACGATCCCCAGCAGAAACTCTGGATCACCGTAGGTCCCAACGGCACCGACATCTCCACCGATGACGGCAAAAATTGGCACGCTCTCAAACCGTCACCCACCGATCCCGCCGATGCCGACAAGAACTAGAACGCTCTTTCGCTTCCCTTCGTCGTAGGGCCCCACGGACGCATCGGCCGCCTCCGCACGGTCACCCAGCAACCGAGCACTCCACACGCCGCGCAGTAAAGCGAGCTACGGTGGACTTTGCGGCGTCGGCGGATTCTGCGGTGTCGAGCCCGATCCCGGAGTCCCAAACGACCCTGAACTCCCCGATCCATTCGACGGCGTAGAACCAAACCCTCCACTGTTGCCGAAACCGCTGCTGTTGCCGAAGCCACCGCTGTTGCCGAAGCCACCGCCTGCCCCGCCCCGCTGCGAACCGGCACCCGTCCCGCCCACACCCGAGTTCATCCCCGAAGCCGAACCCAGGCTCCCCGAATCCGTCGAAGCCGGCCCCCCACCCAACAAATTCGCCTTCGCCTTCAACTGCTCAATCCGAGGATCGTAGATAAACTCCCAGGTCTGATACGTCGTCTGCTCGTTCAACACCGTGATCGAATCCCCCTGCTTGGGCAGCCCCACGCCTACAAACGGCGCTCCACTCCCCGAGAACCCTGTAGCCGACTGGCTCTGCATCCCACTCGCACTCCCCAGACCGGTCTGCCCCGGACCATCCGTTCCCGCCGAACCTCCCGAACCTCCCGCCGCCCCTCCACCTGTCCCCGTACTCGAGGGAGACGCGCCCGGCGAGCTTCCATTCGACCCCACACCAGACGACGCCGACCCAAAAGCCGAACCAGACGAACCCGCACCGGAGGACGCCCCAAAAGACCCCGAACCAGACCCCCCAAAGCTGCTCGAAGACCCCCCGAACCCTCCCGGCGAACTCCCCCCGAACGCACCTGCGCCGCCCGGCCCCGTCCCACCCGGCCCCGCCCCGCCACCCGGCGAAGCCATCCCCGAAGCCGCTCCCAACCCCGGAGCCAACCCCGCCAGCGGCTGCCCGAAAAATCCCTTCACCGTCGTCTTCGCCTCACCGACATGGATCAGCTTCCAGTCCGCCTTGCCCGTCATCGGGTCCACATACCGCTGCCGCAGAAACCGCATATTGTTCGCCTTTTCCAGCGCCTCCATCGACGCCGGATAGCTATGCGTCCTCCGGTAGTACAGCTGGATCGCCCGCACATACTGGTCCCCGCGATGCATGGTCTCCACCTCGCGCTCGCGCTTCAAAGCCTCCGCCACCTTGGGCGCAGCGATACTCAACGCCAGCAGAATAAAAAAGATCGCAACGATCAATCCCACCAGCATGAACCCCTGTTCGCCCGCATCGTCTCCAACCGGCGACCAGAGACCTTCGCTCCGACCATCGGAAGGCGCGGGCGGAGCCGGGGTACATCCCACGAAGCGCGCAACCCTCACGCAGTGCGCCCGCGCAGCACCGCCTGGCCGATGCCCCCTCATCCCCGCCACCTCACTGCGTCACCAGCGGCAGCGTCTGCCTGTTGTTATTCGACAGGTCCTCCACCACAATCGAGTTCGCCAGCACCGTCATCACCTTGTACCGGCGCTGCACCACATCCCCGTCCGACGCAAGAAAAACATCATCCCCATGCAGCAAGAACGCTCGCCGCACCCCCCTGGCCGAGGTCGCCGTCCCAAAGAACTTCAAATCGATCGGAGGAGGAGGTGGAGGACCAGGCGGAGGAAGCGGTGGCCCCACCGGCAGCGCAGCCGTCTTCGTCCGAACCGGTGCAATCAGCTTCGGCAACTCCACAGGCACCGAACTCGCCGAAAAAATATTACGTCCACTTCCCGAATACACCAGCGCCTCGGTCACCAGCATCGGCTCCATCCGCAGCGTCGGGTCCAGCTGCGCCGACGTCGTCCCCACCTTCGCTGCGGCAACACCAGCTGCGTTGGGACTCGCACCACTCCGGCCCGCACCCGAAGCCGCCGGAGCCGTCACCACCACCGGCGCAACCGAAGCCTGGCTGTCATCCCGCAGTTCGTAATACAGCACCCCCGCCGCCACCAGCACAAACCCGGCAATCGCCGCCGCCTTCTTCTGCATATCGGGAGTCAGCCTGATCATCGCGGCCCTCCCGCATCCAAACCACGCACCGGCACAGCATCGCCCTGACCCGCAGCATCCCCCGCCGTCGAACCGGCCACCGAGTTCTCCGTCCCCACCGGCGATCGAAGATACGTAGTCAACCGCATCCGCAGTCCCACCGTCCCGCTCTGCTGCCCCGTCAACGTCAGCCCCGTAATCAGGAAGAACATCTTGTCCCGCTCAAGCCCATTCACCAGCAATACCAGCGGCCGGTAGTCTCCGCTCAAACTCGCATCCATCCGCGCTTCGGTCAACGCGCCCGCCGTACCGTCCAGCACAGGAGCGTAAGCATATTGCACCCGAGTCAGCTTCACACCCTGCTTTTTCGCCAGCGCCCCAAGCTCCCCCGCCACCTCCGAGTTCGCAAACGGAAGCCTCTGCCCATAGAACCTGTCCGAGTCCTTGGTCGCCACCGCAAGCTTCGTATCCAGACCCTCCAGGGGACGCTTTGCAATCTCCGCCGTCTTCATCGCCACAGTCTGGTCCGCCAGCGCCTGCGCATTCTGGCTGTTCGCCGCGTTCCACGCAAAAGCCATATGCACCAGCAGGTACAGATTCACCAGACCAAGCACCACAACGCCCGCGATATGCAGGTTCAGCAACGTCCCCAGCCTGCGCGTCTTCTCTGCCCAGTGCCGCGTCGCCACCGAACGCTTCACCGCAGTCGCCGTCGTCATCGCGTCCCCGCATTCTGCCCGGTCACGCGACCCGCCGTACCTTGCCCCGCAGGCCGCAACGGCGCACCCGTACGCACTCTCCTTCGCACACGCGGAGCCTCAGCCGCATCTCCGCCTCCACGTTCAGATGCCTTCGCGACGGCCTCTTTGACACGCCTCTCCGGCAGCGGGTTATATCCGCTCAAAATATCGAACTGCACCGCCCCAGCCTGGTTCCCCTGCCCGATCTGCATGGCTCCACCGGGCCGGCTTCCCTCCTGGGTTTGCGCCTGCTCCGACGCCAGCCGTGGCGAAACAAACCGCTCAGATCGCTCGAGGTTCCTCACCAGCTGCACCGCCCGCTCCCGATCCCCGCTCACCCGCAGGCGAATATTCACCTCGCCCGTCTTCGTAATCGCCGGCTCAATGCTCGTCACCTGCACGCCCGCCGGCAGCACACGTTCCAGGTCCATCATCACCGCCGTCCAGCTGAAGCTCTTGCGCGCAAACACCGCATTCAGAAACTGCGACCGCTCCAGCACCGCCATGTTCTGCGGCTGCCGCATCCTCGCCTCATTCGCCATGCGGCCCTGCTGGTATTGCAAAGTCTTCGCCTTCAGCGCGCTCATCTGCGCCTCAGCCGCTGCGGCCTTCGCACTCAGCGAGTGCAACGCAAACCCCAGCACCACCGCAAGCACCGTCAGCAGACCCATTGCCAGCCGAAGCCGCGCAAACAAAGGCCGCAGCTCCACAAACGGACGGCTCGCAAGATTGACCGAGATCCGCATCAGTTTCTCAATGCCCCCCGAACACCAGCCAGCCAGCCGCGCGGCACACTCGCCGTCACCGCACCAGCCTCCATCATCCCGGTGTCCACTATCTCGCGCACCCGCAACCCCGTAAACCCACTCTCGTCCATCATCGCACCCAGCGCCTCCGCCCCCAGCGCCCCGCACACCCGCAGCTCCGACGGCGCCGCCTGCAGCGTATCTTCAAAGTAAGCCGCCGCCACACTCACCGCCTGCGCCACCTCGCGCGCCGCAGCCTGCATCTCCATCTCCCGCGCAACCTCAATCTGAGTCGCCGATGCAACCGGAGCCGGCCCATCCGTCGCTTGAACAGAAGGCCGCGCATCCAGTCCACTCCAGCCTTCCGCCCCCAGAGGCTCCTGCCTCGCCCACTCCCCCGCCGTGCTCTCCCGGTCCACAAGCGGGATCGGTACCTGCACATCGGACACGCCCGTCGTGTCTTGAGACATGTCCACCGAGCGATGCAGCAGCAGCACTCCCGCCTGCACAATCGCGGTCGTCACCACACCCAGCCCTGCATTCACCACCAGCACCGCGTCTTCCGTTTCCTCCAGCCCGGCCAGCGCCGCCAGCGTACTCGGCAGCACCGCACCCGGCAGATATCCCGCCGCCAGCGCCACCCCCTCATACTCCTCCACCAGCGCCTTCGGCATCGCCACAACCAGCAACTTCACCACATCTTTTTCCGACCCCATCATCTGATAGCTCACCACTGCCTCGTCCGCATCGAACGGCAGAAGCTTCTTCAGCCGAAAACGCACCACCGGCAGCGCCTCCGTTGCCTTCGAAGGAAGCTGATCGAAGTCCAGAAACAGCACACGCGCCGCAGAGTCCGGCACCACCACCGTCACATCCCGCAGCCTTCCACCTCGTTCCCCGCCCCGCCCTGCAATGGCATCGAGCACCTCGCGCACCGCAGCCACCACCGGGGCCTTCTCCACCACGTTGCCCGCTCGTAAACCCGGCACCACCACACCTTCAGCCAGGTCCACCCGCGCCACCGAGGTCAGCAGCGCCGTGCGATCGTCTGCCCGAGCCGCGACCACACCTTCGGCCCGAATCTCAATCGCCAGCCGCGGCCGCGTCCCCAAACTTTTCGGTAAAATTTCCATTCCGTCCTAGACTACCTGTTTCCTAAACTCTGCTCAGGCGTAAAAGCTCGAACGATCAAAAATCTGTCACCCTGAGCGGAGACTCTTGCACATTCATCGCAAGAGGCGTACCCAAAAGACCTGCATTCCGTTCTCAGCACCAACTAGCTCTCCATGGTTGGCAATGCCCTGGGCCCGCACGCACGTTAAATATCAGGTCGACCTACCCCACAATAAATCCCGCCTACACGCCTTCTACTCCCTACTCCCTACCCCCTACACCCTCTCTTACCTTCCCGCCTCAATAAACGTCACCTTGTTAATCTCCCGCAACGTCGTAATCCCATCCCGGACCCGCTCCAGCGCCGAATCCCGCAGGAACGCCATCCCCTTCTCCTTCGCCTTCTTGCGAATCTCACTCCCCGGCTTCTTCGCCAGCAGCATCTCGCGAATCTCATCGTCCAGTTCCAGCAATTCGTGGATCGCCGACCTCCCGCGAAATCCCGTGCCGCCGCATTCAATACATCCCGGCCCCTCGCGAAACCTGAACCCGCGCCACTCCGCCGGGTCCAACCCACTCGCCAGCAGATCGTGTTCCCCGTACTGCACATCCTGCACGCAGAACTCGCACACCTGCCGCACCAGGCGCTGCGCCAGAATACAGTTCAGCGCCGAAACGAAGTTGTACGGCTCGACGCCCATATTCAAAAACCGGCCCAGCACGTCGACCACGTTGTTCGCGTGCACCGTCGTAAACACCAGGTGTCCGGTCAGCGCCGAGTTGATTGCAATCTGCGCCGTCTCCGCATCGCGAATCTCTCCCACCAGGATCTTGTCCGGATCGTGCCGCAGAATCGAACGCAGTCCGCGCGCAAACGTCAACCCCTTCTTTTCGTTCACGGGAATCTGCGTGATCCCGCGAATCTGGTACTCCACCGGATCTTCAATCGTAATGATCTTGTCTTCTTCCGACTTGATCTCATTCAACGCCGCATACAACGTCGTCGTCTTCCCTGACCCCGTCGGCCCCGTCACCAGCACCATCCCGTACGGCTCTTTGATATACCGCCGAAAGCGCGCCAGGTCCTTCTCCGCGAACCCCACCACATCCAGGCTCAGCGACTTGAACTTCTCCGACATCGACTCTTTATCGAGCACACGCAGCACAGCATTCTCGCCATGCACCGTCGGCATGATCGACACACGAAAGTCGATCAGCCGGCCCTTGTACCGCACCCGAAAGCGTCCATCCTGCGGAACCCGCCGCTCCGCAATATCCAGCTCGCTCATCACCTTGATACGCGACAGAATCGTCTGATGATGTTCCCTCGCAATCGGAGCCATCGCCTGCTGCAGCACGCCGTCAATCCGGTACTTCACCATCAGGCAGTCATCGAACGTCTCTAGATGTATGTCCGAAGCCCGCCGTTCGAGCGCGGTAAAGATCGTCGTATCCACCAGCCGGATAATCGGCGAGATGTCGTCCTCGCTCGTCAGCCGCTCGATCGAGATGTTCGAGTCCTGGTTCTCGTCCCCATGCAGCACATCGAACGCCAGGCCTTCGCTCGCCTCGTCCAGCACGCGCTGCGACTGCTCCGTCTTCTTCAGCAACTCCGTAATCTGGCTCAGCGTCGCCACCCGCGTCACCAGCCTCTGCCCCAGCAGCCCGGAAATCTCGTCGAGCACCATCAGCTTCGAAGGGTCCGAAACCGCAATCGCCAGCCGCCCTTCCAGCTGCTCCAAAGGCACAAAGTTGTACCGGAACATCATGTCCACCGGCACGCTCTTGAACAGCTCATGCGAGATCTTGAAGTTCTTCAAATCCACAAAATCGGCATGGTAGCGCCGCGCCAGCCCCTGCGCCCGCTCCACCTCACCCATCCCCGCCTCATTGATCGGAACCGCCAACGGTGCCATCGCCATATCTCTCAGACTCCCCTCTATTCCAACCGTCACACTCCCAGATCGCAATCACCCGAAAGCAGCGGTATAAATTCATCCCTACCAAACACAATCCACTTCCTGCGATCTCCGTATCAGATCATCCTTTGTCACCAGCTTGCAGGAATGCGCCAGGGCGGTCGCGCCGATCACCCTGTCCACCGGATCTTTTGGATAAGCCGGCGAAAACAACATCGTCCGCTCTGCAATCACCCCGGTCACTGGAAGAATCGTGAAGCTCCTCTCGACCTCTGCCAGAAAAGCACGCAGCGAAGTCCGAACCGCAACCCTCCCGCCTGAAAGGATGCCCGCCAGTTCCAGTAAAGTCAGGTCCGAGATTGCCAGCAACCCACTCTGTCGTTCGCTCCTGATCGCCTCAGTCGCAGCCTCAGAGAGTAGATCCGGTGCCTCGGCAAGCCAGATCACAACATGGGTATCGAGAACGATCACCCGAGAGCGTCCCACTCGTCGGCATCGAAAGCAGGAGCCATAATATCGCCAAGGATCTCCAGCTTCCCTTTATAAAAGCCAAAGATCGGATCTGGATTCTCGAGCTCCAAGGGCACCAGCTTCGCCACCGGCTTCCCATTCTTGGTCAGCACCACGGACTCCCGCTTCGCCTGCACCTCGTCCATCACCGCCAGACAAGTTGCCTTGAACTTCCCCGCCGCCATCGTCCTCATACACACCTCCACCATAGTCATCCTACCATGGTCATGCGATCGCCCTCGTCAACGCCCGCCCCACCATGCAAGCAGTTCCTACTGGATGGTGGAACCTACCCCAAGCACAACACCTTAAAGCGCACAATCTTAGCCACCTGCCCTCACCGGTCCGCGATCAACCCGATGCCGACCAGCGGGAGGCCCAAGCGAAGCGGTAGACCCGTCACGAAGTGACCGCCCCGCACGCAGCGGGCCCCTCCAGCAAAACACATCCCCTACTGCCCGCCCCCACCCGTCCCCGCACTCAAGCTGAAAATCGGCAGATACAGCGCAATCAAAATCGTCGTCACCACCAGCCCCATCATCACCAGGATCGCCGGCTCGATCAAACTCATCGCCGCCGTCAAATTCGTCTGCACGTCCTCCTCAAAAAACTCCGCCACCGAGTTCAGCATCTGCGGCAGCGCCCCCGTACTCTCCCCCACCTCGATCATCTCGATCGCCAGCTCCGGAAACACCTTCGTCGACTGCAAGCTCACCGACAGCCCCTTGCCTTCCCTCACCGTCTCCACCGAACGGTACACCGCACTCGCTATCTGCCGGGAATCGATCGACCGCGCCGCCGTCTCAAGCGAAGGCACCAGAGGCAGCCCCCCCGTCAGCAGCGTCGACAGCGTCCTTGAAAACAGCCCCACCTGATACTTCAGCCACACCCCGCCAAACACCGGAAGCGAAATCCGCACCTTATCGATCACATTCGCCCCAGCATCCGTCTTCGCCCACCGATACAGCAGAAAGCCCGTCACAGCCACCACCACCGCGGCATAGATCCCATAGCTCTGCGCCTCGCGCCCCAGGTCCAGCAGAAACACCGTCAACCCCGGCAGCTTCGTCCCCAGCTGGTCGTACAGCTGCGCAAACCGCGGCACCACAAACGTGATCAGAAAGATAAACAGCGCAATCACCATCACCACCAGAAGTGCCGGATAGATCAAACTCGCCTTCAGCTTCTTCCGAAACGTCAGACTCACCCTTTGAAAATCCAGAAACCGCTGCAGCACCTCCTCCAGATTTCCCGACCGCTCCCCTGCCAGCAGCGTCGTCGTATACACAATCGGAAACCCACCCTGCGCCTCGAACGCCTGCGAAATCGACTCCCCCGTCTTCACCCGCGCCGCCACATCCTCCAGCTGCGCGCGAAAGTGCGGCACCTTCTGCCGCTTCCCCAGCAGCTCCAGCGATCCCAGGATCGGAAGCCCAGCCTTGATCAGCGTCAGAAATTGCTGGTTGAAGATCAGAAACGTCTCGAGCTTCACCTTCTTCTTCGCCCCGCCCCCCAGCACGCTCTTCGCCTTCACCGAGTAGACGTAGTAACCCGCCTGCGTAAACCGCGCCCGCAGCTCTTCTGCCGTCGCCGCCGCATGGCTCTGCTCCTGCACCCGTCCCCGCTCATCCGCCAGCCGAATCACAAATTCAGTCAACTCGCCGCCTCACACACACCATGCTCGAAACCCTTGTCCATCTTAGACGGAAACTTAGACCGAAAATTTTTGCCTCCGCTTCCCCGCGCCTGAGATAAGATACCCGCAACCCACCCTGCAGTTCCCCTATAACCCCGCCCGCTCTTCGCGGCGGTCCACATTTCTCTCTCCAGATTTGCATACAGATCCATCCCCCGCGCTGCACCTGTCCGCTTTCTTACCCTCTATTCACATTGCGTCCCTACACTCGTCCGTGGCAGAAGTCACCCGCCAATCCAGCAAACCCACAGCAATCTCACACCGAAACCCAGATCGAACCCCAGATCGAAACCACACCGAACCACCAAACGACAAAGGTGATCCATGAAGCCACGGTTACTCTCTCTCCTGTTTCTTTTTCTGGCCAGTCTCGCCCCCTCCGTCGTCATCGCCCAGCAAAGCCTCGGCACCCTCGCCGGCACCGTAGCCGACCCCACCGGCGCCATCGTTCCCAATGCCACCATCTCGGTGGTCAACAATCAGACCGCCGCTACCCGCAGCGTCTCCAGCAACTCCAGCGGCGCATACGCCCTCAACGACCTCCCCATCGGCACCTACGACCTCACCATCTCCTCACCGGGCTTCAATACCGAAAAAATTGTCGGCCTCCGCGTTCAGGCCGACCGTACCGTCACCCAGAACCTCCGCCTCAAAGCCGGCGACGTCAACTCCACCGTCAACGTCGAAGCCACCCCCCAGCTCGATGCCACCGACATCACCAACGGCTACGTCCTCGACTCCGCTGCCATTGAGAAAACACCCCTCGGCACCGGAAGCTTCACCCAGCTCGCCACCCTCAGCCCCGGCGTCCACGCCGACCCGCTCGCCGACACCGGCACCAACACCGGCCTCGGCAACCAGAACATCTACGCCAACGGACAGCGCCTCTCCAGCAACACTTTCACCATGAACAGCGTCCTCGCCAACAATCTCTTCAATGGAGCCTCCTCCTCCCAGGTCGCCGAAAGCCGCGCCGTTCTCAACACCGGCGAGTCCTTCCAGTCCAACGGCGCCATCCGCACCAACACCTCCATCTTCGACGCTATCGGCGAAGCCCTCCCCTCGCCCCCGCAGCAAACCATCGCCGAAGAACGCGTCAACACCTCCATGTTCGACGCCTCCCAGGGAGCCACCGCCGGCGCCCACATCGACGTCACCACCAAATCCGGAAGCAACACCTTGCACGGCTCCGTCTACGGCAACTTCGAAACCTCCAAGCTCAATGCCAATCCCTTCTTCAGCAAGCAGGCCGGTCTCCCCACCCCAGACCTGCACCGCTACGTCGCCGGCGCCGAACTCGGCGGCCCCATCCTCCGCAACAAGCTCTTCTTCTTCGGCAGCTATCAGTACACCCGCGACCGCGACCAACTCAACTCCGTCGCCAGCTACTTCGCCCCCCTCGGCATCACCGATGACCGCAGCCCCTCCGGACTCCAGCCCGTCGTCGCTGCCGCCGGCCTTCCCGCTGGTTCCCCCATCGACCCCGTCGCCCTCACCTTTCTCCAGGCCAAGCTCCCCAACGGCCAATACCTCATCCGCTCCCCCGCCACGCCCGGCGGCAGGGTCCAGTTCACCGGCGGTGCCTCCAAGTTTCAGGCCAATCAGGCCAACGGCAATCTCAACTACCAGGTCTCCGGCAAAGACTCCCTCGCCTTCAAGTACTACTTCCAGCACGATCCCACCGAAAGCCCCTTCTCCAGCGGCCCCCTCGAAGGCTTCCCACAAAAATTCAACGCAGGCAGCCAGGTCTTCTCGCTCGAAAACACCACCATCCTCTCCCCCCGCCTCACCTGGGAGCAGAAGTTCGGATTCATACGCATGAACGTCTCCTCTCTCACCGGCCAGCCCTTCGGCCCGCAGACCGCGGGCATCAACATCTTCGGCAGCACGCTTCTGCCCGGTATCGCAATCCGCAACGGAGTCAATGGACGAAACGGTCTGGACATCGGCCCTACCTCCAACTTCTCCAACACCGGCTTCGTCCAGAACACGTTTGAAGGCACCTCCACCCTCAACTACACCATCGGCCGCCACGCCCTCTCCTTCGGCGGCAACTACGACTTCACCCAGCTCAATATTCTCAATCGCGCAAACCAGGTCGCCTCCCTCCAGTACGGCAGCTTCAGCGACTTCCTTACCGGCGGGCCCCTGCGCTTCGGCTCCGGAAACTCCGTTTACTTTCAGGGTGCCAGCAACCGCTACTACCGCTCCCCCCAAATCGGCGCCTTCGCCCAGGACCAGTGGAAGATCACTCCCAGCCTCACCCTCTCCGCCGGTCTCCGCTACGACTACGATGGCGGCCTCTACGAAAAATTTGGCAATCTGGTCAACCTCGACCCCTCCCGCTACTCCTACGACCTCACCTCCGACACCATCCTCAACAGCGGCCTCGTGGTTGCCGGCAACAACAAGCAGTACGCCACCCCAGGCGCTTCGAAATCCACCCTCACCAACCGCCAGTGGGGTATCGGACCCCGCATAGGCATCGCCGACAGCCTCACCTCCAAGCTCGTCCTGCGCGCCGGATTCGGCCTCTACTACGACCGCGGCGAATACTTCACCAACTTCTCACCTTCAGCTGGCGGCGGCTTCAACGGCCCCTTCGGCGTCACCCTCCAGCCCCCCTTCGTCCAGGCCGTCTACGCCAACAAAAACAGCACCTCCGAAAACCCCTTCGGCACAACCCTTCCTCCTGCAGATTTCAACCCAGCCCATTTCATCAACAACCTGCCCAACCAGGCAGCACTGATGAGTGGCGACTCCCCCTACCTCTTCGGTGCCTACGCCGCCAACAACAAGCTTCCCTACACGGAAAACTGGAGCCTCGACGTCCAATACCAGGTTCTCTCCAAAACCGTCGCCTCCGTCGGCTACACCGGCAACCACGGCGTCCACCAGACCGTGCCCCTGCCCTTCAACCAGCCTCAGGTCGCCACGCCGCAGCACCCGGTCAACGGCCAGATCTACAGCTACGGCTACAACGCCACGGACAGCAACGGCAGTCCCCTGCTCTCGGAGTCGCAGGCGACCTCTACCGGAGGCAACACCGACCTCCGCACTCCGTTCACCGGATACAGTCCCAACTCCGTCGCGTGGTCAACCGTCGGCTGGTCTCATTACGACGCCCTGCTCGTCTCCGTGCACGAGCAGGCCTCGCATGGCCTGGACTACCAGCTCTCCTACACCTGGTCCCACTCGCTCGACGCCTCCAGCGGCTTCGGCATCTTCTACAACGGAAACGATCCCCGCAACCTCGCTTCCGGCTATGCGTCTTCGGACTACGACCGCACCCACGTCACCAGCTTCAGCTTCAACTACCAGATCCCCGAACTCCAGGCCTCCAGCTTCCTCCTTCGCAAAGCCGGCTCCGGCTGGGGCCTCAGCGGCGTCGCCAGTCTCGAAAGCGGCCAGCCGTACAACGTCTACGACTTCTCCGGCACCGTAGGCAGCATCTTCTATTCCTCCAACGACTACCTCACCAATCCCGTTCTTCCCCTCGCTCCGGGCGTCTCCGCCAAGCAGGCCCTCACCGGCCACTCCGGCGCATTCGCCAACCCCAACACACCCAACGGCACCAGCAGCGATCTCACCAACGTCGCCTTCAAACCCTCTGCCTTCGCCTATCCCACCCTTGCCCCGGGGGAGTCCGGCGTTCCTCCCTGCGGTCCCACGTCCGCCGGGACCACGGCCTGCGATACCGTCGAATCCACCTTCGCCAGCGGCGGACGAAACATCTTCCGCGGCAGCTTCCAAAAACGCGCCGACCTCTCCCTCTTCAAGGAAACGCGCATCCACGAAAACCTGCGCGTTCGTCTCGCCGTCGAGGTCTTCAACATCACCAACACACCCAGCTTCGACACCCCTTCCAACAACTTCAGCGGCTCCGACTTCGGCAACCCGCCCAACATCGCCCCCCTCGGCCCGGGATCGGACTCCGCCACCTTCTCGAGCCAGGGCGTAGGAGCCATCACCAACCCCATCGGCAGCCCACGCCAGGTCCAGCTCTACGGCATCGTCAGCTTCTAAGCCCACCCCCCAACCAACCCCGAGGTTCCCCACCCTCGGCTGCAAACTCTCCGCCAGCCTCCGCACACCCCCGGTGCCCACATCCCGCTCCTGAGATGTGAGCACCGGGCCACCCCATCCCTCAACTTCGACATGCCGCCACCCGGGCACCCATTGCGAGATTTCGAGATCCCGGCCTGGGTGCCCCATATCTCGATTTTGAGATGTGGGCCTGGGTGCCCCATATCTCGATTTTGAGATGTGGGCATCGAGCCAGAGCGAGACCGCTTTTTCCCGTCCCCATACAACCCAAAGATCCTAAACCGACCACCCACCTGACCAGCGGCTACCCACCCAAAAGAGAAAAACCAGATTTTCTGGAAAAAGTGGCGTAGTTCCTGACACCCAGAATAGTGCTTTCAAAAGTGGCAAAAACGACCTCAAAACCCCTGTTTTGGTGGTCATGAAACACGCAATTTGCACCTTTTTTCCCGCCTACCCTCCCAAAAACCGCCCACAAACCACAAAAATCCCCGGCGGGCAGCCAGGGATTTTTTTACAACTTTTTTCAAAATTTTGGACCAAAATCTAAACGCTGAAGCTCGAACCACACCCGCACGTGCTCTTCACCGCCGCATTCTCAAACTTGAATCCCGCCGCTTCCAGCGTCTCCACATAATCCACCGTGCAGTTCTGCAGATACATCGCCGAGGTCGCGTCCACGAACACCTTTAGATCCTCAAACTTATACACCTTATCCATCATGCCGCTCTGGTTCTCGAACGACATCGAATACTGGAAGCCCGAACATCCGCCGCCCACCACACCGATGCGCAGACCCGCCGGAACCGGATTCTGACCGGCCATAATCTCCCTCACCTTGGCAATGGCGGCGGGTGTCAAAATCACAGGCGTGGTCGAAACTGGTGCTCCTACAACGACTTCGGGAGTAACGGAAGCAGTAGCCATGAAAATCTCCTTGTTCTTCAACCTTAAGTGTATGCGCCCGCCCTCACCCCGGCAAGCCCTCATATCACTAGATGCACCCTGCGCTCCGACGACTCACCCGCCGGGAAGTATCATCAAACCCTATGAATTTCCTGCAGTTCATCGCAAATGCCTTCATCAACACCATGGGCATCACCAAGCCCACCCCGCAAACCGAGCGCCGCGCCGCGTGGTTCATCGTCGGTATGCTCGTCTTCGTCATCGCAGCCGTCGGGGTCATCGCCGCCCTCGCGCTCCACTTCGCCTCCCGCCACTGACGCCCGCATCCGCCTCATTACCCCCGCATCGGGTTCCGTCTATAAAAGGTTGTATCAATGGCCCTTGCCTGGCGTATGATTGCGCCGGATGGCACGTATTCGACACGGATGCTTCAACCTCCGTCCCGCATGCAGAGCCTTAAAAACAAACGTCAGCCCCTCACCCGAGATGGAGGAATAAAAATGAGCGAAATACCTGTCTTGCTGATCATTTGGGCGGCGGTCGCAGCCTGCTTTCTGGGTCTCCTCGCATATAAGGGCCAGTTGACGCGGTATGAAGAAGATCAGCTCTTCCTTAGCGACGCAGCTACGCACGAAAAGCAGGTTCAGAGCGAGATCGTTCGAAAAGTCACGCAAATCCAGCCGTTTGTGCGCATCTTCGGGGTAGCCGCGGCCGTCATGACGGCGGGTATCATAGGCATTTTCACCTACGACGCCTGGCAGCACCTGAAGTAAATCGAGCCCGGCCGCGGCGACTGGACCTAGTGTTGCGCACCAGTCGCCTGCAGCCTTGCTCTCTCTTCTGCCGAGAACAGCTCAGGTCTGCTCATAACAATTCAAGCGTTATACGTCGTTGAGGAAACCTTCCCTCCGCGTCCGGTCCAGTTCGTGTGGAAGAACTCTCCCCGCGGCTTATCCACGCGCTCGTACGTATGCGCCCCGAAGAAGTCCCTCTGCGCCTGCAACAAGTTCGCCGGCAGCCGCTCGGACCGATAGCCGTCATAGAACGCAAGCGCCGTCGAGAACGCAGGCATCGGCACCCCAATCTCGATGGCATGAATAATTGCCTTACGCCACGACCATTGGTATTTGTTCAGCACGCTTGAGAAGAACTCATCCAGCAGCAGGTTCTGCAGCTTCGGGTCTTTATCGAATGCATTTTTGATGTCTGCCAGGAACGCGCTGCGAATGATGCATCCGCCCCGCCACATCAGTGCAATCCCGCCCATATTCAGGTTCCACTTCTGCTCTTTTTCGACAGCACGCAGCAGCATGTACCCCTGCGCATAGCTCACCATCTTCGAGCAGTACAAGGCCCGCCGCACATCTTCGATAAACTCCTTCTTCTCCGAAACAGTAAGCACCTTCTTCGGTCCGTGGAGTACCTTCGACGCTGCCACCCGTTCCTCCTTGAGCGCCGACAAGCACCGGGCAAACACACTCTCGCCGATTAGAGTCACGGGCATTCCGAGGTCAAGCGCAGAGATCGCGGTCCACTTGCCCGTGCCCTTTTGTCCGGCCGCGTCCAGGATTTTATCCACCATCGGCTGGCCGTCTTCATCTTTCTTCGCAAAAATCGTCGCGGAGATCTCGATCAGGTAGCTATCGAGCTCACCCTTGTTCCACTCGGTAAATACGTCGTGAAATTCATCTGCGGTAAGCCCCAGCCCGTCCTTCAACAACTGGTACGCCTCGCAGATCAGCTGAATGTCGCCATACTCGATACCGTTATGCACCATTTTCACGTAGTGCCCCGCGCCATCTTCTCCCACCCAATCGCAGCATGGTGTCCCATCCTGCACCTTCGCCGCGATTGCCTGGAATATTTCCTTGACGTGCGGCCATGCCGCGGCATTGCCTCCGGGCATGATCGACGGACCGAATCGTGCACCCTCTTCGCCGCCGGAAACTCCGGTCCCGACAAACAGAATTCCCCTCTCCGCCAGTTCCTTCGTTCTTCGGTTCGTATCAGTGAAGAGCGAGTTGCCCCCATCGATTAAGATGTCGCCTTTCTCGAGATACGGCAGCACGTGCTCGATCGTTTGATCCACCACATCACCCGCCTTGACCATCAACATGACACGACGAGGCGTTTTCAATGCGGCGCAAAGCTCCTTGGCCGAATGTGTCCCCACCACCTGCGTTCCCTTCGCCTCGTCTGCCAGGAATTCATCCACTTTTGAAACCGTTCGATTGAACACCGCCACCTTGTACCCATGGTCGTTCATGTTCAGGACCAGGTTCTGTCCCATTACCGCCAGTCCGATCAGACCGATATCGCAACTTGCTTCCGACATTTCATCTCCATAGCGACCCGTCGAGGACATCGCACAACCACAGCCAACCACCCGCTTTATGGCATTGACTCGAATAACTTTTTTACCACACACAAACCATGATGAGATACAGACCGTCGCGCCTGTTCTTCTGCCTCGTATCCATTCCCACACCCAGCTCTTTGGTACTATCGCGTTAACACCTTGAACGACGCGCAGTGCTGAATTACACGCGGCCGGATTGATTCCCGCAGAGTGCGCAAGAGATCTATCCGAGGACTCTACTCGTCATGAAGTGTTCCTGTTCAGACCTATCCGCAGTCCTCGCAGCGTGTGCGTTTCCACTCGCTTCGGGCAGAACTCTTGCTGCGTCCCCTACCAACATCTTCGCTCCCGCCGCAACGCCGGCGCACTCCATCTTCGATCTTTCAATGCTTGTGCTTTGCATTACCGCGGCAATCTTCCTGATCGTTGGCGGCCTGCTGCTCTATTCGCTCATCCGCTACCGGGAGCGCCCCGGCGACGCCCCGCGCGAACCCGCCCAGATTTACGGCAGCAACCAGATCGAACTCTCCTGGACTGTTATCCCCATCCTCATCGTAGTTATGCTGTTCCTCGCCACAACGCGCGTCATCCTGGGCACGGAACGCATCGCCGAGCCGGCCAGCGCGCTCGATGTTACCGTCGTCGGACATCAGTTCTGGTGGGAGTATCGCTATCCCAAATACGGCGTCGTCACCGCCAACGAGCTCCACATTCCCATCAGCAATCCGACCTCACCCAGCCCTACCTATCTGCACATGACTTCGGCCGACACGGACCACAGCTTCTGGGTGCCGCGTCTTGCCGGCAAGATGGACCTGATCCCCAACCGCGTGAACATCATGTGGGTCGATCCTCCTCAACCCGGTCTCTACGTAGGCCAGTGCGCCCAATATTGCGGCACCCAACATGCCAAGATGCTGCTCCGTGTCTATGCCCAAACTCCCGAAGACTTCGAGGCCTGGATCAAACAGCAGCAGCAAACCGCCAGTCCGGCACCTTCCGCAGATGGGGCCCCAACCGCTGCATCGTCCAATACGGCTACCCGGCCCCCCGCTCGAAACAATGCCGCGGCTGAAGGTCAAACCGTCTTCCTGCACAACGCCTGCATCAACTGCCACACCATCGCCGGCACAGCGGCGAGCGGGCGGTTCGGTCCCGACCTTACCCATCTCGCCAGCCGCGACACCATCGCGTCGGGCGCGATTCCCAACACGCCGGAGAACCTGCGCAAGTGGATCGACAACCCCGATTCGATGAAACCCGGCGTCCTGATGCCGCCGATGCACCTCAACGAGCACGACCTTGACGTCATCACCGCCTACCTCACCACGCTGCACTAAAGAAAGAAGCGCAGGATGGCACACGCTACAGTTCCAGTACTGGAAGAGATGAGCGAGGCCCCAGTCCTAAGGACCCGGCCGCCGATGCTCGAACTGCTGCACGACTGGCTTACCACTGTCGATCACAAGAAGATCGGCCTGATGTACATCGTCTACGCGCTCTTGTTCCTCGTCATCGCAGGCTTTGAAGCCCTGCTGATGCGTATCCAGCTCGCAGTACCGAACAACACCTTTCTCTCGCCGCAAGTCTTTAACCGCATGTTCACCATGCACGGCACGACGATGGTGTTCTTCGTCGGCATCCCGATTCTCTTCGGCTTCGGCAACTACCTAATCCCCCTGATGATCGGCGCGCGGGACATGGCCTTCCCGCGTCTCAACGCCTTTAGTTTTTGGATCTCCAGCTTCGGGGGCATCCTGCTCTACTACAGCTTCATTGGAGGCAGCGGCCTCTACGGTGCAGGCTCGGCTCCCGACGTCGGCTGGTTCGCCTACGCCCCACTGACAGCCCGGGTCTTCTCGCCCGGCCACAGTACTGATTACTGGACTCTCTCGATCCTGCTCAGCGGCATTGGTACCACCGGCACGGCCATCAACATTGTCGCAACTGCCATCTGCATGCGTTGCAAAGGCATGACCATGATGCGCCTGCCTCTCCTGGTCTGGATCTTTATCGTCGCCAGCTTCATTGTCTTCGTCGCGGTCAGCCCGCTCACCGCAGCGCAAATCATGCTCTGCCTGGACCGTTATCTCGGCTCGCATTTCTTCGATACCCAGGCCGGCGGCTCCGCTGTTTTGTGGATGCACTTCTTCTGGATCTTCGGCCATCCCGAGGTCTACATCCTCGTGCTTCCTGCCTTCGGTTTCATGAACGAGATCATCCCCGTCTTCTCGCGTAAAGCCATCTTTGGCTATCCTGCCATGGTCGCGGCGACGGTCGGCATCGGCTTCATCAGCCTCAGCGTCTGGGCGCACCACATGTTCGCGGTCGGCCTGGGTCCTGAAGGCAACACCTTCTTCGTCTTCGCCACCATGGTCATCTCTGTCCCTACGGGCATCAAAATCTTCAACTGGCTCGGCACCATCTGGGGCGGAAAGATCGTCTTCGCCGTGCCCATGATGTTCGCCGTCGGTTTCCTCTTTCAGTTCCTCATCGCCGGTCTCACCGGCATCATGCTCTCGTCCGCACCGTTTGATTGGCAGCTCACCGGAAGTTACTTCGTTGTCGCCCACTTTCACTACGTGCTGGTCGGCGCGATTCTGTTCGCGCTCTTCTCGGCCTTCTACTACTGGTACCCCAAAGTCACCGGCCGCATGATGAGCGAGACACTCGGCAGGTGGCACTTCTGGCTGATGGTCATCGGCTTTCACCTCACCTTCGACTTTATGCACGTCCCCGGTCTGCTCGGCATGCCGCGGCGCATCTACACCTACGAAGCCGGCCGCGGCTGGGATACCTGGAACATGATCGTCAGCGTCGGAGGTTTCATCCAGGCCATCGCTACCCTCATCTTCGTCTTCAACCTCGTCTGGTCGTATCGCCGCGGCCGCATCGCCGGTCACGATCCCTGGGACGCGTGGACGCTCGAGTGGTCTACTCAGTCCCCTCCACCTTCGTACAACTTCGCCACGGAACCAACCGTCCACAGCCGACGTCCGCTGTGGGACCTCAAACACCCCGAAGATCAGGACTCAGACTACGAATGAGCGCCCACACTACAACTATTCCGGTCGACACGCACCCTGAAGCTCCATGGCGCCTGCCCAGCCGAGGCGTCGTCGGCATGGCCTGTCTGATTCTCGCCGAAGCTTCCATCTTTCTTATCTTCGTTGTCGCCTACGTCTACTACATCGGTAGAAGCCTCAGCGGGCCCACACCCGCACAGGTGCTGGAACTTCCCGTTCTTGGCACCGTCTGCCTGCTATCGAGCAGCCTCACCGTTCACTGGGCCGTCAGTTCCCTGCGCAAAAATAATATCCGCAACTGCACCCTCGGCCTCGCCGCGACCGTCCTGCTCGGCCTCATCTTCCTGGCCACCACCGCGACGGAGTGGTACCACCTCATGCACGACTACGGCCTCACCATTCGTACCAATCTTTTCGGCACTACTTTTTATTCACTCGTCGGCCTGCACGCCACGCACGTTGTCATCGGCCTGATCATGCTCTCGATTGCTCTCGGACTTTCACTTACCGGCCGCATCACCGTAAAACACGAGCAGCGTCTCGACGTCCTGTCGCTCTACTGGCACTTCGTCGACGCCGTCTGGATCGTCGTCCTTCTCACCGTCTACGTCTTCGGCAAATAAGGTCTTCGGCAAATAAGCAAAGGAGGTGCAGCATGCAGGAAACCGACTACAACACCCACGCCGATCCGCAGGCGCATGTCGACGGCACCGTCATCCTGCCCGCGCCTACCGCCTGGCCGATGGTGCTGGCTCTCGGCATCTCGCTCATGCTTGCCGGGATGGTGACTCACTGGGTCATCAGCGCACTCGGCGCCGTCCTTACGCTGCGCGCGGCTTTCGGCTGGTTCTCCGAAGTCTTCCCGCACGAGCACCACGTCTCAGTCGACGTCAACGCTGAGATCTTCTCCATCGAAAGCACACGCACCACACGCGAACGCGTCCCCGTCGACGCAAGGCACCGCAAGCTGATCCCGATCGAAACCTTCAGCCTCGGCGCGGGGCTCAGAGGCGGCCTCGCCGGAGGCACGGCCATGATCCTTCCGGCCGCGCTCTTTGGGCTCATTCGTTATCACAGCATCTGGTACGCGGCCAATCTTCTGGCTGCCGGCGGATTCGTAAGCTGGGCCGGACAGAGCGACGCCTTTCTCGCGGCCTTCCACCTCAAAGGCCTTCTCGCCGCCTCCGCGATCCACGGCCTCACCTCGATCCTGATCGGCCTGCTCTACGGAGCCATGCTGCCCATGTTTCCGCGCAAGCCCATCCTGACCGCAGGCTTCATCGCCCCATTCTTGTGGACCGGCATCATCTACTTCGCGCTCGGTGTGATCAGCCCCATCCTCAACCAGCGTATCGACTGGCTCTGGTTCGTTGTTTCGCAGATCGCCTTCGGTCTGGTCTGCGGCTTCGTCGTCAACCTCAGCGTCAAAGTGCGCACCCCGCAGTTCCGCGCACTGCCCTTCGCCGTCCGCGCCGGCCTGCATGGCGATTCTGACCAGCTCGAAGGGAGCGGAAAACCTGCCGGGGACGATCACAACCGATGAGAATTCCCGTGCTCACCTTCCGCCAGTCCAGCATGAAACGATTCGCCCTGGTGCTCTCCGCAGCGTGTATGCTCGCTCTCGGCTGCCATGCCCCCGGCCGCCTGGGCTCGGAACACGAAGTCGCCCGCCCCGACAAGGTCCTCGACTTCGCGACCCTGTACAAGAGCAACTGCGCCGCATGCCACGGCGACAATGGGCGCAATGGCGCCGCGATCCCCCTCGCCAACCCCGTTTATCTCGCCCTCGCCACGCAGGGCAACCTCGCCAACATCATCGCCAATGGCGTCCCCGGAAAACTCATGCCGCCGTTCGCAAAATCCGCAGGCGGCATGTTGACCGACCAGCAGGTTAACGTTCTCGTCGACGGCATGCTCAAAAGCTGGTCCACACCAAACCTGCTCGCCTCGGAAAATTTCCCAAGCTACGGCGCGACCCTCACGGGCGACCCCGCACACGGACAGCAGGCGTTTACCCTTGCCTGTGCCCGCTGCCACGGAGCAGACGGCCAGGGTACCGATGCCCCACAAACACCAGCCGACGCCAAATCCTCTAACCTGCTCGGGTCCGGCAAAATCGGCTCCATCGTCGACCCGACTTACCTGACCCTGCTCAGCGACCAATATCTTCGTTCCCTCATCGTCGCCGGTATGCCCGACCGCGGAATGCCGGACTCGCGCTCTGACACTTCCCAGCCGCTCACCGACCAGCAGATCACCGACATCGTCGCCTGGCTCGCGGGACACCGGACTGCCAACCCCGGCCAGCCTTATCCCACGCAATCGCACTGATGCAGCATCGCAGCAGGAGCAACACACACCATGAATCCAGACACCCCATCCTTTCTCGAACAGCCGGAGCATCCGAACTCGGCTTCGGACCGCCACCCCGATCTTCCCCAGGCCGGCCCCCCACTCACCGAGCCGCCCCGTCCCGCCGCCCGTCCCGGCCACTCCCGCCGTGTCTTCCTCTTCAAACTTTCCCTGCTGTTGAACGGAGCCGTGGGAGCAGTGCTCGCCGTCCCCATCCTCGGCTACCTCCTCGGCCCGGCGAGAAAAGAAACCAGCGAGAAATCCTGGATCGGGCTCGGACAAATCTCCAGCTTCCCAGAAGGCGAGACCCGCCTGGTCAATTTTCGCAACCCCGTCACCACTCCCTGGGACGGCCAGACCGGCGACATTCCCTGCTGGGTACGTCGCGTTTCAGGTTCCACCTTCCAGGTCTTCGCCATCAACTGCGCCCACCTCGGCTGCCCCGTGCGCTGGTTCGCCCAGTCCAAACTCTTTCTCTGCCCCTGCCATGGCGGCGCGTACTATGCCGACGGTGCACGCGCCTCCGGGCCACCCGAGCGAGGACTCTTCGAGTACGACCACAAGATCGTCGGTGACACCCTGCTGATCAGCGTCGGCAAGATGCCCAACCTTGCCACCCCATCCGCCTCTGCCAAGCTCCAAATGCCACTCGTCCAACTCGATGGCCGACCCAATCTGGACCAGCCAAAACCGACCCCAAGGTGCGCCTCATGCCAGAGCTGAAACAACGCGCGCTCGAGGTCTACAACTGGTTCGAGATGCGTCTCGGACTCGGCACCCCCATCATCGATGCGGCCGAGCACGAGGTACCCGAAAGCACCTCCAGCTGGTGGTACGTCTTCGGCAGCGCCGCAACCGTCATCCTTGGCCTCCAGATCCTCACCGGCATTCTGCTCGCCCTGGTCTACACCCCATCGGCCAGCCATGCCTGGAGCAGCCTTCAGTTCCTCAACCACAGCGTCCAACTCGGCTGGTTTCTCCGCGCCATCCACGGCTGGGGCTCGGACTTCATGATCGCCATTGTGCTCATCCACATGGCCCAGGTCTTCCTCTTCGGCGCCTACAAGTTTCCCCGCGAACTCACCTGGATCATCGGCATCTTCCTCCTGCTCCTCACCCTCGGCATGGCCTTCACGGGCCAGGTCCTGCGCTTCGATCAGGACGCCTATTGGGGCCTCGGAATCGGCGCCTCCATCCTTAGCCGGGTGCCTTGGATCGGCGGCGCGCTTGTCGACCTGATGCTGGGCGGACCCATCATCGCCGGCCCGACCCTCAGCCGGTTCTTCACGCTCCACGTCTTCGTCATCCCGGGCCTTCTGCTCGCCCTGGTCGGCCTTCACATCCTCATGGTCCTGCGCCTCGGCATTAACGAGTGGCCTATGCCCGGGCGCCTCGTCAACAAAAAGACCTACGTCCGCGAGTACCACCAGCTCACCAAGGAAACCGGCATTCCGTTCGTTCCCGACGGTGCATGGAAGGACGCCATCTTCGCCGCGGCAATCATGCTTGCCGTCCTCGCCTGCGCGCTTTTCTTCGGCCCATTCGGGCCCACCGGCCAGCCCGACCCCACCATCATCCAGACCGCTCCCAAGCCGGACTTCGCCTTCCTCTGGATCTACGCCTTCCTTGCCTATCTTCCACCCAGCCTCGAAACTCCGGTACTTTTCATAGCCCCCACCCTGGCGATCGCCGGTCTGCTGCTTCTCCCCCTTTACGCCGGTGAAGGCGAAAAGCACTGGTCCCGCCGCCCCGTCGCCGTACTCATGGTGGCGCTGATCGCTGTGACCCTCGGCATCTTCACCCGCCTCGGCACCTACACCCCATGGAGTCCCATCATGGACGCGTGGACCAGCGACGTCATCCCTCCCGCCTACCTCCACAACCGCACCCCACTCGAACGCGAAGGTGCCCTCGTCTTCCAAAACAAGCAATGCCGCAACTGCCACTCCATCGGTGGCGAAGGCGGCCTCCGCGGCCCCGCCCTCGACGCCATCTCCGCCCACATGACCGAAGACCAGATCATCCGCCAGGTCCTCCAGGGAGGAGGCAACATGCCCGCCTACGGCAACGCCCTCAACCCCTCCGAGACCACCGCTCTTGTCGGCTTCCTCAGCACGCTCCGAGGCAACGACCTGCCCTCTGCCATCGACGCCTCAAGAAAGCTCGCCGAATCCCCCACGCCTCCACCATCCAAATCCATGCCCAACGCAAAATAAGCCCACGACAAAACCATCAGCAACAGTCCAACGCTGAACCCCTTATGCTTGCTTTCGAGTCATCGAGGAACAATCGTCCGAACGCCGCATCTCTAACCAAAGTAGTTGGTAGTCTCCGGAATTCGGGTGCCCCATATCTCGATTTTGAGATGTGGGCATTCGAGCGAAGCGAGACCGCTTTCCCACGGCAGACAGATTTGTTGATCTAAGGCGGCAGGGCAAACACATCAGCCATACCCACCACCCAGCCATAAACTATCCCCATGCCCTCTGCATCCCAGGCCATCTTCGCCGTCTGGTCACCCCCCATCCCACTCACCTGCGCCCTTCTCCTCACCGCCGCCATCTACACCCGCGGCTTCTACGCCATCCGCAAAACCCGCCCCGCCCTCTTCACTACCTGGCGCCCGTTCGCCTTCCACATGGGCCTCGCCGTCATCTGGATCGCCATCGCCTCTCCGTTGGACGGATTCGCCGACGCCCTCCTCAGCGCCCACATGGTCGAGCATCTTCTCCTGATGTCCATCGTCGCCCCGCTTCTCCTGCTCGGCTACCCGCAGGTTCCGTTGATCCGCGGCCTTCCCCGCCCCGTGCGCATCTCGCTCCTTGGCCCACTCCTTCGCCTCACCCCGCTTCGCCGTCTGGCCCACCTTCTCACCACGCCTCTCATCGCGTGGCTGGCCATGAACCTCACCCTGCTCGCCTGGCACATCCCCGCCGCCTACGACTTCGCCCTCGAGCACGCGCACTGGCACCAGTTCGAACACGCCTGCTTCCTCGCGACCTCGCTCCTCTTCTGGTTCCCCCTGCTTCTCCCCTGGCCCTCACGCAATCACTTCCACGGCTGGATCATGATCCTCTATCTCGTCTCCGCCGACATCATCAACACGATCCTCGCCGCCTTCCTCGCCTTCTGCGACCGTCCCGTCTACCTCTACTATGTGCGCCAACCCAACCCCTTCCACATCGCCCCACTGGCCGACCAGGTCGCGGGCGCCGCCTTCATGTGGGTCGTCGGTTCCTTCATCTTCCTGCTGCCCGCCCTTTACCTCACCGTCCGCCTCATGGAAAGCAACAAAAAACACCGCCCCTGATACCCCCGCTCAACGGGGTCCGCAAGCCACCCTGAGCTCAACCAAACTCGTTGACCCGCTTCCCTGCAACTGCTACCTTTTCATCAATCCATTTGGCGATGGGGTTCCGCCAAAACCGCCTGCCCACCAACGGCAGAGCTGATGACTCCTACACCGTAGGGAGTCCTCTTGCCTGAATTCGAACGCACGCCCCAGACCGCCAATATCCCCGATCCGCCCGATCCCGCTATCATCCTGGCAACTCTCACCCGCCTCCTGCGCTGGATCCCGCTCGCCATTCTCACCGGCATCCTCGCCGGCTCGGCCTCCGCCTTTCTCCTCGACGCACTCGACTGGGCGACTAACCTGCGCGAATCGCATAAGGCGATCATCGCGCTGCTTCCCCTCGCCGGCCTGCTCGTCGGCTGCCTCTACACCTGCTACGGCTCATCGGTCGAAAGAGGCAACAACCTCATCCTCGATGAAATCCACGCCGAGGCCGATGCGCCCAACGGCGTCATCCCCCTCCGCATGACGCCTCTGATTCTCGCCGGAACGATTCTTACCCATCTCTTCGGCGGCTCCGCAGGCCGCGAAGGCACCGCGCTCCAGACCGGCGCCTCGCTCGCCGACCAGCTGAGCATCCCTTTCCACCTCTCCCGCGCCGACCGCCGCATTCTCCTCATGGCCGGTATAAGCGCAGGCTTTGGCTCGGTCTTCGGCGTTCCCCTCTCGGGTGCCATCTTCGGTATCGAGGTACTCGCCATCGGCAAAATCTCCTATGACGCGATCGGCCCCTGCCTGCTTGCCTCCTTCGTGGGCGCGATGGTCACGCACGCCTGGGGAGTCCACCACACCATCTACGCCATCACCTCAGTCCCCCGCATGAGCCTCCTCGGCTTCGCCTCCGCTATCGCTGCTGGCATCGTATTCGGCCTCATGGCAATGACTTTCGCGAACCTTACGCACGCCATCACACGCGTCAGCAAACGAACAATCGCCTGGGCTCCGGCACGCCCCCTCGTCGGTGGCATCCTCGTAGCGTCAGCAGTTTTCCTCTTGGGCACCACGAAGTACATCGGTCTAGGCATCCCCACCATCCTCGCCGCCTTCCACACGCAGCTACCCCCATACGACTTCGCCGCCAAAACCCTCTTCACCTCCGTTACCCTCGGCATGGGCTTCAAAGGCGGCGAGGTCACGCCTTTGTTTTTCATCGGTGCCACGTTGGGCAACGCCCTCTCACACCTCCTGCCGTTGCCTTCGTCACTTCTCGCTGGCATGGGTATGGTGGCAGTCTTCGCCGGTGCAGCCAACACCCCCATCGCCTCCACCCTGATGGCCGTCGAGCTCTTTGGAGCCGAGGCAGGAGCCTTTGCCGGTATCGCCTGCATCGTCAGCTATCTCTGCTCCGGCCATAACGGCATCTACCATGCGCAGCGCATCCGCAACAGCAAATATCCGGTACCGCTGGATGATGAAGATGCCGCATCCGTGCTGTCGCATCCACCTGCGAGCCCGAAGACTTACCCTCCATCGAGCACAGATCCAGATCTGCGCCCTGCCACAACTTCCGACAAGCTAAACTAAACCCATGATCGACGAAGCCACCTTCCGCCGGGAGTCCGACCGCGCACTCGAGTCCCTCAAGCAGTCCCTCATCGCCGCCGAAGATGACGACGGAACCTTCGAGTTCGAAGACAACAACGGCGTCATGAACATCATCTTCGAGAATGGCTCCAGCAAGTTCGTCATCACGCCGAACACGCCCATCCGTCAGGTTTGGATCTCCGCCCAGGCCACCAGCTACAAGCTCGACTGGATTGAAGCCGCCAATGCCTTCACGCTCCCCAAAACCGGCGAAGACCTCAAGACCCTCACCCAACGCCTCCTGCGCGAACACCTCAACGACCCCGCCATTACACTCCCGTAGTCCGGCCACCAGCGGCCCAGCCTCGCCGCGGCCTTCGGAGCCGGGCGGCTATGAACAGCCAAGGTCCCCGACGAGCGCCTTTGCTCGTTTGGGTGAAGAAGTGAGAACGACCTTCCTCATCTCATCGAGCAAGGAACAGCAAGAGTTCTCTCTTCCAGCTAGCCCTTTGTTGTCGCATGAAGCAGCGCGGCGAATACATGCGCCTATATCAGCTTCTGCTGATAAGCTTGCGTTCGGAGAAACCGGATGCCCCTGCGCCACCTGAAGGTACTTGCCACCCTACTCGTTCTGATGACCTCAGCGACCATCGTCTTTGCGAGCAATCCGCTCAAGAAGCTCGAAAAAAATCCCATGAAGGACAAGAAAAACTCTATCCGGGTCAAGACCGACAAAGGCGAGGTCGAAGGCCTTTACACGGACGATCACCAGGTTCTTGCCTTCAAGGGGATTCCCTACGCCGCGCCCCCCATCGGCGAGCTTCGCTGGCAGCCTCCACAGCCCTCCGCACCCTGGAAGCATACCCTCGATGCCAAGAACTTCGGAAGCCACTGTATCCAGCCGTCTTCCTTTGCCGACATGGTCTTCCACGATCCCGGCCCCAGCGAAGACTGCCTCACTCTAAACGTATGGGCACCCGCCAAGGCCAAGCGTGGCAGCCTCCCCGTCATGGTCTGGATCTATGGCGGAGGCTTCCAGGCCGGCAGCACCTCAGAGGGACGGCAAGACGGCCAATTCCTCGCCCGCCGCGACGTCGTCATCGTCTCGATGAACTACCGCCTTGGCATCTTCGGATTCTTCGTCCACCCTGAACTCACCGCCGAATCTCCTCACCACGCCTCCGGCAACTACGGCCTGCTCGACCAGACCGCCGCCCTCACCTGGGTCCGGAACAACATCGCCCAATTCGGCGGTGATCCATCGAACGTCACCATCTTCGGCGAATCCGCCGGCTCGTTCGCGGTCAGTGCGCAGATGGCGTCCGCGCTCGCACGCGGCCTCTTCACCAAAGCCATCGGCGAAAGCGGCGCTGCCTTTTCAAGCGACAGCCTTCCCTTCCAGGCACGCGAACTTCGCGAACAAGACGATCTCGCCTTCGCCAAATCCGCCTTTCACACTGGAAGCCTCGCGGATCTTCGCAAGCTCTCCGCCGACGTCATCCTCGCGGGTGCCAGCGACAAGAACAACGCGCCGGGAACGCGCTTCAGCCCCGACATCGACGGCTACTTCCTGCCTGACTCCGTTCCCAATATCTACGCCGCCGGCCATCAGGCGCACGTTCCGCTGCTTGCAGGGTGGAACGCCGACGAGGTACGTAGCCAGGTCACTAACGCGAAAACTCCCACCACGATGGAAACCTTCACCGCCGACGCGCACACCCGGTTCGGCGATCGAGCGGCAGACTTCCTCGCCGTCTACCCCGCCTCTACCGATGCCGAAGCCGTCACCTCCGCGGGCGACTTCGCCAGCGATCGCTTTATCGCCTTCTCCACCTGGCGATGGCTCGAATCGCAAGTCGCCACCGGCGGGTCGCCCGTCTTTCGCTACCGGTTGGACCTTGGCTCCCCCGGCGACAAATACCATCCCGCCTCCATCGGCGCATTTCATTCCGACGATATCGAGTATGTCTTCGGCACGCTCGATTCGCGCAACATCGCCCGATGGCGTCCCGAAGACCGCGAGCTCTCCGACCAGATCGGCGCCTACTGGACTAACTTCGCGCGCACCGGCGACCCCAACTACACGGGCCTGCCTCAGTGGCCCACCTACTATGCCAAAACCGGTTGGCAGGTCATGCACCTCGACGCCACGTCGCAGGCCCGGCCCGATACACAACGCGCTCGCTATCTCTTCCTGGACAGCGTTTGGAGTAAGACAACGAACTAGATGGACCCCTCACATGCGCTTCGGCGAAGCGGATGCGTATCGGCCCCACCCGCGATTCAGGCCGGCAGCGCACGATTTGTACCAGCTACAGCCGGCTGCTCTGCACTGCTCCGACGCTCAGCTTGGCGCCATGTTCATTGCAACTCACCGCAAGCATATGTCACATTCCCGTATACTCACATCGCATGTCTCGTCCCCCCATTCGCGTCCTCGTAGCCAAGCCCGGTCTCGACGGCCACGACCGCGGCGCCAAGGTGATCGCCCGTGCTCTACGTGACGCGGGCATGGAGGTCATCTACACCGGCCTCCGCCAAACACCCGAGATGATCGTCTCCGCCGCCATCCAGGAAGATGTCGACTGCATCGGTCTCTCCATTCTCTCCGGCGCACACAATGTCATCGTCCCACGCATCGCCGCGCTTCTCCGCGAGCAGCACGCCGAAGACATCCTACTCGTCCTCGGCGGCACAATCCCAGAAGAAGATAAGCCGCGCTTAAAAGAAAGCGGCGTCTCGGCCATCTTCGGACCGGGAACGCCGCTTGAAACCACCATCGACTTCATCCGCCACAACATCAAACCCCGCGGCCTGCTCACCTACTGAAACGAACCATCTGCTGATGTCTTTGCCTTCTGGTTATCATCCCCGAAGGGGATCTGCTGTTGCTCTTTCTTTATGGTCGCCATCTCCGAAGCCCCATCACCCGCATCACCACGGCAGCGGCTTGCCCAAATGGATATACCCCCCATTCGGCCCGCTATCCGGCAACGTCGCCAGTTCCACCGACGTCTTCGCGCCCGTTTCGATATCGAGCATCGCGCCCTCCCCGCCCATCTCCGTCTTCACCCAGCCCGGATGCGCCGAGTTCACCTTGATCTTCGTGTCCTTCAACTCATGCGCCAGGTGAATCGTAAACGAATTCAGCGCCGACTTCGAAGCGTCATACGCAAACGTCTTCGCATCGTAGATAAACGAGCCGGGGGTAGCATGCAGCTCATTCGATCCTAGAATGCTCGACAGATTCACAATCCGGCCGCCGAGACTCTTGCGCAACAGAGGCAGCAGCGCCTGCGTCAGCCCCACCACCGCGAAAAAATTCGTATCGAACGTCTTCCGCAACACCTCCTGCGAAGTCTTCGTCGTCTCATTGCCTTTGCGGCCGTCAAGCATAATACCCGCATTGTTCACCAGAATATCGAGCCTGCCGAAGTCCTTCTCAATCAACTTAGCCACCGCCGCGTAATCCGCCGAACTATCGACGTCCAGCTTCACCGCGCGCGCATCCACGCCATCTTTCTTCAGCTCCGCCACCGCCGCCTCACCCTTCGCCGTATCGCGCGCACCCACCAGAACCGTGATCCCAAGCTTGCCCAGTTGACGAGCCGTTTCCAAACCAATGCCTTTATTCGCGCCCGTAATCAGCGCAACCTTCTTCTCGTCACTCATTGCCCAGCCTCCTTGTTCGTTGTCGCCCTCTGCGAGTCTCCTATCTGATGAAGATGAGCGGCAAAACGTTCCGCAAAACTTCTGGGCAGCAAACGTTTTTTCATGTCTTTGCCCACGACTACGTGTGCTGTTTCGCCTTCGCACAGCAGCACACCGTCCTCGGCACGAAGCACTTTGTACCCAAACCGGACGACTGCTCCACGCGCAGCCAGCAACCTCGTCCGAATCACAATCTCATCGTCGTACCGCGCCGGAGCCCGATATCGCGCACTCGCCTCCACCACCGCAATCCCGCAGCCTTCTTCTGTCTCCATGCGTTTGTAGTCCAGCCCAAGCTGCCGAATAAACTCGATGCGCCCCACCTCAAACCAGATCAAGTAGTTCGAGTGGTACACCACGCCCATCTGGTCTGTCTCGGCATACCGCACCCTCACCCGCGTTTCACTCATCCAGACAGTCTATAGAAGATCCGTGTCCTGCCAGTCTGGCCGCCTACGCGCAAAACGGCCACTTCGCGCCATGTATACGCAATAAAGTGGGCTCCCGATGGCCGGCAAGAGATGTTCCCGACCATCGGGAGGCCCAGCCGAAGGAATCACGCACCACGACGTGGTCGCCCCACGCGTAGCGGGCTCGTCCAGCAGGACAGGATCATTGACCGTCCCCTGCCCAAACCGGTTTCCTCTTCTCCAGAAACGCCGCCACGCCCTCACGAAAATCATGTGTCCCCCGCGCCTCCGCATTGACCAACAGCGCACGCGCAATCGACGCATCGAGCCACTCTTTATTCTGCGCCGCCAACAGTCGCTTCGTGGCCGCAATCGACTCAGGGCTATTGGCCTTCAACACATCGGCCAACTCACGCACCCGCTTCTCGAGTTCTTCGAATGCCACGACCTCATTCACCAACCCCAGCCGCAGCGCCTCTTCCCCGCTAAACACCCGTCCTGTCAGCAACAGGTCCCGCGCCCGCTTATCCCCAACTTGCAGCGTAAGAAACGCCGACACCAGCGCAGGCACAAACCCGATCCTCACCTCCGTATAAGCAAACTTCGCTCCCGGCGCAGCCAAGGTGAAGTCGCAAATCGTTGCCAAACCAGTCCCGCCCGCGATGGCAGCCCCATGCACCACCGCAATCGTGGGCTTCGGCATTTCGTACAACGTGCGGAACAACCGCGCTATTCTCTCTGCATCGGCCGTATGCTCTGCAGCCGACTTGTCATTCATTTTCCGCAGCGAACTTAGATCCAAGCCTGCGCAAAACGACTCTCCTGCGCCCTTGAACACCACCACACGACATTGCGAGGCCGCCGCTTCGTTCATCGCCCCAATCAGCTCTTCCTGCATCTCCGGCGTCATCGCATTCCGCCGCTCCGGACGGTTTAACGTAACCGTCCGCACCCCATCTATTTCCGTAACCAGAACAGTCACATATTCCACAAAGCCTCCACACTCCCATTATCGCGCCGGCTGTTTGATCTTGAATTGCCGGTGCTTTTCTAGGTGTCCTCCCGAAGGGTATCTGCTGTCTTTCCTGCAACTCCCAATTCCCTAAGCTCAACGCGCGCCTTGCACACCGGGCCTCGTCACCCGACGCAATCCCTACACCTTACTGTGTCCATACTTCCTCGCAATTTCTGCGCTCGCCGCGACCAAGCCATTCAGCGGCCGCAGCGGCTCCAGCTCCGCGCCCAACGCCTTCAACTCCGCCAGAAGCACCTCGGTGGCAACATTCCCCACTAGCGCATCCTGCGCAAACGGACACCCGCCCAAGCCGGCTATCGCCGCATCGAATCGCCTGCAGCCCGCGCCATACGCCGCGCGAATCTTCTTTGCCGCCTGGTCCGGCCGCGCATGCAAATGCACCCCGATCTCAAGCCCCCCGTTCCCATCGCCGTGCACCGCCATCACATCGGCGATCACATCCGCAACCTGCTTCGGTGTCGCCAACCCTACCGTATCCGCCAGCGAAATCTGCTTCACTCCACTATCGGCCAGCAAATCGCACGCGGCCACCACCTCATCCACATCCCACGCCTCGCCATATGGATTTCCAAACGCCATCGAGATATACGCCACTACATCCATCCCAGCTCTGTACGCCAGCGTGCCAATCTTCTCGAGTTCTTCCAGTGACTCTTCAGGCGTCTGCGCCTGGTTCCTCTTCAAAAACTCTGGCGAAATGGAATATGGAAATCCCAGCGTCTGCACGCTTCCCGTCTTCACAGCGCGCTCGGCGCCTTTCGCATTTACGACGATCGCAATGATCTCCACATCATCCGGTGGATCCAGATACTCCAGCACCAGCTCCGAGTCCGCCATCTGCGGCACCGCTGTCCGCGAAACAAAGCTCACAGCATCGATATGCTTGAACCCCGCCGCAATCAACACTCGCAGATAGTCCGCCTTCACCTCCGCCGGCATATTCTTCGGCAACCCCTGCCACGCATCCCGCGGACACTCCACGATCTTCACCGCATCACTCATCCACCCTCCCGAATTTCGCCTGCATCAATCAAAACGGTGACCTGCTCCAGCTCGGCACTGCCTGCCTGATCCCTCATCGATCACAATCGCTGCCGACGGATAGCAACGATAGCGAACCTCAGGTCTGCAAGACTCCCGGGTTAAACTTCGGAACCTCTCCATTCAGAGCCGCCGCCTCTAACGCCGTGATCAACACCTCGCGCGTCTTCACCGGATCAATGATCGCATCGATCCAAAGCCGCGCCGCGCCGTACCGCGGATCCGCCTGCGCATCGTACGACGTCTTGATTTCGTCATACAGCGCCTTCTTCTCCTCCTCCGACAGCACCTTGCCCCCACGCTCCATCTGCTTCGCCCTAACCTCCGCCAACGTATTCGCTGCCGAAGCCCCGCTCATCACCGCATATCGCGCCGTCGGCCACGCGAACAGAAACCGCGGATCATACGCCTTCCCACACATCGCATAATGCCCGGCCCCAAAGCTTCCACCCACAATCACCGTAATCTTCGGCACCACGCTTGTACTCACCGCCGAAACCATCTTCGCCCCCGCGCGAATAATCCCACTCCACTCCGCATCCTTGCCCACCATAAAGCCGTTCACATCGTGCAGGAAAATCAGCGGAATCAAACTCTGATTGCAATCCATGATGAACCGCGCTGCCTTCTGCGCACTCTCCGTATAGATCACTCCGCCGAACTCCGTCCGCTTCTCTCCAGCCTGCGGCCCCACGGCAACGGTCTGCGACTGATGCACCTTCTGATTCGCCACAATCCCCACGGCCCGCCCACCAATTCGCGCATACCCACACAGCAGCGTCCGGCCAAACTCCGCCTTATATTCATCAAATTCGCTGCGGTCGACAATACGTGCAATTACCTCGCGCATGTCGTATACGTTGCTCGCCGCCTTCGCTGGGTCAGGATTAATCAACCCATACAAATCCTCTGCCGCATACTTCGGCGCATCAACTTTCGCCTCATATGCCACTCGCGAAAACACGTCACTTCGCCCTGAGCCCTGCCTCTCCCCCATCTTGCTCACTAAAGAACGTAACCTTGCCAGGCACAAATGATCGTTGGGCTCCTTGAAGTCCACCGTACCCGAAATCTCCGCATGCATCGCAGCCCCGCCAAGCTCCTCAGCGCTCGTTCTCTGCCCGATCGCCGCTTGCACCAGCGAAGGCCCGGCGAGAAACAATCCCGAACCTTCCGTCATCAGCACCGTATCGGTCATCACCGGCAGATACGCCCCGCCTGCCACGCACATCCCCATAATCGCTGTAATCTGCGGCACCCCCAGCGAACTCATCACCGCGTTATTGCGAAACACCCTGCCAAAGTCATCCGTATCCGGAAACACATCCTCCTGCAACGGCAAAAACACCCCCGACGAATCCACCAGGTAGAGCGTAGGAATCCGATTCTCAAGCGCTATCGTCTGCGCCCGCAGCACCTTCTTCGCCGTCATCGGAAAAAACGCACCTGCTTTCACCGTCGCGTCGTTGGCGATGATCATGCAGAGTCGTCCACTCACCCTGCCTAGCCCGGTCACCACACCAGCCGCCGGAGCGCCGCCATACTCGCCATACATTCCATGCGCCGCCCAAAGCCCAAGCTCCAGCAGCTCCGTGCCTTGATCCAGCAGCAGCTTCAGCCGCTCTCTTACCGTTAGCCGCCCCTTCGCACGCTGCGCTTCGGCCGCCTTCGCACCGCCTCCCTGCAAAATCGCATCCTCTTCCAACCTAAAACTGGCCATCAGCAGTTGCAGCGCTTGACGATTGGCGCCATACCGCGGCATCTTTGCATCCAAGGTCGAACGCAGTCGATTATTCGGCGCCTCCACTTTGTCCCGTCTCACCGCGTTCAGCTCATTAGTCATCGCACCATCCGTCTAGAAAAAACACGTTCGCATAGCATCTTAGTCATATCAAGCGGCGCATGCTCTAGCTCCGTTACCGGTGCAGGCGCGTGTACCCCGTGTTCCGCACCATTCTGCCGTCCCTTCACGAGATCACGCATAATACCCACTCAGCACCCCGTTAGCCGTCGGATCGCGGGATTCTACTGAGACAAATTGTGCGAAAAGGTCCGACCTCATACACCATTAGTCAAAGCACCGACAACCAGAAGCAATCAACAGCCACACGCCCCTCCCCAAACAAGTATCATTCACCGGAAGGAGCGGGCCAGCTATGAGCAAAGAAGACGCAGCCGAGATCATCTCCATCGATGGGCGCGAGGTCCGCGTCAGCCACCCCGAAAAGCTCTACTTCTCGCGCGAAACGAGGCTATCGAAGCTCGACCTCGTGCGTTACTACCTGGCGGTCGCCCCCGGAGCACTCAACGGCATCGAAAACCGGCCCATCGTCCTCAAGCGCTTTGTTAACGGAGCCGAAGGAGAAGCCTTCTACCAGAAGCGCGCCCCGACCGAGCGTCCACCTTGGCTCCAGACGGTGACACTCTCCTTCCCGTCCGGTCGCACCGCCGAAGAGCTTGTCGTTGACGATGCCGCCGGCCTCGCCTGGATCGTCAACTTGGGATGCATCGAGCTCCATCCCCATCCGGTCCGCTCCGGAGATCTCGAACACCCAGACGAACTCCGCATCGATCTCGACCCCGGTCCTGGAGTCGCTTGGGACGACGTGCGCAAAGTGGCCCTCGAAGTGAAATCTCTACTCGACGAACTCGGGCTCCGCAGCTGGCCCAAAACCAGCGGCTCCCGTGGAATCCACGTCAACGTGCGAATTGCCCCACGCTGGACCTTCAGCGAAGTTCGCCGTGCCGCTCTTGCACTCTCCCGTGAAATTGAGCGTCGCGTTCCCGCATTGGCCAGTTCCAAATGGTGGAAGGAGGAGCGTCACGGCGTGTTCCTCGACTACAACCAAAACGCCAAGGATCGGACCACAGCTTCCGCCTACTCGGTTCGCCCTCTGCCCGACGCCCGCGTCTCCGCCCCATTGCACTGGCATGAGGTCGCAGAAGCCAACCCAGCCGACTTCACCGTACTCACCATGCCCGCGCGCTTCGCCGCACTCGGCGACCCACACGCCACGATAAACGATTCCCCGGGCTCCCTCGACCCGCTGCTCGATCTAGCGGCCCGCGACGAGGCCTCCGGATTGGGCGACGCCCCATGGCCCCCGCACTTCCGCAAAGCAGACGGTGAAGCCCCGCGCGTCTCGCCTTCGCGGGCACGTCCAAAGAACGCAGATTCAGCTGCAAAAGCTTCTGCTTCGCCGAAAAAGCCACGCACGAAGATGCCCCTGATCACCATTGCGAATTCGCCCCATGAGGACGCCGCGCTAGTCGGCCTCCAGCGTTGGAAGAGCAAACATCCCCAGGCCGCCACGCTTCTAGCCATAGACGATGTTCTGGTCGATCGTATGCGCGGTAGCTCCACCACCTGGACTCGCATTCGCGTTAACCTGCGTCACGTCCCGGAAGAGCTCCGCCCGCCACAGGAAACACCCGACCCGGACGACGACCCCACCCGCGAGCTGCGGGCGAAACGCGGCACAAAGAAAATTGCCCCTGAGTGACCCTGACTTAACTTTGCGCAACAGCCTCGGTGGCCGTGTCCGAATTGCCCCGCCTGGGTACAAGGAAGATGTGGTTGATGAGGTGCTTCCGATCCACCAGCACCTTACTTGCGTTTCGAATCGTCAGCAAAAATCTCCATCAACTCCTGCGGTGGAACCACCTCAAGCTGGGCATACGTACAGTCCTTTGGTGCTTTGTCGTTTCGCCACCTGCGGAACTGCGCCATATGTCGGAAGCGGTCGCCCTGCATGTGTTCGTACGCCACCTCAGCTACCAACTCCGGTCGCACAGGCTCCCACGAAAGGTCCTTGCCTTGACTCCAACGGCTCTGCCCTCCCGGCACGCGGCTTCCGCCCACAGCCTCCTGCGCCCAGGGATGTCCTTCCGTTGCATTCTCCCGGTAGGGCGCAAGAAATTCCACAAGCTCCCGCCGCTTCACCTGCGTAAAACTTGCGCACACACCGACGTGCTGCAGCACCCCGGCATCATCAAACAGTCCCAGCAGAAGCGAACCAACCGCCGTGCCTTCCCCATCTTTGTGCCACCGAAAACCAGCCACTACGCAGTCGCAGTCGCGCTCATGCTTCACCTTCAACATCGCGCGTTTGTCCGGCTCGTACCCGCCCGAAAGACGTTTCGCCATCACACCATCGAGCCCCGCGCCTTCAAACCTGCCGAACCAATCTAGTGCCACATCCCTGTGCCGGGTTGCAGGGGTCAGGTGTATCGGCGCACGTGCGGACGATAGCACCTGCTCCAGTACCGCTCGCCGATCCTCAAAAGACTCGTCACGGAGATCCCGCTTGCCCTCACATAGAATGTCGAAGAAAACCACCGAAGCGGGCGTCTGCTCGGAAAGCATCTTCACCCGCGACGCTGCCGGATGAATGCGAAGTTGCAGCGCGTCGAAGTCCAGGCCAGCATCGTTGGCGATGACGATCTCACCATCCAGCACGCAGCTTTCCGGCAGGTGCTGCTTTACTGGCTCAATCAAGTCGGGAAAGTATCGGTTCAGCGATTTCGTATCACGACTTTGCAGCAGCACCTCGTCCCCATCGCGAAAGACAAGCACGCGGAATCCGTCCCACTTGGGTTCGAAAAGCCACGCATCGCCTTCGGGCATGGCCTCCACTCGCTTCGCAAGCATGGGAAGTACCGGCGGATTTACCTTAAGATTCACGCCCCATCTTATCTCGAATCTGAAATGCCGATAGCACCGAACACACCCATCTAAAACGGGGGAAACCGCCCCTCGTTGACTCGCCCCGTCCGGCTGCATACGATAAAACTCAGTTGTGTGCGCGAAGCCGCCGGGATCTGCATCTTTTCTCCATGAATAATCAAGTCTTCTACGATCCACAACGCAAGCGCTGGAAACGGCTGCGCCGAATCTTCGACATACTCGCTCTCCTGGGGCTTGTGCTGGGCACCGTCTTCATCATCGGGCTCATGCGCATGAAGCCTCTACCCGAGCTGTTTCTGCAGGGGCAAAAGCGCAACTACCGCGCGTTGAACGTGCCCCGGGCATCGCTCGCCAGGACCTCGCAGAAACTCAGGCGTTCAGCCCACCGCAAAACCGACGCCAAGCCGGGAGACGTCCCCCTGAACTCAGGCGAAGGTCTGCGCGCGGCCTACTACGTCGAGGACGACCCCGCCAGCTACTCCTCGCTCAAACAGCACATCAGTCAGATCGATCTGCTCTTTCCCGAGTGGATTCACGTCGTCTCGCCCGACGGCACCCTGACGGCCTACACACAGGACAATCGCCCGTATACCGTCGTCGATCATCTTGGCGTCCATCAGGTCGACCGTGAAGCCAAGGTCGCCAAAGCCGTAGCGGCCAACCACGTCAACCTCGACATCTTTCCTCTCGTCAACAACTACGATCCACTCAAGAACGGGTTCCAGCAAGGTATCGGGGACTTCCTGTCGAACGATCAGGCCCGCGCCAGCTTCGTACAACAGATCGACCGGTTTCTCGCGGCAAACCCCACCTACCGCGGCATCTCGCTCGACTTTGAAGACATCCCGACCGCGGCCCAGCCTGGACTTCGGTCACTCATCGCAACGCTCTACAGCGACTTCCATCCGCGCAACCTGCGGCTCTACGTCAACACCCCGGTTGGCGATGACGACTGGGACCTGAAGTTCATGGCGGACAATTCCGACGGACTTCTGTTGATGAACTACGATCAGCATCAATCCGGCAGCGCCCCAGGCCCCATCGCCTCGCAGGACTGGTTCCTCGACAACCTCAAAACCGTCGTAAAGACCGTGCCCAAGGACAAGATCATCTGTTCGCTCGGCAGCTACGGCTACGACTGGACCATGGCACTTCCTCCCGCCCAGCCAGCCAGAGGAGGCAGCAAGCAGAAACCCATTCCTGAAAAGGTTCTGAGTTCGCACGATCTCTCCACCCAGGATGCGTGGCAGGCGGCATCCGACGCCGAAGCTGACGTCGAGCTCGACGACGACTCCCTGAACGCCCACTTCGCCTACGACGACGAAGATGCTCACGTCCGCCACCAGGTCTGGTTTCTCGATGCCGTGACCGTGCTCAACCAGATGCGTGCAGCAAGAACTCTGGGCATTCAGACCTTTGCACTGTGGAGGCTTGGCTCGGAAGACAACTCTCTCTGGAAGGTGTGGGACTCCCCCATGCAGTCCGACCCGGTGAAGGATCTGGCACAGGTCGAGCCCGGCTATGACGTCGACACTGAAGGCGAAGGCGATATTCTGCGCGTCGTTCGTAAACCCCAAATGGGTAAACGCATCGTCAGCATGGACGACGATACCTCGGTGCCTCTGCCTTACCGCATGATCACGGATGAGTCGATGGACTCCTACCCGCTGTCCTACACGGTAGAGCAGTACGGCTATCAGCCAAAGAAAGTCGCGCTCACCTTCGACGATGGGCCGGACCCGGAGTGGACGCCGAAGATCCTCGACATTCTGAAGCGCTACAACGTCAAAGGCACCTTCTTCATGATTGGCGAGATCGCCGAAGACTACGTCAGCGTCATGCAGCGGGTCTATCGCGAAGGCCATGAGATCGGCAATCACACCTGGTCGCATCCGGACATCAGCGAAATCTCCAACCGCCAGGCCGACCTCGAGCTCAACCTGACCGAACGCCTCTTTGCCTCCAAACTCGGCGTGCAACCTCTCTACTTCCGCCCTCCCTACTCCATCGACCAGGAGCCGGACACCAACGATCAGGCCGCGCCCGTGGAGCGGATTCAGGGCCTGGGTTATGTCATCGTCGGCAATAAGATCGACACCAACGATTGGGACGAGCACCCGCGCAAGACTCCCAAGGAAATCACCGACGGTGTGTTCCAGACCATCGCGGAAATGGAAACACACCCCTGGAATCGCGGCTCCATCATCCTGCTTCACGACGGTGGAGGAGACCGCTCCGCTACCATTGCCGCGCTTCCCGTGCTCATTGAAGCGCTGCGCTCCCGCGGCTACCAGATTGTTCCCGTCTCAGAGCTCGTAGGCAAAAACCGCGCAGAGGTCATGCCGCCTCTGACTCTGCATCAGCGCTGGCAGGCGCGCGCCGATTCCCTCACCTTCTTCGTGTACAGCTTCTTCCACTACATGGTCGTAGTGGTCTTCTTCGTCGGCGATTTTCTGATGAGTGCCCGCCTCATCATCATCGGAATCTTTGCCGTCATCGACCGCTTCCGTACCAGAAAGAACTACGCCGCCCCGGATTATGCTCCAAGGGTCGCCGTTCTCATCCCCGCATACAACGAAGACAAAGTAATCGTCCGCACCATTCGCTCCGTGTTGAAGTCGTCCTATCCAAACATCCGAATCATCGTCATCGACGACGGCTCGTCAGACAGAACCTCCGAAATAGCACGAGAAGCCTATCCCGCTGAGATCGAGGCGGGGAGATTGACCGTGCTGCGCAAGCCGAATGGAGGCAAGGCCGATGCACTTAATTATGCGCTCGAGCGAATAGACGAAGAGGTCTACATCGGCATCGATGCTGACGGCGTGATCGCGCACGATGCCATCGCGATGCTGGTGCCTCACTTCGCCAATCCCAGCATCGGCGCAGTCGCGGGCAATGCCAAAGTAGGCAATCGCGTCAATCTATGGACCCGCTGGCAAGCGCTCGAGTACATCACCAGCCAGAACTTCGAACGCCGCGCACTCGATCTCTTCGACGTCGTCATGGTTGTTCCCGGAGCTATCGGAGCGTGGCGTACCGCCGCAGTGCGCGCCGGCGGAGGCTATCACTCTAACACCGTCGCCGAAGACGCCGACCTCACCATGAACCTGCTTGAGCAGGGCTTCTGCGTCATCTATGAAGATCGCGCACTCGCCTTTACTGAAGCTCCATCGAATGCCGACGGCCTCGCTCGCCAGCGATTCCGCTGGTCCTTCGGCATCCTGCAGGCCATCTATAAGCACAAGGGGGCTATCAGCAAGCATCGCGCCATGGGGCTCTTCGCCTTACCCAACATCCTCATCTTCCAAATCATCCTGCCGCTCGTCTCGCCTCTCATCGACCTGATGTTTCTCGGCGGAGTCATCCACTACGCCATCGACAAACACTTTCACCCCGAGACCGCCTCAACCGACAGTTTTTACAAGCTCCTGATCTTCTTCCTTGCCTTCCTGCTCATCGATTTTGTGACTTCCGTGCTCGCCTTCGCACTCGAACGCAGAAACCCGGCGAGCAAAGGTGACGGCTGGCTGCTCTTCCACATCTGGATTCAGCGCTTTACTTACCGGCAGCTCTTCTCCTGGGTGCTCGTTCGCACCGTCAAGCGCGCGATCGACGGCAAATCTTTCAACTGGGACAAGCTCGAACGAACCGCCCAGATGTCGGAATCCACTGAAAAGCTCACCGTAAGTGACTAGCTGCGGTCGCTTACGCAACATCCCAGGCCGGCTGCCGCTGCTTCTCACTTGCTGCATCTAATTCACTGCCGGTTATTTCCAAACCGGCGCGCCATACCGACTATCTCCCAAAGCGATGAGCCCTTGTGGTGCTCGCGCTGGAAACCGGCCCATTATGTCTTCTGCTCCGCTTGCTTCACAAACTCCCTCCCGTTCCGCGCCGCAAGCCGCTCTGCAAGCATCCCCTGTTGCGCCTTCTCCCTTTCGCAACGAACCGTTCATCGACTTCTCTCTCCCGGACAACAAGCGCCGCATGGAGGCGGCATTGGTCGAGGTGGAAAGCCAGCTCGCCCGCGAGTACGACATGATCATAGGCGGCAAGCGTCTCAAGACCGCGGGCAAGATTACCTCCACCAATCCCGCACGTCCGGCGCAGATCGTCGGCCTCCACCAGCGCGCCGGCCACGAGCATGTCGAAGACGCGATTCAGGCCGCACTCTCCGCTTTTGCCACATGGAGCCGCACCCCCGTCCAACAACGCGCCGACCTGCTCTTCCGCGTGGCTCAAATGATCCGCGAGCGCAGCCTTGAGTTCTGCGCCTGGCTCACACTCGAAGTGGGCAAAAACTGGGCAGAGGCTGATGCCGATGTAGGCGAAACCATCGACTTCCTCGAGTTCTACGGCCGCGAGGCGCTGCGCCTGAATCAGGCCACCACGCCTATCCAGTTTCCCGGCGAACGCAATCAGCTGCGCTACCTTCCGCTAGGCGTCGGCGCGGTCATTCCGCCATGGAACTTCCCGTTCGCCATCATGGCCGGCATGACCGCCGCCTCCATCGTCTGCGGCAACACCGTCATCCTTAAGCCTTCGGTAGACGCCCCCACCATTGCGGCTAAATTTATGGAATTGCTTGAAGAGGCCGGCCTGCCCGACGGCGTCGTCAACTTCTGCCCTGGAGAAGGGCCCGATTTCGGCAGCGCCCTCGTCGCTCATCCGCAAACCCGCTTCATCGCCTTTACCGGGTCCAAAGCCGTCGGACTCGAAATCCACGAGCGGGCCGCAAAAACGCCCCCCGGCCAGATCTTCATCAAGCGCACCATCCTTGAAATGGGCGGCAAAGACTCCATCATTGTCGAAGCCGACTGCGACCTCGATGCCGCCGTCGAAGGCGTCGTCGCCAGCGCTTTCGGTTTTAATGGCCAGAAATGCTCCGCCTGCTCACGCGTCATCGTCGCTGCCAGCATCTACGATCTGTTCTGCGATCGCCTCCAGGAACGCGTCCTCGCCATCCAGTCCGGCAGCCCCGCGGAGAACTTCTACGCCGGACCCGTGATCAGCGAAAAAGCCTTCCGCAAAGTCCTCTACTATCTCGAAATCGGCAGGACAGAAGGCACCATCCTCACCGGCGGCAAAGCCATCGAAACGCCGGAGCGCGGATACTACATCGCCCCAACGGTGATCGCCGACGTCGCACCCACCGCCCGGATCGCGCTCGAAGAGATCTTCGGCCCTGTGCTCGCCGTCATCAAATCGCAGAGCTTCGACGATGCGATCGCCATCGCCAACAATACCGAGTACGGCCTTACCGGCGCCGTCTACTCCAGTTCACGAGAGAAGCTTGAACGCGCTCGCACCGAGTTCCACGTCGGTAATCTCTACTTCAACCGCAAATGCACCGGGGCTATGGTAGGCGCCCATCCCTTCGGCGGATTCAACATGAGCGGCACTGACTCAAAGGCCGGCGGCCCCGATTACCTTCTCCTCTTCACCCAGGCTAAAAGCATCGCCGAAAAAGTCTCACCCGCAACACAGGCGGCGGAAAAACAATCCGCCCAGATGGGGCTGTGACGCTCTCACGCTAAGTCTGAACTGATCATTCGCGGCGTCCTGCACATGCAATGACCGCAGCACTCACGACCGGCCTAAAGACCGCCTTTTTCATTCGACCACTGCCCTACGCAGTCCTCACAAGCAACTCACTGCCTGCCTGTTCCGCGGCTTCTGCAAGTACCCGATGGTGAATCGTGAACAGTGCGAGCTCCAGCCGGTCGGAAACACCGGTCTTGTCATAGATGCTCCGCAAGTAGTTCTTGATCACCTGCTCCTTGGTGCCAAGCTGCATCGCAATGTCCTTGTTCTTGCAGCCCTGAACAATCAGCGCAACAATCTGCATCTCTTTCGGCGTCAGACGATCGCGCACGCGAGCACCCACCGTGTCCGCCGGCTGCATCACCATCACGTTAGAACGTTGAATAAAGCGTTTGCCCCGCGCCACTTGCCGAACGCAATCCACCAGCACCGTACCTGTAACATTGCGGCAGAGTACGCCGTCCAACAGCCCGGCGATCTCTTCCGAAACCTGCTCATGATTCTCTGCGACCAGGATCACCCGGCTGCCCGCTCCAGCCGCCCGCGCCGCCAGGTCTCGAACATCCACCCGAAAGCTCGACGAAAGCAGCACAATCGAGTTCCGAGCGGCCTCCACAGCCGAATGAAGGCGGCTCGTGTCATCGCACTGCGACACAATGCGCATGTCTTCTTCAAGGGCCAAAGTCCTGGCCGCGCCTGCCCGGAAGATCGCCTGGTTATCAGCGAGAATAAGTCGAATCATTGGTAACGTCGTCTCCTGCGGGTTGGATGCCCGCAATCACCTTATCGGTGGATTGCTGCAACAGCAGGGATTGTGTCTACTATTCGGACACCCGCTTCAAACTGCGCTGGGAGAGGCACCTTGCCGCCATTCCCTGGCAAACAAGAGTTTCTGAACCCTTGCAGCACGTCACACAATCGAATCATACGCAGCGTTGTTCCTATCTAAATACCAGGGAACAAGAACGAGCCGCTCATAGAGAACGAAACCCCAGCACCAAGTATAAAAGAGACATGCCTAAACCTGTATTACTCGCCATCGACGACGATACCAGCGTGCTGGAGGCTGTGGTTCAGGATTTGCGCCGACACTACGGGCAGGATTACCGCATTATCCGCGCCGCCTCCGGTGCAGCCGCGCTCGATATCTGCCGTCAACTGAAAGAACGCAAAGACACCGTCGCGCTGATGCTCTCCGACCAGCGCATGCCGGGAATGACTGGCGTCGATTTTCTCCAGGAAGCGCTCAGGATCTACCCCAACGCCAAACGCGTTCTTCTGACCGCCTATGCCGATACGGAAGCCGCGATCCGCGCCATCAACTCGGCTAAAATCCACTACTACCTGAACAAGCCCTGGGACCCGCCGGAAGAAAAACTCTACCCTGTCCTCGATGATCTGCTCGAAAGCTGGAAGCAAGGCTACAAGCCCCCCTTCGAAGGCATCCGCGTTATCGGCGTGCGCTGGTCCGCCATGGACCATGCCGTGCGTGACTTTCTCTCCCGAAACCGTATCCCGTACCTCTGGATGAACCCGGAAGCTACTCCGGAAGCGATTGATCTTCTGAAAGAAAAGGGCCTCGACGACGCCAAGCTCCCCGTCATCCTTTTCGGCGACGGCACAGCCCTGGTGCAGCCGAGCTCGACCGAAATTGCGGCCAAGGTAGGCCTGCGGACACAGGCCCAGCAAGAGTTCTACGACGTCGTCGTGATCGGCGCAGGACCTGCCGGCCTGGCTGCAGGCGTCTATGGTGCCTCCGAGGGCCTGCGTACGCTCGTCGTAGAAGCCGCCGCGCCCGGTGGACAGGCCGGCTCAAGCTCCAAAATCGAAAACTATCTCGGCTTTCCCGAGGGCCTCAGTGGAGAAGAGTTGGCCAAACGAGCCTTCCTCCAAGCCAACCGCCTCGGCGCGGAGTTCCTCACCCAACGGGTGACCAACCTGCGAACGGAAAACCAGTACCGCATCCTCACCATGGAAGACGGCCGCGAGGTCACCTGCCACGTCTGCCTCATTGCGACTGGAGTGGATTACTGCAAGCTCAATGTACCCGGCTCAGAAAGCCTGAGCGGAGCGGGCGTGTACTACGGCGCAGCCCTGACCGAGGCTATGTCCTGCCGCGAAGAGACCGTCTACATCGTCGGCGGCGCAAATTCAGCAGGCCAGGCCGCCATGCACTTTTCCCGGTATGCCGCTAAGGTGCATATGCTGGTCCGTGGCAAATCGCTCGAGAGCAGCATGTCGAAGTACCTCATCGACCAGATCGAGGCGACGCCTAACATCACGGTCGAGACGGGCACAGAGGTCCTCGGCATGTCGGGTGATGGCCACCTGGAGTGTCTGCAGCTGAAAACGCCGCACGGCGATGAAGCCCGTCCCACCAGCTCCCTGTTCATCTTTATCGGCGCTGCGCCAAAGACTGACTGGCTGCCGCCGGAGCTTTACCGCGACAGCAAAGGATTCATCCTGGCCGGCCCCGACCTCAAGGCAAAGGCGCCGCAGTCCTGGAAGCTCGAACGCGATCCGTACCTGCTGGAAACCAGCGTTCCCGGCATCTTTGTCGCCGGCGATGTCCGTTTCAACTCGGTCAAACGCTGCGCCTCCGCCGTCGGCGAGGGTTCCATCGCAATCCAGTTCGTTCACCAGTATTTAGCTACGCTTTGAAAGGCATCAACCCACTTCACCAATGAGCGAACAAACCAAGGCCGTCCAAACCGCAACCGCCAAGAAGATGAATGAGCAGCTGTTTCTGCAGCTCCGCAAAATTCCACTCTTTTCCACACTTAAAGATGAAGAGATTTACTGTGTCGAGAACGTCAGGGACATCCACCTTGGAATGGACGAGCTGCTGGTACGGCAGGGCGAGCATGCGCATTTCTTCTATATCCTGCTTGAGGGCGACTTGCGCGTCTTTCAAACGACCGCGGACGGACGTGACATCACACTGGCTACGATCGAAGCAGGCACGACCTTCGGCGAACTTCCCTTGCTTGCGAACATCCCGAACTCCAGCAGCATCCAGGCCATACAATCCTGCCGTCTGGTGCAGCTCGACGAAGACCAGTTCTGGAAGCTGATGACCACCTGCCCGACCGTGCGCAAGTCGATCCTGGGCGACATGGCCTATCGCTTTCAGAAGCTCCAGAGCACAACGGTGCAGCAGGAGAAGATGGCGTCGCTGGGCACTCTCGCCGCCGGGCTCATGCACGAGCTCAACAACCCTGGTGCAGCCGCGCGCAGGGCCGCCTCCCAGCTTCGCGACAATCTCGTCCGTATGCAGGAGCTCTCCTCCAGCTTCAGCAAGCGCGAGCTGACCCGTGAGCAGAAGACCTGCATGTACGATCTCCAGAAACAAGCCATGACCGCCAGGCAGCCCCTGCTGATGAACTCCATCGAGCAGAGCGACGCCGAGGAAGCTCTCGCGGAGTGGCTCGAGTCCATCCACATCGCAAACGCATGGAAGGTGGCGCCCACACTGGTATCGATCGGCATGGACGCGCAGGAACTGGAACGCGTTCGCAAGGATTTCGACGGGGAGTTGCTGGCCGACGCCCTCAGCTGGCTCGAGGCCATGGCGTCCAGCATGCAGTTGGTCGGTACCATCGAAGAAAGCATCGGCCGCGTCACCGACCTCGTGCACGCAGTAAAGTCCTACGCCTACGAAGGCAAAGGACAGAAGCAGACCATCGACGTCAACAACAGCATCCATGCGACCATGGTCATCCTCGCCCACAAGATGCGCGAAAAGGAGATCGTGCTCGAAAAGAACTTCGCCACCGAACTTCCTTTGCTGCAAAGCGAATGCACCGGGCTCAATCAGATCTGGACCAACCTGCTCGATAACGCCATCGACGCTGTTGGTCCCCATGGACACATCCGTGTACGCACCTGGGCGGAGCACTCCCCTGGCGCGAAAAGCCCTCATACCGACCTCTGCATCAGCGTCGCAGACGATGGCTCCGGCATTCCGCTCGAAGCCCAGGCCCAGATCTTCGACCCCTTCTTCACCACCAAGCCGGTAGGCGTTGGCACCGGTATCGGTCTCGGCATCGTGCAGCGCATCGTCGAGCAATACCGCGGCACCATCCGCTTCAGCTCGCAACCCGGCAACACCGAGTTCGTCGTTCGACTGCCCAGCGACGCTTCCTGACTCCGGCTCCGCGAACAAAAAGATGTCCTTGCCGCCCCCCTGCCCGCCTCCCCGTCCGAAGGATCTGCGTAATCTTCCTCGCACCTCAAGCCAGCATCGCACCTCTTCCGCCATCGTATGATCGAGAGGCAGGAGGACAACGTGGCGCTTACCCCGTTTCACATTGCATTTCCCGTCGACGATCTTGACGCTGCCCGCGCCTTCTACGGCACTATCCTGGGATGCGCCGAAGGTCGAAGTTCGGCGCAGTGGATCGACTTCGATCTCTTCGGCCATCAGATCGTCGCGCATCTCAAGCCAGGCGCAGGTCAAAGCAAAGCGCACCACAATCCAGTCGATTGCCATGACGTTCCCATACCGCACTTCGGTGTCGTACTCTCGATCGAAACTTGGCAGGCCCTCGCCGAACGCCTCCGCCATGCCGACGTACCATTCATCATCGAACCCTACATCCGATTCCGCGGCGAGGTCGGCGAACAGGCCACCATGTTCTTCCTCGACCCCGCAGGGAACGCACTTGAGTTCAAGGCCTTCGTCGACATCAATCAGCTCTTCGCCAAGTAGCCCGCCTTCTCAGCCGCGCACTTCGTCCGACGATCGGGCAGCGGGACGTCGCACTGGCCGTGACTCGCTCTGACGGACGCGTAAGACAAGCGTTTTACTTATACCTTTCGCTTCAGTTAGACTTCTATCCGTCCCGCAAACAGTGATGCACCTGAAGCTGCGCTCCGGCTGCCGCACTTCCACTTTCTATAATCGCAAGGAGCTTGAATGCCTCTGACCACACACCTTCGATCCATCTCCAGCACCTCGGCCATCGCCCTCCTGCTCGTCTCCTGCAGCCACTTCGTCCTCGCGCAGGCAGACGCCAAGGACCCCGCGAAGATGTCCGCGGGCAGCCCCTCGAAGATGCCGTGGATGAACCTCTCTCTCTCGCCAGACCAGCGCGCCGACATGGTTGTTCGCCAGCTCACGCTCGATGAAAAAATTCAGCTGGTGCACGGCTACGGCTGGGGCGTGCTGCGCAAAGGCGACCCCATCTACCCAGGGTCCAACTTCGGGGCGGGCTACATGGTCGACATCGAACGTCTCGGCATTCCTGGCATCGATCTTGCCGACTCCGCGGTCGGAATCCGCATGGCCGCATATCAGAGCCGCTATGCCACCCTGCTGCCCTCCACCCTCGGCGCGGCCTCCAGTTGGGACACCGACTCCGCCTTCCTCTACGGTTCGGTCATCGGACGAGAGTTGCGCCAGCAAGGATTTAACATGACCATCGGAGGCGGGGTCGACATCACCCGCGAGCCGCGCAACGGACGCAACTTCGAATACGCCGGCGAAGACCCGCTGCTCGCCGGCACCATGGTGGGTACGCTCGAAAAAGGCGTCTTCTCCAACCACATCATGAACGACATCAAGCACTACGCCATGAACGATCAGGAAACCGGCCGCACCGTGGTCAACGCGCTGATCGACAGAAAGGCCATGCGCGAATCCGACCTGCTGGCCTTCGAGATCGCGATCGGCATCGCCCATCCCTCGGCCGTCATGTGCTCCTACAACCTCGTCGAGGGCAGCTGGGCCTGCGAGAACGACTATCTTCTCAACCAGGTGCTCAAGAAGGACTGGAACTTCCAAGGCTTCGTCGTCTCCGACTGGACCGCAACCCACAGCACCGTCAAAGCCGCGCTCGCCGGACTCGATCAGGACATGCCCGGCGATGAAGACCTGTTCAAGGGAGCCCTTAAGAAGGCCGTTCAGGATGGCAAAGTCCCCATGGCCCGCCTCGAAGACATGGACCGCCGCATCCTGCGCAGCATGTTCGCCGCCGGGGTTGTCGACGATCCTCCGATCCGGACTGTCGTCGATCCTTTCCGCGGGCGCGACGAGGCACAGCACATTGAAGAAGAAAGCATCGTCCTGCTCAAGAATGCAGGCGATATCCTGCCGCTCAAATCCTCCGCGGCAACTTCCATCGCCATCATTGGCTCGCATGCCGACATTGGTGTCATGTCAGGCGGCGGCTCTACGCAGGTAGATCCTCCCGGAGGCAACGCAATCGATCCCAAGCCGGGCACTCCGGCCTGGGAAGAGGTCGTCTATTTTCCCTCCTCGCCACTCAAGTACATCAGCGCGAAGACTCCCCACGCGACCGTGAAGTACAACAGCGGAGAGGACCATGCCGCCGCTGCCGACCTCGCCAAATCTTCCAGCCTCGCTATCGTCTTTGTCAGCCAACACATGCGCGAGGACGTGGACGCCGCCAGCCTTTCGCTGCCCGATCATCAGGATGCTCTGGTCGAAGCGGTCGCCGCCGCAAATCCCAACACCATCGTCGTTCTCGAAACTGGCGGCCCGGTCAGCATGCCATGGGCAGACAAAGTACGCGGCATCGCCGAGATGTGGTACCCCGGGATCGGCGGCGCTCAGGCTCTCGCTAACGTCCTCTTCGGCGACGTCAACCCGTCGGGCAAGCTGCCGGTCACCTTCGCCAAAGATGACGCGCAGCTTCCCCATCCCGTAGTCCCGGGCCTCGAGGGCGTGCCGGCCGACGCGCCAAATGTGACCCGCAAAGTCGCTCCCTTCGACGTTCACTACACAGAAGGCGCCAAGGTTGGTTACAAATGGTTCGAGGCCACGCACAGGCAGCCGCTGTTCCCCTTCGGCTTCGGTCTCTCGTACACCACGTACACCTACTCCGGCCTCACTGTCGACGACGCGCAGCACACGGTCCACTTCACGGTACGTAACACCGGCCAGCGTTCAGGCGCCGAAGTCGCTCAGGTTTACGTCACTCTACCCGCCGCGGCAAAAGAAGATTACCAGCGCCTGGCAGCCTGGCAACGCGTCCTTCTCGAACCCGGTCAATCAAAGGACGTCACACTCACTCTCAATCCCCTCACGCTATCCATTTTCAACACCGAAAAGAATGGCTGGCAGCTTCTGCCCGGCGACTACAAAATAGCGGCGGGCTCATCTTCCGCCGACACCCCGCTCACAGCAACGCTCCATGTACACCCATAGCCAGGGGCAGAGGGCGGCAACAGCATCCCGTCACAGTCCGTTTTGCCTGCCTCTGCCTTTGGTCGTTCCCGGCGCAGTCGAACAACAGCATATGCCTGCGAAGGTGACACTCCACGAAAAAGGCACGTCGGGAATGGCACAACAGCTTGAACTCTCTGCCCTAGAATAGTGAATGCGAGTTGACCCCTCTCCGCGAGAATTGCGCTAGCCGAAGCGGGCAGCGTACCCTAAACACTCTCCATGGCACTCAGGCTCATCATCAACGCAGACGACTTTGGCCTGACGCCAGGCGTCAACCGGGCCATCGCCGAACTTCACCAGGCCAACGTGCTGACCTCGGCTACGCTCATGGCTACTGGCGCTGCATTCGACGACGCAGTAGCGATCGCACACGCCAATCCCACCCTTGGAGTCGGATGCCACATCGTGCTGGTAGACGGCATACCCGTCCTGCCTTCGGATCACATTCCAACCCTGGTCAGCGGCGACGGAAAGACATTCCGTCCCTCACTTTCTGATTTCGTCAAAGCACTCTACTCAGGCTCCATTCGCGAAGAGGAGATAGAGCGCGAGGCAATCGCACAAATAGAAAACCTGCAGCGTGCCGGTATCCGCATCACCCACCTGGACACGCACAAGCACACGCATCTCTTTCCCGCCGTGACTCGCCCCCTCCTGCGCGCTGCGGAACGCTGCTCCATTCGGGCCCTGCGCAATCCCTTCGAGCCGAAATGGAATCTCGCCCTCGGCCACGGCAGCACCCTCCGCCGGTTGCAGGTCAAGATACTCTCCCGTCTGAAGCCGCACTTTGAACAGCAGCCTGCGATCCGCGCCCGCAAGGTGCTCACAACCGAAGGCACTCTCGGCATCACGTCCACGGGCCAGCTTGACGCATCCGCCCTGCGCGACATTCTGCACGCGCTTCCCGCGCACGGCACCTTCGAACTATGCTGCCACCCCGGCTACAACGACAGCGCGCTAGCCCAGGTCACCACGCGCCTGCGCAGGGAGCGCGACATCGAACGCAACGCGCTTCTCGCTGAGGTTCCGGCGACCGCCCTGCATCCAAATGCGCCGCAACTCATCCACTATGGGAACCTCGCCCTGGGGAGCATCGACGAGGAAAGCGTCCCCTCCAACGCCGCGCTGCGAGATGTTGCCCATTCGCCTCAGCGCGTCTTTTAACGTTCTGGTTTCGTACCTCAAACGGCAGCGCACACAAGCAAGCTCTACGGGACGTCTATGAAGATCGGCATCACCTGCTATCCCACGTACGGCGGCAGCGGAGTCGTCGCCACCGAACTTGGCATCGAACTCGCCGCGCGCGGCCATGACATCCATTTCATCACCTACTCCCAGCCCTTCCGTCTTACCGGACGCGAAGCCAACATTCACTTCCACGAAGTGGCCGTCTCCAACTACCCGCTTTTTGAGCACCCGCCCTACGACCTTGCCCTCGCTACCCGCATGGCCGAGGTAGCCGAGTTCTACTCGCTCGACCTCCTTCACGTGCACTACGCCATTCCCCACTCTGTCAGCGCCTTGTTGGCGCGCCAGATGCTCGCCTCCCGCGGGCGCCACCTCCCCTTCATTACTACGCTCCATGGCACAGACATCACGCTTGTCGGACTCGATCGGTCTTATCTGCCGATCACAAAATTCGGCATCGAAGAGTCCGATGGCGTCACCAGCATCTCCAGCTACCTGCGCGACCGCACCCGTGAAGCCTTCGGAGTCGCTTCGGAGATCGAAGTCATCCGCAACTTCGTCAACTGCGACGTCTATCTGCGCAATCCGGAGTTGGTCGCGGCCATGCGTCCCCGCTACGCACAACCCAGCGAACGCCTTCTTGTCCATCTCTCAAATTTTCGCCCCGTCAAACGGGTCCAGGATGTAGTCGAGGTCTTCGCTCGCGTCGCCAAGTCGATGCCCGCACGCCTTCTGCTCATCGGTGACGGCCCAGACCGCAGCGTTGCCGAGTATCTCGCTCGCAAACACAACGTGCAGGACCGCATTCACTTCATCGGCAAACAGGACAATGTGAACGAGCTTCTTCCCCTCGCCGACCTCATGCTGATGCCAAGCGAAATGGAGTCTTTCGGTCTCGCCGCGCTCGAAGCCATGGCCTGCAGCGTCCCCAGCATCGCAACTTGCGTCGGAGGCGTCTCGGAACTGATCGAAGACGGTCACAACGGGCTGCTGTTCGAGGTAGGCGATGTCGAAGCAATGTCCACAGCCGCCATCGAGCTGCTCCAGGATGACCATCGCCTGCAGGCCATGGCACAAGCAGGCCGACGGACTGCGCAGGACAACTTCTGCGCCTCCCGCGTCATCCCGCTCTACGAGGAGTACTACCAGCGCGTCATCCACCGAACCAGGCAGCACTGATCCTGTATCCAGTCCCGGCAGCACCCCAGACCCGCGAGCGTGCTTGCGGTCACCTCTTAAGACCGAGTCATCGCCCTCACCGCATCTTCCAGCAAGTGACCGATCGCCTGCCCCGCCGCCGCCCCCAGCGGTCCCCAGGCCTCGGCATCGGCATCGAGAATCGGCATCAGCAGCGTCACCTTCGTCCCTCGCCCCGGCCTGCTGTTGATCTCAACCTCCGCAAGCTTGCCATACAGCACCTCCATACGCTCCCGTACATTGCGCATGCCGATTCCGGTGCCAGGCCGAAGCAACCCGCTCACCGGCGAGACATCCTCTCGCTCCGGCGCCATGCCCACTCCGTCATCCTCTACCTCCACCAGCAGCCTGCCCTCACTTGTAATCCGGCTGCGAAGCGTCACCGTCCCGCCATGAATCCGCGGCTCCAGCCCATGCTTGATACTGTTTTCAATCAAAGGCTGCAGCAGCATTCCTGGCACCACGATCTCCAGCGTCTCCTCTGCAATCTCTTTCACCACCTTCAACTTGTCTCCAAAACGCACCACCTCGATATCCAGATAATCGTCAGTGAACTGGAGCTCCTCCCGCAGAGGCAGAAACGCCTCGCGATCTTTCAGCAGCACACGCAATATGTTCGCCAGCTTCACGATCATCTCTCGCGCCAGCTCCGGCTGCGAACGCACCAGCGACGTGATCGAGTTGAGCGTGTTGAACAGAAAGTGAGGGTTTATCTGCCGTTGCAACGCATCCAGTCGCGCCTCCAGAAGCAGCATTCCCTGCTCTTCCAGCTTTCGTTCCACGCGAATCGCATTCCAGATCTTCAACGGGATCCCAACCACGATCGGAGCATTCGCGCAGATCAACAACTCCACCCACCATATTGGCGAATATAACTCGAAAAAATGCCGCGGATAGAACCGGCCCAGCAAGCTCGTGCCAAACTGCATTCCAGCCACCAGCAGAAGCAGCAGTATCTGCCGGTCCAGATGCGGTCTGCGCAGGTTCCGCGTCACCCAGCGGTAAATGCTCAGATCGATCATTGGCGAAAACGACCACACATCCTCGGGATCGACAAAACGGCCAAACGCACCGGAGATCGCCGCAACCAGCAAATTCACCGGCAGCGCCCAGTACTCATGGTGCAGCACCGCAGGAACAGCCAACGCAGCGCCCCCCGCCATCGCGGCCAATGGCCCCACCAGAATCCCCAGCAGGATCGTGGTCTCAAATGACAGATCGGCGGCCAGAAAATTCGGCACCATCGTTCGAATCCATACGCCAAGTATCAGCGGCACGCACAGGATCGCAACCAGCAGCGCCGTCTCGCGCGCATTCCGCTGTCTGGCCAGCAGAAGGTTCTTGAACGTCTTCGACCGCGCCAGCGACGTCGACACCGCAGCCGCCACGCCCAGCTCCACCAGCAGCGTTATCAGGATCAGCTTGGGATCGTTCTGCGTCACAGCTCTACTCTACCCCCACCCTCCGCGAACCCACGTCTGCACGTTCCCTGCATCAAAGCCGCGCCGCCGCGAATCCAATTCGCATGATCCTCGAAACGTATAATGAAATCATGCCCCTGGCCAGCGTGACCAAAGTAGCCGACGCCGACTTCCCCACGCGCTGGGGACAATTTCGGATCATGGGCTTTGAAGGCACCATCGAACATCCCGCTCCCTGCAACAGCAAAATCCCCGCACCGGAACTCCGCATCGAGTCCGCCGTGGCCCTCGTCATGGGAGACATCCACACTGCCCCGCCTATCGTCCGCATCCACTCCCAATGCCTCACCGGCGACGTCTTCCACTCTCTGCGCTGCGACTGCCGCCAGCAGTTCGAGCTCGCCATGGACACCATCACAGAAGCCCGCGCCGGCATCCTCCTCTACGAGCAGCAGGAGGGCCGCGGCATCGGCCTCATGGCCAAGCTCCGCGCCTATGAACTCCAGGACCAGGGGCTCGACACCATCGAAGCCAACCTCGAGCTCGGCTACGAAGCCGATTGCCGTCATTTCGAGCTTCCCGCACAAATTCTCAAGCTTCTCAAGGTCCCCGCCGTCCGCCTCATCACCAACAATCCCGAAAAGGTCAAAGCCTTGGAACTCGCTGGCATTCAGGTCGTCGAACGCCTATCTGCTGAGGTCCCCAGCGCACCCACCAACCAGCGCTATCTCGACACCAAACGCGAAAAAATGGGTCACCTCGTCAGCTAAGGCCAACTAGCTCATGGCACACATCAGACAATAAATTCATGATCGGGTCCCCACTCCTCATGGGTGGTGGATCTGAGCAAGAACCATTTTCTTCTCCGGCACAGTAAGCCCTCCAGCTCGCAGGCACCAATAACTCACCCCCTGTACACGCTCGAATCAGGATGATGATTCATCCAGTCGAACCAGAAGTCCTTGTGCGCATCGATCTCTTTCAGGCAACGTCCCGCCATCCTGCCCTCCACCGCACACCCTTGGAAGTTCCACGTGCTTCCCGTCTCGGTATCGCTCATCACGGCGTCGCCCCCACCCTTGGCAAAGATCAAGGTCGCATCCTTCCCCTCCACCAAACCCTTCAAAGACGCGAATCGAAGCGCCATCCGGTCCAACCACAAGCAGAACAGACGTTCCCCCAACACGATCTTGAATCAGTCTCGCCGCGAGAATCGCCTCCACCGGATAAGCCTTGTCCTGCCCCGCGACCGCGACTCCCAACATCAGCTCATGCGGCCGCACACCAGACCTCGCCGTGTCCACCACCGTGCGTGTCCCTTCTACATGCCGCTCCCAGTCCTTCGGATCATACTCGGCAACATACCGCACATCGGGCCGCCACACCGTGCCTTGCGGCTGCTCTCTCCTCCAAAGACCGAGGCTCAACTCATCGCTCCGAACCAGTTCCAGATGCTTCCCTTTCAGCGAACCAAAGATGGCCGCCCCCGTGCTCTGCTGCCAAATACTGCTGGTCTGCTCATCGCGCAGCAACGCATCGCCGTTGTTGATACCCGCCAGACGAAAGCGCAGTAATTTTCCTTCCACCATCCGGCTCCACACCAGCCCCGTATGACACAGCGTGCAATAGGTCACCGCGATCGCCACACAACCCACCGTGTCATTCACAATGTGGTGATAGCCCATCGTACGAATCGGATACGCCCTCGCATTCTGTCCTATCGTGACGGCCAGCACCTTGTCATCTGCATCGACCTTCAACTCCGCCGCACTCCTAAACGCGGGTGAGTCATAAGGGTGAAACATCTTTTCGAAAATATTGACGTTCGCAAAGATGGCACCGCTCAATGCGAAACAGAACAAGCCAACGAGCAGGATCCGCATTCCGGCTCGCGTCTTCTTCCACAGCCGAACCGCCAACAACGCGACAACCACAACGCACAAACCCGCCACCCACGGACCCGCCTTTCGCACCCTCAACGCAAGCTGCAACTCCCCGCACCCTGCGGACAAAACAGCCGGATCACAAACATCGGAACCGCTACACACGCAACAAAACCGCAGCGCAAATCCCCGCTAACGTGAGCACTGCTCCGTGCTTTGTCTTCCCTGCATCAGCTTCTTGCGCAGATCGCATCGTTCGCCTCGCACCGATTCAACACCGGCATGGTTGAAGGGTCAAAATAATCGCTTAAATTAACCGTTCAACGCAGTGGATTGTGCACTGCAACGCATTTCCATCAGCACCTTCGCCGTCGTCACCGCCTGCCCCACATGCCTCTGCGTATGCTCCGCGCAATGCACCATCAAGCCGCCCACCGTACCCGGCAGCCCTGCTCTCCCGACCCTGCGAGCCTCTTCATAACTCCCCGCATCGATCGCCATCACACGTCGCCGCCCCTTCTCCAACCCCGTCCGGACCTCCTCCATCACATCCCCCGCAAAAGCCCCACCGTCCATCTCACTCCCAAGCGCCTCCATCTGAGCCTCCGACAAGCTCCCGCCCTCCGCATACGTCAGCAGCCGATCCAGACTTCGCGCAATATGCCGCAGATGGAACGCCACGGGAGCCAACCCATGCGGCCGGGCATTCACCTCCGCGTCGCTCAGCCCCGCACACCAACGCTCCACATCTTCGCTTGCCAGTTCCAGCGCATGCAGCACCTGCCGCCGCACCGCATCCACTTCCATCAACGTGCCCCTCAACCAGGGCTCGCCCGCATCCGCCACCTCAAGCTCCTTCCGATGTTGTCAGCGCCGCCACGCGCAGCGCAGCCGTCTCCACCAGCTTCCAGTCTGGCTCGCCCAACTCTCTTCGCATCCTCCTTTGCGCCCGCTGCCAATAGGGGACAACCCGCTTATATTCCTGCAGCCCCGCACCTGTGAGAGAGAGCCGAAGCTCGCGACGGTCTTGGCCCGGTTCCGCAAGCAGCCATCCCTTCCGGCGCAGAGAACCCAGCGTCCGGGTCAGCGTCGTGCTGTCGAACTCCAGCAAACCAGCCAATCGATTCTGCGAGATTCCAGGCGCCTTGTACAACGCTTGCAACAGCGTGAACTGCGAAAGGCGCAGCCCGCTCGAACGCATCTCCTCATCGTAATACTGCGTAACCACGCGCGCCGCCCTTCGCAAATTCGCACACAAACAAGGCAGCGCAATCACCACCCCTGTTCCCACGCCCAAATTATCGCTTCGCTTCATCGGCATACCTGTATCTACAGGTATCAGGCCGACAGATTTTATGCAATCGCATGAATCTTAAATACATGCATATACATCTATTTGCTACCTCATCACCAGGAGATCGCAGCATGAGCCTTCCCGTTCCCGCCTTTCTGTTTCCTGTCATGGCACTCGGCACTTCGGCCACCCTGATCGCGCTGCTGTTCGGCCTCAGACGTTCCTTGAAGACTGCCGGCTGGTCCGCACCACACCGCCGCGTCGCGCTTTGGACCGCTGCAGCCCTGGTCGCCGCGTTCTACGTGGCTGCCTTGCTTCCCGCACGGGCCGGGTTCTATCACGCGCCATTCCGGCAGATCCCCACCATCCAGTACGGACTTCTAGGGCCAATCATCCTTGGCATCATTCTGTTTCGCTGGTGGCGGCCTTTCCGGCGCGTCGTCGACGCTGTGCCGCAACAGTGGCTCGCAGGTCTGCAGTTCTTTCGCGTGGAAGGTGCCGTCTTCCTGGTGCTCTACGCCATGGGTGCGCTTCCTGACGCGTTCGCCCTGCCCGCGGGCATCGGCGACGTCCTGGTCGGTCTCCTCGCTCCGATCGTTGCCTTCGCGCAGATCCGCCGGTGGAATCAAGCTGATGCTTTTCTACGCGCATGGAATTTTCTCGGAATCCTCGACCTGGTCGTCGCGATCACAGCCGGAATGCTTACTTCGCCATCGCCGCTCCAGTTACTCGCACGGCAGACGCCCAACCAACTGATCTCGCAGTATCCGCTGGTGATGGTGCCGGTGTTCCTCGTGCCGTTATTTTTTCTGCTGCACCTCGCATCGCTGCAACGACTCCGCCACCCACACGCAGATCGGGATGCCTCACCCCTGCTGGTCGACAGAAGCGGCCTGCAACAACAAACCCGCCAAATCTTCTAACGAATCAAAACAGGCGAATGCACTGCCGGTTCTAAGGTCGTCCACCGCAGACCGGCAATGCCTTACCACCTCAAAGCCCCTTAGCTCTGCGGAATTCCCGCACCACTTCACCCACATCCCGGTGTTGCGCATCCACAGCATCGTTCATGCGCTGCATCTCGTCCGCGCTCACGTGACCCGCAAGCTTTGCCATCGCCGTCGCAATCCCCGGGTGCATCTGCAGCGAATCTTCTCTCACCAGCGGCACCGCCTCATACGGCGGGAAGTAATGCCTATCATCCTCGAGCGCCACAAACCCCAGAGCCCGAATCGGCCCATCCGTCGAGTTGCCCGCAACCATATCGACCTGCCCACCGGCCAGCGCGCGATACAGCAGCCCCAGGTCCATCGTGCGCGGCGGCCCCACAAACTTCAACCCGTAGGTCGACTCCAGGCCACGCAGCCCATCCGGCCGTTCCTCAAACTCATACCCCACGCCGAGTCTCCACTGCGGCGCGACCTTCACCGCATCCGAGATCGTCTTCAATCCCATCCGCCGCGCCTCCTCCCCACGCACCACCATCGCAAACGTATCCTCAAACCCCAGCCCGAGCCCCACCTTCACGCCATACCGCGTGTCATACAACTCGCTTACCCGCCGAAACACCGTCGCTCGATCCCGCTGCCCAACCGGAGGCAAAGGCTGCTTCAGAATCGCAGTCAACGCGGTCCCGGTGTACTCCACATAACCGTCAATGCGCCCGCTCACCAGCGCCTGCTGACATAGATAGCTCCCCGCAAGATAGAACCGCCGCGCCACTGGCTGCCCCGTCACCTGCTCAATCTCCTGCGCCAGCAACTCCCCCAGCACCACCTGCTCGGTAAAATTCTTCGCCCCAATCGTCACCCGGGAAGACCTCGGCGGCGCACACGCGGTCAACCCAACCAGCGCTGCCACCGCCGCAACTGCGCACACACGAAGCGAAAAAGACGTGGCCTGCCGCCCAGACCCGCTGCGCTTACTTCGTGACAGGCATACCGGCTTCGCCAGGACCTCCCATTGGTCGGGGCCGAGATCCCTGTTCGCGACCAACGGGAGCGCCAACCGAAGGGGTATACCCGTCACGAAGTGACCGCCCCACGCGCAGTGGGCCCCCGCGGCAGCGGACCATCCTTTCACGAGCGCCGTACCGTCATACGCTTCTCCAGCAGCCCCAGCCCAGCATCCGCCACCAAAGCCAGCAGCGCCGCAGGTATCGCCCCAGCCAGCACCAACCCGTTATCCACACTCGCCACTCCACGAAAGATCAGCTCCCCCAACCCACCCGCACCGATCGCCGCCGCAATCGTCGCCACGCCCACACACGTAACCGCCGCCGTCCGCAGCCCCGCCAGAATCACGCTCGCCGCCAGTGGAAGCTCTACTTTCATGAGCCGCTGCAACCCATTCATTCCCAAAGCATTGGCCACATCGGTCAGCGCCGGGTCCACGCTTCCCACACCCGCATACGTGTTGCGCAGAATCGGCAGCAGCGCATATCCGGTCAATGCCAGAATCGCCAGCCGTGCCGCATTCTCCCCCAGCCAAGGCACCGGAAGCAGAAGCCCAAACAGCGCCAGGCTCGGCACGGTCTGCAGCACATTCGCCACACCGATCACCGGCCTCGCCAGCGCCCGCCTTCGAGTCAGCACAATCCCCAGCGGAAGCCCCACTCCAGCCGCCAGCAACATCGCAGACAGCGTCAGCCAAAGATGCTCGAACGTCAGCCGGCCAATCTCCCAGCCGTGCACACGCAGAAACCCCATCATGCCGGAATCCAATGATGCACAGCCCGAACATAATTCTTTACATAATGGTTTTCCGAGTCTGATACCTCCTCCGCCGGCATGTCCGCCACAACTGCCCCATCGGACAGAAACACAACTCGCTTGGCGAGATAGAGCGCCTCATCCAGATCATGCGTCACCAGCACCACCGTCTTGCCCACCCGCTCCAGCAGCCCGCGCAGCATCGTCTGCATCTCCGCCCGCGTTAGCGGATCGAGCGCCCCAAACGGCTCATCCATCAACAGCACACCCGGGTCCGTCGCCAATGCCCGCGCCAGACCCACCCGCTGCCTTTGCCCGCCCGACAGCTGCCAGGGATACCGTCGGCGAAACTCCTCATCGTGCAGCCCTGCCAACTCCAGGACCTCGCGCACCCTATCCGCAATGTCTTTCTTCTCGCGCCCGGCCAGCTCTAACGCCATCCCCGCATTGCGTTCCACCGTCATATGCGGAAACAACCCGGTCTCCTGGATCACGTACCCGATGCTTCTCCGCAGCGCCACCACATCGGCCCGCGCGACGTCCTTGCCGTCCACCCGCACCTCACCCGAGGTCGGCTCTAACAACCGGTTCACCATGCGCAGCAGCGTCGTCTTGCCGGAACCGCTGCGTCCCAACAGCGCAGTCGTAGTCCCAGCCTCAAGCTCCAGAGAAACGTCGCGCAGAATTACGCGCCCACACTGTTCCGCGGCCTCGCCAGCCAGCGTGTAGCTCACCTTCGCGAACTCAACGCCAACCCTGGACATGATCCCTACCGTCGTGTCTTTGTTTATCCCGCGACTTCAGGCGGCGCATCGAGCGCACCGTGCTCTCCCGCCGTTCCTGGATGTCCCTTCACGCGAACCACCGTGATCTTCTCAAACCCTTCCTTGAAGGTCGGCGGCTTCAGACGCTCGGCCATCTTCTGCATCACCTCGTCGGTCACCTGCCGGTCGCGTTTCGAGTTCCGCTCCATGCACACCGCCAGCGGCACATCGAAAAACACTGCCTGCACCTCGTACCCGAAGCTTTTGGCCATCTTGATCCACTGCCTGCGCTCATGCGGCGACAGGTTCGTCGCATCCACATAATTCCACGGCATCTTCGCAATCAGCCGCGCACGCAGCAGGCTTCGCAGCGTAGAAAACACCAGCCCCTGGTAGCGCTGCTCCGTAATATCGTCGAACAGCAACGTCCTCAGCAGATCGCTCGACAACGGAGTCACCCCCCGCCGCTTGTACCACGTCGTCTTGCCCGAACCCGGCAGCCCGATCGTCAGTACCACAAAGCCTTTCGGCGACTTCAGCGCAGTCTGCTCGGCCGGCGGCGTGCCCAGCGATTCAGGCTGCGTCTCCACCACGATCCGCGGCTCCGCGGGAGCTTCTACCTTACGCTCCCCAGCCCGCGCCTCGCGTGTCGCCGCGTCGGACGCAGAAACAGCGTCGGAAGAAGCAGCAGCAACGCTCTCCCGCGGGGCTGCACCCGCCCCAGCCATATGCTCCGGAACCTGCCCTGCAGAAGCACTCGATTCAGCTTCCGCCTCAGGCTTCTCCGTCTCCGCCGCGTGCACCGGCAAAGCCTCTGGATACGTTGGTCTCAAGGGAGCAAGTTGGTTCGCGGGCAACTCCTGCCCACTCTTCCCCGTGGACTCCGAATCATTCGGTCCACGTCTTGGGCGTCGTCTCATCTTTTCGCTTATCCATTCGCGCAAATCGCGCATACGACGCTTGTAACACAGCGCCGAAGCCCCCCGCAAATCCGCGCACCTCCGCCGCCACCCTCCAGCACAACGGCTTCCACCTCCGCCGCGTGCCCCATATCTCAATCTGAGATGAGGGCGTCGAGCGAAGCGAGACCGCTTTCAAGCATTCGTGTATCAACGCATCAGATCCCCATGGCCATATCGCGGAACGTCGGAACACCCACCACCTCATTTGCTCCACCTGCCTCCCGGTGATAGCATCCGGCTTGATGGAGTGTTGCCGGTTTTGCCGCTCCACCAACGTTCCCTGCATTCCAAACACACCTCGCAGCACCAGACAGGAGCACCGAAAATCATGGCAGTAAAGGTAGGCATCAACGGCTTCGGCCGCATCGGACGCAACGTCTTCCGCACCGCTCTCGGCAATCCCGAAATCGAATTCGTAGCCGTGAACGACCTCACCACCCCGGCCACGCTCGCCCATCTCCTCAAGTACGACTCCATCCTCGGAAATCTCAAGCAGGAGATCACCCACGGAGCTGACTTCATCGCCATCGACGGCAAGCAGATCAAAGTCTTCGCCGAGCGCGACCCCGCCAAGCTAGACTGGGCCTCCGTCGGCGCACAAATCGTCGTCGAATCCACCGGCTTCTTCACCGACGGCGAAAAGGCCAAAGCCCACCTCGGCACCACCGTCAAGAAGGTCATCATCTCCGCCCCCGCCACCAACGAAGACATCACCCTCGTCCTCGGCGTCAACGACGGCAAATACGACGCGGCCAAGCACAACATCCTCTCCAACGCCTCCTGCACCACCAACTGCCTCGCGCCCGTCGTCAAGGTACTCAACGACACCTTCGGCATCGCCTCCGGCATCATGACCACCATCCACAGCTACACCAACGACCAGGTCATCCTCGACACCCCGCACAAAGACCTGCGCCGCGCCCGCGCCGCCGCACTCAGCTCCATCCCCACCTCGACCGGTGCAGCCAAGGCCCTCAAGCTCGTCATCCCCGAGATGGACGGCAAGCTCGACGGCTTCGCCATCCGCGTCCCCACCCCCAACGTTTCGCTGGTCGATCTCACCTTCGTCTCCACCAAGCCGGTCACAGTCGCAAGCATCAACGAGGCCGTCAAAAAGGCCGCCGAAGGCGAACTTAAAGGCATCCTCGGCTACACCGAAGAAGAGCTCGTCTCTTCCGACTTCAAAGGCAACCCCCTCTCCAGCATCTTCGACTCCAAGCTCACCAAGGTCGTCGGAGGCAACACCGCCAAAATCATCAGCTGGTACGACAACGAGTGGGGCTACTCCAATCGCGTCAAAGACCTCATCACCTTCCTCGTCAAAAAGGGACTGTAGATCCAGTCAGCCCCAAAGCATGACCGGCCTCGGCCTCACCAGCCGGGGTCGAGTTGTATGCATGAGCGGTGTGGATCGCGCA
>JALYVA010000077.1 GCA_030853485.1 Acidobacteriota bacterium
GAAGACTCGCCAGAAACTACGAACGCCTACCAAACACCCTCAAAGGCATACACTCCATCGCTTTCGCAATCCTTAGGACCAACAAACTCATCCATATCGCGCTCACAAGTTCCTAACAGCCGCTAGAACGTTTTTTTATGGAGCGATGTTAGGCTGAAGGGAGTAGAAAGCGAGGTTACACCAAGTCGTAATTGGAGGAGCGTCAGGAGCACAATTCCAGCAAGCAGCAGATTTGCCGACTCCCCGAAGTCAGTATGGTGCGCGACCATGTCTCAGAGCCTCACAGCATATCCTAAGACAGATCACCTCACTCCGACAGCAAGTCGAGAGCGGACGAGGGTGGCCTACGTCTTCACGGTGGCTTTGAGCATCGGCATGATCCGTGGCTCCGTGCCACATCTAATAGAACAAGGCTTCGATGTCAGCGTTATCTCCTCGGCTGGATGGGAACTAGACGCCGTGCGGCAGGAAGGGGCAACGACCTATGCCTTGGAGATGAAGCGTCATCCTTCCCCGGCCAAAGATCTTTGGTGTGTGTGGGCACTGATTCGTTTATTTCGCCGGATCCGCCCGGATGTGACCAATGTGGGGACTCCGAAGGCTGGGTTGCTTGGAGGTTTGGCCGCGGTGATGGCGCGCGTGCCATATCGTGTATATACTCTGCATGGCCTACGCCTGGAGACGGTACGCGGTCCGAAGCGCCTGCTGCTTTGGTTTTTTGAATGGGTGGCGTGCCGCTGTGCGCACCGTGTGAATTGTGTGAGTCCGACGTTGCTGGAGCGGGCGCGGGCGATGCGGCTTGTTTCGAAACGACGAAGCACGGTGCTCGGCGCGGGGTCACTGAACGGGATACACATCGAACAGTACGCGGCAACTTCCGAGCACCAGGAAGCGACGACGTTGTTGCGCCGTAAGTTGCGGCTAAGTGCCGGTGCCCTTGTGATCGGGTTCGTCGGCCGGCTGACGAAGGACAAAGGTGTTGGCGAACTCTATCAAGCCTTTGTTTCCATCGTGGAACAATTTCCGGAGGCGCGGCTGCTCTTAGTAGGCCAGTACGAAGAAGGCGACCCTGTTCCTGCCGAGGTTCGGTTGCGGATCGATCAGGACCGGCGGGTGGTGGTAACAGGATGGCTCCACACCGTGCATCCCTATTACCGCGTCATGGATGTCTTTGGGTTTCCTTCGCACCGCGAGGGGCTGCCGACCGTGTTGCTCGAAGCGCAGGCCAGCAGTGTTCCAATCGCGGCGACATGCGCCACCGGCATGCGGGATGCCATGGTGGATGGAGAGACCGGATTCCTAACGCCAGTGGGGGACGTGCCTGCATTGACGGAGTCCTTGCGGACGTTGCTTGCCGATAAAGCGTTGCGCCGGAAGATGGGCGAGGCTGGGCAGAAATTTGTGGCAGAGAAGTTTGGGAGCGTAATAGTGTGGCAGCGGCTGGAGGCAGAGTACCGCCGAGGCCTCCACTCCCGGAAAGGGGCTGACCACGGGTTGCGTACAGACGTTCGTGATGTCCATGCATGATGAGAGCAACGCCGGCCCGCGCCTGAGTGTGGTGATGGCGATTGATCGCATGGACGCCTATCTGCAACCTGCGATCCAAAGCGTTCTCGCGCAAAGTTTCCAGGACTTCGAGTTTCTGATCGTTGTAAACGAGCGCCTCCGCGAACAGCACCCCGAAATACTGCGGCTTTGCGGGCACGATCCGCGCGTGATCCTGCTGGAAGCGCCTGCGCTTGGCGGTCTGGCGCTGGCGTTGAACCTTGGCGTGGCTCATTCGCGCAGTCAATACATTGCGCGTATGGATGGCGATGACATCAGTTTGCCGGAGCGGTTCGCGCAACAAGTGACGTACCTCGACGCGCACCCTGACGTGATGGTGCTTGGCTGCCGCGTTCAGCTGATTGGCACGGAAGGCAAGCCGCTTGCGCTCTCGCTGCCATTCTATGAGACTGATGCGCAGATACGCCGCCAGCTTCCGGTCCGTTCACCATTGCAGCATCCTGCCTTACTGCTGCGCCGTAGCGCGGTGTATGCGGTGGGCGGCTATATGTTTGGCCGTGGTGTGGAGGATTGGGAGCTGTATCTGCGGATGGCACGCCTGCCGGGGCTCAGGTTTCACAACTTGAACGAACTGCTGTTTCTCTACCGCCGTCACCCGGCACAGGCGACGGCTTCCGGCCGCATCCGCTCCAACTACCTCGACATAGCAGCCTTTCTTTTTTCGGAGATGCTGGCCACCCGGTCTCCGGCCTACGCATTCGGAATCCTTTTCAAGCATCCGCTCCTCTCTGTGACGCGCCGCCGATTGCTCCATTACGTTTCGCGGCGCAAGCGGTGAACCCAATGGCTTCTACATGAGTGACGCAAAAAGGATTCTGGCGATCACCGGAGCGTCAGGCTTTCTTGGCTCCGAGGTGGTGAGGCTTGCGCTGCGGACAGGATGGCGGGTACGTGCGTTGTCCCGCTCCCAGGATTCCGGGTTACCAGCGCAAGTGGAGATGCTGCGCTCTGACTACGAAGACATAGCGGGCATGCGCCGCTCGTTCGAAGGCGCCAGCGTCGTATTGCACTGTGCGGGCCTGGCGCATGTGTTTGGCCCGCCAGGAGCAGACCGGGACGCGTTCCGACAGGCGAATGAGGTCGTTGCTGCTTGTGCAGCCCAGGCAGCGCTGGCTGCGAGGGTTCCACACTTTATTCTGGTCAGTTCCGTTTCGGTTTACGGCAGTCGTGAGGGCGATGTTTGTGACGAAACTGTTTTGTGTCAGCCGGCTGGTCCTTATGCTTGTTCGAAGCTGGCCGGGGAGTTGCGTGTAGCAGAGATCTTGGAGCCGTCACCCACAGAGCTAACGATTCTTCGGATGGCTACGCTGTATGGAGCCGGGGATCGTGGCAACATCGGCAAGCTTGCCGAAGCGATTGGGCGTGGAGGGTTGGTGCTACCCGGGAGTGGGCGCAACCTGAAGAGCATTCTTCACAAGAGCGATGCCGCGCGCGCCTGTCTGCTAGTGGCTGAAAGGCCGTCGCCAGCGCGCACCATGGGTGTGTTCAACGTAGCTGGTGCGCCGCAGAGCATGGCGAATATCGTAAGCACCGTTGCAGCGTCGCTCAAACGCAGGGTGCTGCGGGTTCCTTTGCCGGATCGTCTGCTGCTTGCGGTCGCGAGTCGCCTGCTGGGTCTGGGTATCCTACCTGGAATCACGAGCACATTGCAGAAGTTCCTCCGCAACGATGCCTACTCGCCGCTTCTGTTTGAGCAAACCTATGGCTTTCGCGGCGAGGTGGCGTTGACGGACGAGTTTCCCCCACCCTTCGCTTGAGAGAGCAGACTCAACGGCGGTTTCTGTTGGCCACAATCCCGAAGCACTGCGCCACAATGTTGGGCCAGGAGAATCGCCTTGCGTTCGCGACTGCTGTCTCGGCCAGTTGTTGGCATAGCACCGGGTTCTCGAGCAGTCGCGCGAGGTGTGTGGCAAGCTGTTGGGCGTCGCCCACAGAGAAATGCATCCCGCTTGTGAGCGGAATCACCTCCGGCAGTCCACCCTGATTGCTGCAAACGACGGGCTTGCCGCAGGCTTGTGCTTCCAGCGCGGCCATGCCGAACATTTCGTCCCGCCGCGTCGCCATGACGTACACCGTTGCCATGTTGTATATGGCGCCTAGGTCAGCTTCCTCGACCGCACCGAGGTACGAGCCACCCACCTCTGCAATCCGCCGGACCAAGGGAGAAGTGCCCCCAGCACCGAAGTGCTCCACGGGACCCGCGATCACAAGCTGAACGTCGGGCATACGGCGGCGCAGCAGGTCATAGGCATCCAGCAGAACGTCCGTGCCCTTCTGCTCGCAGACGCGGCCAACATAGAGGACGACGTGCGCCTGTGAGAGCCCCAGGCGTTTGCGCATCGCCGCGCCTGCGGGGCGGTTCGGCCAAAATTGATCGAGGTCTACTCCATTGTGCAGCACGCGCATGGTGTCGCCCTTGAAGCGCCAAAACTCCTGCGACGTTGTCTTGCAGAACTCGGAGACCGGAAGCAGCCAATCGTAGCTTTGCAGCGTGCGGCGGTAAAGGTCGTAGAGCGGACGGTGCTCCCATCGCCTCAGCCGGAAGAAGTCGTAGCTTAGGATGCGTGTTGCCCCCGACTTGCGCGTAAACCAAATGCCTTCGGGCATGCTGTGGAAGTGAATCAAATCGAACGGCTCTCGTCTGACGATGCGTCCAACTTTGGAAAGAAATTCGAGGGTCCGCAACAAACCCCTGCGCGAGCACGCAAGTGCTTGCAGGCGAAATCCCCGATGTAGCGAGGCGCCGGTACTCGGTTCGGCGGAAAACACCGTTACCTCATGCCCAAGCACAGCCTGCACGCTGGCCATGGATACGATTCGGCGTTCGATCGCACCGCCGCGCGGAAACAATATCGGAAGATTAGCCGGGCCGACGTGAGCGATCTTCATGAGTTTGAAGGCTCGCGCCGTTGGGCTCTCAAGCGCACCAGTCCGCGGACAGAGACCGTTGCGGGCAGTGCAAGCACGCGTTCGCGCCGGCAAGTCCGGGCGGCGAGAACATCCGCGTACAGCTGAAGATGCGCATCTACCATGGCCGCGACCGAGTACTTCTCGATAGCATGGGCACGCATCGGCTCGGATTGGGCGATCCACGGATCGTACTGTTCGAGGATCCCATTCAGCGCGGACGCGAAAGCTTCCACGCTGTTGGGGGGGACCATGCAACCGAAGCTGCCAAGTTGTTCGGGGATGCCACCGACATCTGTCGTCAAGATCGGCGTGCCGCAGAGCATAGCCTCTGTGATGACCGAAGGCAGGGCCTCCGAAGCGCTCGGGAAGGTGAAGACATCCGTGTCGTTGAGCAACTGAGCCAGCTCGGCGGGCGTTCTGCTGCCGATAAACTCCACGCGATCGCGAATGCCGAGATGGGCTGCAAGCCGCATGAGTTCGGCTTCGCGGTCCCCGGCCTGGTAGACGAGCCGAAGACGCACGGGATGATCGAGACGGCGAACCGCTTCCAGCAACACGTCGACGCGCTTGCCTTCTATCAATTGACCGACGTACAGCAGTCTCCAGGGCTCCCCGACGCCTCTCCTGGGACGACGTGCGCGTGGGTAGATCGTCGGAGAGATGCCGTTCGGGATCGTGCGGCAGAGAGCGCCCACGGTGGGAAATTGCGATTGCATAAAACGTTGCTCACGTTCCGTGAGAGAGACAAGCGCATCCACACGGGCCAGAACAAAGCGCATCGCGAGCGACAGTTTGGAAGGGAGACGAGGACCGCGTTCGGCTGCATCCCTCTCTACAAAAGCGTGCACTGTGAATGCCAGCGGCGGCCCGCATGGTGCTACCGCCGCGGACAGAGCACCCCAGCCGAGGTGATGCACATGGACCAAGTCGAAACGGGAGACGTCCATCGCTTCGGTATGGCTGAATGTTTGTACATCGATATCGCGTTCGCGCAGGGCCGCCTCAAGAGTCGTTTCCGGGGTAATGCTGCACCGCTGCCTGTACTCCGGAGGCTTTCCGTAGATTCCGCCGACCAGCGCTAGCCGAAGCATGAGGCCATCCTATGCCGCATCCTTGGAGGCAACAAACAGAGCCGCGCAGCCATCCCGTTCCCCTTGCATGATGAGCGAGGAACGGAGAGCGCGAGCGATCAAATTGTGCACCGGACGTTTCAGAAACGCGGGAGCGTACTCGCCGAGCTTGTACCCGATGCCGCCGAGATTGAAGCGCGATGTTCCGATCATCGCAAAAGCATCCATGATGTCCCAAAGCTTTATCTGTGCTGGCGAGAGATAACGGCGTGCCTGCTCAACGCGGAACCCGGCGGCTTCGAGTAGTGCAATCCATTGCTCGATCGGGAACAGGTTCACATGTGCTAACCGCTGTCGCCGGAACTCAATCCAACGCCTTGACTGGAACAGCAGGTGCGCATTCATGTCCACGAGCGGAATAGTGAGCACAACCTTGCCCCCGGCTTGCAATGCAAGAAAGGAGCTCTCCAGGACACGCGCTGGATTGGGGATGTGCTCGATGACGGAGTTCATCAGGATGGTGCGAAAACCGTCCGCTGCGTTCAACGTGGAGGCGTCCTGTAGCCGCACCACGCCGAAGACGCCGCTGCGCTCAGCGAGGCGCAGCGACTTCGGATTGATGTCGATTGCGGTTTCGACGAAGCCGCATGCCTGACGAGTGAAGGCGCCGTTGGAACAGCCGACCTCCAGGATGGGCCGCTCAAAGTGAAGCTGTTGGAGAAGATCGATTTCAAACGAACGCCAAAAGGCCTGGGACGGAAATCCATAGATTTCCATCATTCTTTTCATCTGATCAGGGTTAGCCAAGGAATGTTTCCCACGTCGTTAGGATCTCTGCGAGGCCAGATGGGAGCACGTGGCCTGTGTGGAGGACGCGCATCGGAGCCTCCACAAGAGGAACCTCAAATGCGCGAGTCTGATTCTAGCAGAGGTCACGGCCTGCTCTCCGTGCGTCTCCGCAGCCTGCGAAGAAAAAGAATGACGTAGATGGGCACGGCGAGGTAAATCGCCGCAAGACTGACCACGGAGATGCTGCTGGTCACGGTATACCCGAGCCAAACCGCGGCGAACTGAAGGATGTAGATTTCGAGAGGCTCTCGCGCGGTTTGGAATGCATTTTCGAGCAGGCAGAGAAGATAGCCGACCACGAAGAATCCCGCAATGACGCCGCCCAAGTGGAAGTCCAGAAACAACTCGCCGGCGAAGGGCGATGGCAGGTCAGTGCGTCCGCTCAACTCGCCAAAGATGGATGTCCCTGAGCCTTCGCGAAAGGGTTTTCCCAAGACCGGAACTGGCGTCATGACCGAAGAAACCAGCACGCGGCCGAGGCTCAGCCTTCGGCCGTAATGCGTCTTCTCTAGCAGTAAGCCGAGAAATTGCGGGGACATGGCATAGGTCTGATACTGGTCCCCCATGGAGACTGCTTGAACTGCGCCGATCTGTTCGAGTGGGCTGGTGCGGTATGACGTGAGGACGATCACGAGCCCAACGGTGCCGACGAACAGGCCGCCGAGGATGATCATGCCGGAGGCCGATTTGCGCTTGCTCAGCACGGCGGCAATCGAGAGCATCGGAATCACAACGCTGGAGCGCTCATACGAATAGATGGGTGACGATAAGGCAATCAGGGCCAGCAGCAGCACCTCCCGCGTGCGCGCCACGGCACCCGTGCCCACGAACGCACGCGACCACATCAGCAGAAGGCTGAAGGGAAAGAAGGATCGGAGAAGGAGCGAGGCGAGATCGGCGACCGTTGCGCGGCCGCTGCCCTCGGAGTCGATGTTGAGCAAGTACGCCTGAGGGTCGAGGAAGTATTGCAGGATGCGCTCCGGGCTGCGGAAGAACAGCAGGACCCCGATGATGCCGAGCGTCAAAAACGTCGCAATCATGGCGTTGCTTGGGTACCAGCTATCGTTGTCGCGATGAGCACTGGCCACGGCAATGACGCGATCCTCCTTGCGAAACCTGTGCACTGCGGCGCAGAAGCTCCAATACGCGAGCGTGTACACCAGTAGGCCAACATTCACGGAGAACGGGCTGGGCGCCGAAGGAAAGATGCTGACGTACGGTCCTTGCGTCCAGACCACGAGCGGCGTTGCCACAAGAGCGAGGAAGAAGATGACGAAGAACCAGTTGAGCGGGCTCAGGAGCGGCTTCCATCCGGGCCTGCAACGGAACAGGATCAAGGGTGCGATCACGTAGCTGCTGATGCTTAGGATGGCGGCAGGGAGAGGATACATGTGCGGTGACTAGATCGCTCCGTCGGGAAGTTGTGGGGCAGCCTCAACCGCTGTTTCGAACTCTTGTGAGACCATGAAGCGTTCGCCAATCGCAAGGGCGATGCTGGCGATTGTGAAGGCGGCCAGATACGCGAACGCAAACCCGAGCGTACCGCGCGTAGGGATGAGCCAAGCGCCCAATCCCAGCAGCGTTGCGGACATCAGGACGTCATACCAGAAGCGTGCCCACATGCGTCCCTGCGTCACCAGCCGGTAGCCAAGAATGGTGTTCAGCGCCTCGGGAACCGTGGCGAAAGCAAACAGGGCCAGCACAGGCCAGCCATTGCGAAAGCTTCCTCCATAGCTCGCCATGATGTGTGGGGCAAGCAGACAGATGGGCAGCACAGGAACCAGAACAAGACCGAGATTGATCCAGAGATTCGCGCGGGCAATCTCGCGGTACTCACAGCGATTGCGGCCATACAGATTCGCCATCATGGGCAGCGCCGCCTGAAAGAGCGCGTTGGGGATGAACAGGATTGCCAACCGCCATCTGTCTGCAGCGGTATACAGCGCCATCTGTTCGAACCCGTGCGGCGAACGCACAATCAGCACACTGCAAATCCACATCACAGGCATGGTGGAGAAGGGACCAAGAAGCGCGGGCAGACTGAAGCTGCAAAAGACGCCTGTCTCACGAAGCGAGCCCTGAAGGCTTAGCCGGATTCCGGCGCGGCGGCATTCGGCGAGCAGTAATCGCTCGCTGAGAACCCACGTTAAAAGCTGCCCTGCGATGGTACCGACGATGGCGCCTGTGATTCCGAATCGCCAAACGCCGAACAGAACGAGCGGCACGGAAGCCAGGCCGGAAATCACGTTTATTGAAGCCAGCCGACGAAAGGCCTCCAGACCTGCCAGCGCTCCGTTCTGAAAGGCCAGCATCGGGTTCAGCAGGATTAGCAGCGAGGCAATGCGGATGGGTCCGGTAAGGGAATCGGCATGCAGCAGCGTGTGAGCGGTCCATCGGCTCGCAAACAACGAGACCGCCATCATGAGCAAGCCGGAAAGAAGCGAGGTCATCCATGCCAGGCCCATGATTCGACCCGCGCGCTCCGGGTCCCGCTCGCGCAGGTCGGCCACATAGCGTGTGGCCGTAACACCCAGCCCCATGGCTGCGAGTGATGCGACCGTATTGGAGGTATTCAGCACGATCCCGAACGCACCGAAGCTCTTCTGGCCCAGCACCCGCGCACAGGTAATCGTCGCGGTAAGAGAGAGCGACCGCGAGGCAACGGCGCCCACCAGACTCCACGCCGTAAGGGACATGAAGCGCTGCCGGACCGCACTGCCCGCCGCGAGTCTTACCTTCCACGCGCTGACAAGATCTTTCAAACCAGTGGTTCGTCCTTCCGTGATATCTGCAGGGTTCCGCAGGGGAGCTTTCTGCCGCACTACGGGTTGCAAATGGAAGCATACCGTCAGTTCCGGTTCGAGAAATCCCTTGCAAAGCGTTTCAGATCGCTTTCTGCATCGAGACCTTCCCAGGCAGACACACTCATTACGGCAACGACGGACAAAATCGCCGCAACGCAAAACCCGATGAACAAAACGTATCCCACGCCTGCGGAGGATTTCCGCTGGGGAACGAGCGGCTGATCGAGCACCCGCACCGTGGGGATCTCCTTGGCTTCCTGCACCTTGGCGGCCTCATACTGCTTGGTCAACGCAGCCCACAGGGCCTCGTCGACGCTGACGCGCCGCTGCATGTCCGCAAAGGTGACGGCGAGCCCTGGGAGCGCAGTTACGGAAGGGTACGAACCGCTTCCATCGATCGTCGAACCATTGCTCTCCCCGGCCCCGTTCATCTTCGCAATCTCACGTTCCAGCTCAGCCGTGCGCGCTTTGGCCATATGCAGGCGTACATTGTTGGGGGCATAGGTTTGTTCCAGCGCCGCGACTTCCGAACGTGCGCCCGCAAGCTGCATTTGCAGCTTCAGGCCGGCATCCACCATGGCGCGGGCCTGGGATGGAACGTCAAGAGTATGATTCTTCGCGGAGAACAGGCTGAGTGCTTTGGCCGCGGTGTCGAGATCCTGATTGACCTCCTGCACCCGGGCTTCCAGAAAGATGCGTTCCCTGCGAGCGGACGATGTGCTGTTCTCAGTGACGATGCGGTTCAAGGCTGCCACATAGCCCTGGGCCAGATCGGCGGCCAGCGTGGGGTCCCGGTCCTCCACCGTGAGGGAGACGATGCCGCTCTTACTGTTCTCCGCGATGGTGGTGTTGTTGGACAGACGCTTACAGGCGTCTTCAGAGAACTTGCTGCCGTAATGCTGCATCAAACCGAAGCTGCGAACCAGACTCTCCTGCGTGGATCGGCTCTGTAGGATACCGACAAACAATGCGCTGGGTGTTCTCAGGGTTGGGATCGAGCCCGAAGCGACGGATGCTCCAGAAGCACTGGCAAGCAGGCTCATGATATTGCCGGCGCTGGAGGCGTTATCCGGAGGCATGAGCGAGGCGGTGGCCGCGTACCGCGGGTGGCGCACAATCAGGTATGCCACCGTGAGCAGAAGAACCAAGCTGGCAATCGCCCCAGCCAGCCGGCGGCGTTGCCAGCACAGCAGAACAATTCCCCCCACGCTGAAGCGCCTTACTGCTGCGCCGCTCCGCTCCGCAACAGGTTCGTCAACGAGATATTCCGGTGCTTCCAGTTCGTTCTGAAACTTCGACACGAGCCCAGCTTGGATGTCAGATAGGAACAAACGCTATCGCATTCTACGTCAATGTGCGCGCGCTTGCAGCCGCGGTCCCGTCACCGAGCGGCGTTTCCCCACGAAGGGAAGCAGGTGAGTTCAACAGTGGTGCTAACCGAATGTTGCGTTCCCTCGCGCAACAGCGGCGCGCGCCAGATCTCTCCCTGCACGCTGCCCTTCAGTTCCAGCGAACGTCGGGGCCGCAGGCGGAAGTTTGCTGCGACGCTTTGTTGGGTTGTCCCGTCCACGATGAAGTCTTTGGCCGCCTTCACGGCGCGGAATTGCAGCTGCACGTCCTCGTCAGGCCGACGGTGCCACGTCAGCCACGCATCGCCGCCCTTGTCCTCGCGGCCAATCGGATCGCCCAGCAGAAGCGAGCGATTGGTGTATGCCTGCTTCTGCACGCCTTCGTAGAACAGAAAGGAGCCGCCGATGCTGTGCGGGTCAGGCGGATCGGTGTACACGCCTTCGGCTCGCAGGTCCACGTGCGGGAGCCGGGGCAAGCGCGACAGATAAAGGCCCGAGCGAAAGGCCGCGCGCCCAGGGTTGGAGATTGGGAACGCGTTGTCGTGAACAAACGAATCGGTGTAAAGGGTCGCAGGATGGTTCCACCACGGAAGCTGGTAGGACATGTCGAACGTGCTGAAACGGGCTCCTGGGTCGTGCGCGAAAACTTCACATCAGCCGGAACTCCACTGAGGCTGAAGAAGCCACGCAGAAAGGTATGCACGGTGATAGGCACATGCCCTTGCCGCCCCCAGATAACGGTGCGCGCAAAGCCGAAATTCCAGATCCGGATGCGGCTTGAAGCTGAACTTCTCGACGTGGACCCAAGGGGCATTCGGGGTGTCGTGCCCCTTCAGGCTGCCGAAAAAAAACTCATAGCGAAACGGGCCGGCGAAGCTCGAAATAAAGGGAACATAGAAGGGTTCCACGCGATTGAGACGAAACGCGTAGATTGGCTCGGCGTTGTTGGACCATGCCATGCTGCCGCCCTGCGCCGGGCCAAGTCAATCGTCGCTTCGGCCAAACGAGATCTGGTTTCCTGCCAGGTGTGCAGACACGGCCGCTTCCAGCATGCGGCCCTTGTTTTGTGACGATAAGGGACCTTGAGGGATATCGAAGTGTGGTCCTGGCGACAAGGCATCGCGCGCGGCCAGCAGCTGCGCAAGGCTGGCGCTATACCCAACCGCCCCCGGCGTGTGCTGGTACTCGCCCCGCATGTAAACGTCAAAGCGTCCGTAGGTGAGGTAGCCACTCGCCCCTGTGTAGCCGTTGAAGCCCTCCTGGAAGGAGGCGTCCGTAGTCGTTGATGAACGTTTGGCCGAAGTGGTAGCTGTCATTGAGCACTGGGCCTGAAATGTCACGGGCAATCGCATATTCGCTTTCCTGTACGGCTATTCGGTACTGTCCGGCGTGCTCCGGTTGCAACTCCTGGTTGAGGCGCGCGAAGATCTCAACTGCCTCATCATTGGTGCCATAAAGCTCCGCATCCGTTTTGACGTCCGGCTTGGAGATCTGCAACATATGATCCAGCGAGATGCGCGTGAACGGCCGCATGCCCATGTACGCCGTAGGCAGATAGCCCAGATCGTGCAGGCGCGCCACCGCGGGGCAAATCCAGCTGTCCAGCGCAATGTATGGCGACCCCAAGGTCCCGCGCGCCGTCTCCACCACCTGCTCGCGGGTGGTCGGGATGGTTTGATCCTGCGCCACCGCAGCACAGCAGAGCCGTAACCGCGAGGGCGAGGGCATTGACTGTGCGGCCTGTGTTACATCTCAGCGCAGAGCGCATGCAGCAGATCCCTGTCAGACGTATTATAGGCAGGTGGTTTCACTCGCTCCTTCTAACCCCGCAAGACGTTCTCTCATGTGGAAGTCCTCGCTGGGGCTTCTGGTTTTTCTGACGTGCAGCCCTGCGTTCTTTGCGCAGACGGCCCCGGGCACGGAAGACAAGAACAACTCTCCGGAACAGCAGTGTGGACTGAACGGGTGTGTCCCGCGCGATGACGCGGGCATAGCCCGAGAGCAGACGGGGACGGCGGCGCTGACACGCATCACGGGCCGTGACGATGTCCGCTCGGCGGGCCAGCGTCCGGAGCAGCGCAGCCAGCTCCCTAAGGAGCTGCCGCCACAGCAACCGAGCGATTTCGAAAACTATGTCCAGGACGCGACAGATCGCGCGGTGCCCGTGTTTGGACGCAACCTGTTTCAGGACACGCCGGCTGACTTCGAGGCCGACAATCTTGCTTCGCCGCCAGCCGATTACGTGCTTGGACCGGGAGATCAGCTGCGCATCCGCGGCTACGGCAGTGTTGACGTGGACGTGAAGGTGACCGTCGATCGCAACGGGCAAATCTTCATTCCGCAGGTGGGCAGCCTGGTTGTAGCGGGCATGCAGATGGACCAGGTCGAGACCGCGCTGGCCAATGCGGTGAATGCGCAGTTCAAAAGCATGCGGCTGTCTGTCACGCTGGCGCAGTTGCGTACCATTCAGGTGTTTGTCCTTGGTCACGCGCGTCGCCCCGGTGTATACGCCATCAGTTCGTTGAGCACTCTAGTCAACGCTCTGTTTGTCTCCGGCGGTCCATCTGCGTCCGGGTCGTTGCGCAACATCCAGGTTAAGCGCGACGGCAAGATCCTCACCCACTTCGATGTGTACGCGTTACTTCTGAACGGGGACAAGAGCGGCGATGTACACCTGCGCTCGGGCGACATCATCTTCATCCCTCTGGTAGGCCCGCAGATAGCGGTCGAAGGTGATGTGACGACGCCGGGCATCTTTGAGCTGAATGGCCCCACCACCGCGGATCAGGCGCTCCAGATGGCTGGAGGTTTGACGCCCATCGCGAGCACCGCGCGCGCATCGCTCGATCGCGTGGTGGATCACGAACGCCGGACGGTGGAGGATTTTCCACTCAACGGCCCGCAACGCCTGATTGCAGTACAAGCCGGCGACGTCCTGCTTGTGTTTCCTATCTCGTCCAAAATCGGGGAGGCAGTCACGCTTCGAGGCAACGTCGGACAGCCCGGGCGCTACGCCTGGCATAAGGGTATGCGCCTCTCTGACCTGATCCCGACGCGGCAGTTCCTGGTCACGCGAAATTATTACAATCGGCAAAATGCACTCAATCCTCCCTATGCGCCCAGGGCCTTTGCCGTGGCCGAGCAGAATGAGGGAACCAGTACTGGCGCAGCGGCAGCAATTTCCGCCTCACAGGCTGCGGCCGCTTCCACCAGTCCCGATGCTGTGGTTGCCGCGCAGATCACGCACCAGCAGACCACCAATCTAAGCACGGATGCGGACGGAAGGCGACGCGAGCAGGAGCGGCGTTCCGCCGACCCACCCACCTTCCAAACACAGCCAGACATTGCCAGTCACGAGACGGAGATCAACTGGAACTACGCCTCAATTGAGCGGCTCGGTTCCTCCGACCTGACCACGCACATCATTCCGGTTGCCTTGGGCGAGGCCATCGATCATCCGGACTCGGCAGACGACAAGCTGCTTCAGCCAGGTGACGTGGTCGTGATCTACAGCAAGAGGGACCTGAACCTGCCGACGGAGTTGCGCGCCAGCTTCGTGCGCATTGATGGTGAGGTAACCGCGCCCGGCATCTATCGGCTGGAGAACGACGACACCCTTCGCGATCTGATTCAACGGGCAGGTGGGCTCGGGCCGCACGCATATCCTTATGGCTCCGTATTAACGCGCGAAAGTGTTCGCCTCTCGCAGGAGCTGGAATTGCGCAAGTTGATCGCGCAGGAGAGCCGTGCAGCCCTTTCGCCGATCAATAACCCAGCATTCTCTGCAACGCCGGGCGATAACGTCGGGGGTCAACTGGCGCTGCGCCGGGCCTACATCGATGAACTCAGCAAGGTGCATGCCAGCGGTCGCGTAGTCCTGCAGGTCTCGCCCGTGGCCCATGCGCTCACTGACTTGCCTGCCTTTCGTTTGCAAGATGGAGACCATGTCTTTATTCCCGCAATACCGAACACGGTCGCGGTGGTCGGCAGCGTCCCCAGCCCCGGGTCACTGCGCTACGTTCCGAATACCGGCGTCCAGAAGTATCTGAACTCGGCTGGCGGGCCCCTTCGCGAAGGAGATAAGAAGCAGGAGTTTGTACTGCGTGCCGACGGCACTGTCTTGAGAAGAGAGCGTGCCAGTCGCTTCGACCACCTGCTACTTTATCCCGGCGACAGCGTCGTGGTTCCGGCTCGCATGAAGCCTGGTTTCAACACCTATGAGCTGCTCAACTTTACGCAGACGTTGAGCGCCTTCGCCCTGAGCGCTGCGGCGATCAACGCGATCAAGTAAATTTCCCGCTTCCCCTTCGTGCAGCGTACCCGTTGCTTTCGTTAATGGTGGATACCTTCGCTGCGCACCACCTGCATCGCGGTGAGCACAAGTATCTTGCAATCGAACCGAAAGGATCGGCGCTCCAGGTATTCGAGGTCGAATCGTACCTTTATAGGAATTTTTAGGTTGTCGCGCCCGTTCACCTGTGCCCAGCCGGTCAGGCCCGGCGTCAAGCGCTGCACGCCACATTCATTGCGCAAGGCAATCAGGTCATCCTGGTTGAACAGCGCGGGACGGGGTCCCACAAAGCTGAGCTCGCCGCGTAGAACGCTCCACAGCTGCGGAAGCTCATCTAGGCTAGTCCGCCGCAGAAAGCCGCCAACGGGGGAAAGGAAGCCAGACGGGTCCCCCAACAGATGGGTCGCAACCTGCGGCGTGTCGGTGCGCATGCTGCGGAACTTTGGCATGCGAAAGATTACATTGTTTCGGCCCACGCGTTCGGACCAGTACAGCGCTGGACCATTCGAGGTCAGACGCACGACCAAAGCAATAACCAACAGCAGCGGTGCAAGGAGCACGACCAGAAGGACAGCAAGACAAAGATCGGCAATGCGCTTCATGTTTACCTCCTTTGCACACGAAACCCTAGCAGAGCGTGGGCACCTCGGCGTGCTTGTGCGCGCGCTCCGACCGGTAGTCAACGGGCATCTCCCGCAGCAAGCCCAACAGGTCCACATCGCGACGCTCCCTTGCCGCCGTCGTTAGGTCTTTTAGGGCAGCGCTGAAGTGTGGCTCGACCTCGGTCGCGTGCACACGGAAGACCTGCGGGAATGCCGTTGCCGAAATCTCTGCGTCCTCATTCCACAACTGCTCATGCAGCTTTTCTCCCGGACGCGTGCCCACGATTTCGATCTGGATGTCCTTGCCCGGAACAAGACCGGCGCTCTGCACCACCTGCCGCGCGAAGTCCATGATCCGAACAGGATCGCCCATATCGAGCATGTATACATCGCCTGTGGAGGCTAGCGTGGCTGCCTGCAAAACAAGGCGGACGGCCTGGGGAATCGTCATGAAATAACGTGTCATTTCCTCATGCGTCACGGTGAGCGGGCCGCCCTCTGCGATCTGTCTAAGAAACACCGGCAGCACCGATCCACGGCTGCCAAGGACATTTCCAAAACGCACACAGGCAAACTGAGTTCGCTGTCGGCTGTTTGCGGCCTGCTGCTGCACCACCATCTCGGCCATGCGTTTTGTTGCTCCCATGATGCTGGATGGGCGCACGGCCTTATCAGTAGAGATCATCACAAAGCGCTCACAGTTGAAGTCGCTCGCCGCTTCCGCGAGCTCGACGGTCCCGCACACGTTGTTCAGGACCGCCTCACAGGGGTTCTGTTCCATCAAGGGGACGTGCTTATAAGCCGCCGCATGCAGCACAACCGACGGTTGGTAGGTGTGGAAAATGCGGCGGATGGCCTGGCGGTCCCGGATGTTCGCGATTATGGGGACGATGCTGCTCGCGTGGCCGATCTCGTTAAGCAGCTCAAAAATCGAGCTTTCGTCTTTGTCGAGCAGCAGTAACTCGCGATACGGCACTCTGGAGATCTGCCGAGCGATCTCGGAGCCGATGGAACCGCCAGCCCCGGTGATCAGAATTACACGGTCGTTGAGTTGGTTCACGACATCGGGGTGCAGTTGCTCCGGTTCGCAGAATGCCTCAGGGCGCACAGACCCAAGCGTTACATTTCTGCTGACACGCACGTAATCGTTCGTTACATCGCGCACCGATGGGAGAAACCGCAGTGAGATGCCGAGTTCCGAACAAACCTCCGCGACGTATGGGATGGAGTCCAGCTCCGCGGAGGAAACGAAGATGATCTCCACCTCGTGCTTGAGGACCAGATCACGAAGATTAGCAGTCCCCCCCAGCACCAGCACCCCGGAGACACGCATCCCGTGAAGATCATCAAGGACCAGACCCACAAGCGCAGCGCTGCCATCCGTCTGAAGCTGCCGCAACGCCCCGGAAAGAGTACCTTGCGTTCCAACGAGAAGTGCGCGTTTCGGGCCCCGAGTTGCCCGGAGTATCGCCTCGTGATCAACGCGACGCGCAATGCGTACGGCGCTTGAAAGCGCCAGCACAACGCCCCACCATATCAGGACCACGGTATAAGGCATCGCCTCCCGACTGCGGAGGATGGCACGCGTTGCGAGAAGAGCGATCGCCACCGGACCCACCCGCAAAAGCAGGGAACGAATATCCCGCAAGCCGAAGTGCTGCCACGTCGCCTTGTAGCCCCGGGTCGAGATGATTACCGTCGGATGAACAAGGAACAGAATGGTCATCCAGGTAAACATAGGCGCGCGGTTTGCGGCGGGCACGCTTCCATCGAAGCGTAGCAGGTAGGCGATGAGCACAGCCGCGCCCGAAGCACACGCATCTATGGCGCATTGCGTGCGGCGATGAATGAGCCACGGTCGAAGAACTCTGCCTAACCGGAACCGGATGCGGACAACGGGGCGGAAAAGGTGGGGAAAGGGCGTTGCGCGCATTAACCTTCCTACTGCAAGAAACGCCGGGTAAGCCCCAGCGCTTTGCGCTTGTGAATCTCAGAAAGACGCAAAAATGGATGATAGCTACTGCTTGTTTGGTGCATGCGAGTGTAGAACAGCTATACGAATTTGGCCACTGACGTGCGCCGCTCCCCGGTGAGTAGTAGACGTGCACAACAGACAACGTGTCTCAGTCTCCACTAAGGTACCAAAGTAACGGTAACCGAGAATACAACTTCTGTGTTGCGCCGCGCACCCGCTGTTGTGGCGGGCCGATGACGCGGCAGCTGCGCGGGCAGACATGCTCGTGGGTGAGAGCTCCTACCGCCTCTTCCGACGTCTTCCCAGGGCCAGGCTGAGGGCGCCTTGAAGAAGGTTCACCACCGCTCGATCGAGCAGTTTGGCTCTAGCGGCTGTTAGGAACTTGTGAGCGCGATATGGATGAGTTTGTTGGTCCTAAGGATTGCGAAAGCGATGGAGTGTATGCCTTTGAGGGTGTTTGGTAGGCGTTCGTAGTTT
>JALYVA010000111.1 GCA_030853485.1 Acidobacteriota bacterium
TTTCGAGGATGAGCTCGTCTTCGGTGAGGATGGCGGCGGCCATGCAGGGGAGGGCGGAGTTTTTGGCTCCGGAGACTTTGATGGTGCCGAGAAGGGGGTTGCCGCCGCGTACTACGAACTTGTCCATGGTGTCAGTTTACGGAGATTTCGCGTGGAAATGAGTGCCTGCGGTGGTACGGGAGCGGGGGATGGGGAGGGTGGCGGCTTTGCCTTGGTAACCAAGGCGGGAAATCTTCGGTTATGTGAGCGCTTTTTGTGTGCCCAAATGCTGGCTTGCGGGCGTACATCTTATGAACCTCGACATCTGATGTTGGTAGGTCGTTGAGATCCAGGCAAGTTGGGCTGTGAAGCAGAGTGAGCAGGAAGAGAAGTGCTGAGGCTCCGAGGAGGATATATGGGATGGAGAGGTTTCGCGGTGTGTGTGGCTGTTCTTGGTGCGACTGTCCCGTTGATTGCCGAGCCTCCGGCGGCTTCCTCGGCTGACTTTACCTTGTCGAGTCCGTCGCATATTCCCGGCAGTACGCTTGAGGCGGGATCGTATTCGATCCATGTGGTGAACCGGCTTTCGGATCGGGTGATCCTGTCGGTCGATGCTGCGAGTGGAACGGTCCACACGACGTTCCTGGGGATCGCAAATAGGAGCATCGCGCGGCCGGCGAGCAGTGGTCCGGTGCGTTGGAGAAATCCTGCGGACGGAGCGACGTATCTGGAGGGATGGTATTTCCCTGGGTCTTCGACGGTGGTGGAGTTTGTGTACCCGAAGGCAGAGGCAGTAGCGATTGCGACGGCGAACCAGGGTAAGGTTCCGGCGATCGATCCGGCTTCGGAGGGTGTGGTTGCGGATAAGACTTTATCGAAAGACGAGATGAAGCTGCTGACGCTTTGGATGTTGTCGTTCGAACCGGTAGGAGCGGGAGATACGACATCGAGCGGTAAGGCGATCAAGGCAGTGCGGTACCAGGAGACGGTAAGCGTACCCCGCAAGCCGGTGATCGCGGCGCTGCCGCATACGGCGAGCTGGATGCCGGTGGTTGGACTGGGAGCTTTGCTTTCGCTGACGGCGGCTGCGTTCCTGCGGATTCTGCTATCGCGAAATGGCTTAAAGGCGCAAGAAATGGTGGAGTGGGAGTAGATGCGGGCTTTAGCCTGGGCGGAGCGTCTGCTGTGGGTGGCCGGGCTTGGGTGTGTCTGCGTCTGCGTGGTGGTGTCGGTGGAGGATCGGGAGTCGGGGGTTGCGGCGGCGGTGTTCACCCCGGCGGCATCTGCGGGCGAACAGGTGAAGGGAATTGTGATTGGCAGGATCGAAATTCCGGAGCTTTCGCTGTCGGCTCCTATTACGGATGACTATGACGTGAACAGTCTGCGGCGCGGTGTGGGGCATATCCCGGGGACGGCGGTGCCGGGGGGACTTGGGACGGTGGGGCTGGCGGGGCATCGGGATTCGTTCTTTCGTCCTCTGCGCAGGATCGCACCGAAGATGGACATTCGCTTGGTGGATGCGGCGGGCACGTTTCACTATGCGGTGGATTCGACGGAGGTGGTGGATCCGGAACGTGTGCAGGTGCTGGATACTGCGGCGCGGCCGGAGCTTACTTTGATTACCTGTTTCCCGTTTGACTTTGTGGGGGCTGCGCCGCGACGGTTTATCGTGCATGCGCATCTAGTTTCTGCTGCGCCGGATGCTTAGAAGCAGGGAGTTGGGGATAGGGGGTAGGGAGTAGAACACCCGGGCTTCGGACGTTTGTCTGTTTGGCATGTGCGGGCAGCGCAGAGTCAACGGCGAAACGAAGCTTCCTGTGCTTCGCTACGCAATGATAAATAAGCTCCAGATAACGGCGCATCCGCTGTGGGGATGCGAAGGGATTCGGCAATGCGAGTGTTTGGTTGTGCCTGCGGGGGCGAAGAAAGGAGGTCTCGCTATGCGAGATGCCCACATCTCAAAATCGAGATATGGGGCACCCCGGGTCCTCTGGGTGGGATCGGCGGGTAGGATCGGCTTAGTAGACTTATCCGCTTTTTAGAGTTCGAGGCGGGAGTCGTCGATGGCGAGACGAACGTTGCCGTCGGATTTGGTGAGGCGGCGAACGGCTTCCATTTTGTCGACGTTGGCTTTGAGCATGACAAGTGCGATGGGGATGGATTTGCCGGCGGATTTGATGGTGCGGATGGCGGTTTCGCGATCGATCTCGCAGACCTTCATCAGGACGCGAATGCCGCGTTCGACCAGCTTTGCATTCTTCATGTGCACGTTGACCATGAGGTTGTCATACACGTAGCCTAGGCGGGTCATGGCGCCGGTGGTGATCATGTTGAGAACCATCTTCTGGGCAGAAGCGGACTTCATGCGAGTGGAGCCGGAGATGACTTCGGGGCCGACTTCGGTGACCACGGTGGTGTCGACAACGTCAGAGATGGGGGTGTTGAGGTTGCAGGTAATGGCGGCGGTTTTGGCTCCGCGGGCGCGTGCGTATTCCACGGCACCTACGACGTACGGGGTGCGGCCGCTGGCGGAGACGCCGATGACGATGTCTTTGCGTGTAGGGCGGCGTCGGGCGATGTCCCTCTGGCCGATCTCGGGAGAGTCTTCGTTGACGTCGGAGGCAGAGGCGAGGGCCTTGGGGCCGCCGGCCATAATGTACTGGACTTGGGCGGGGGCGGTGGAGTAGGTTGGTGGGCACTCCGAGGCGTCGAGCGAGGCGATACGTCCACTGGAGCCGGCACCGACGTAGATCAGGCGGCCTCCGTCACGGAGCGAACGAGCTACGGTATCGATGACGATGGCGATTTCGGGGAGTGCTTTTTTGACGGCGGCTGCGACCTTGGCGTCCTCGTGATTAATGATGCGCGCGATCTCGAGGGCCGATTTGGTGTCGATGCCTTCGGAGGCGGCGTTCGAGGTCTCGGTGGTGAGATCGTTGAAGTCGCCTGTACCGCGGTTGACGGGTTTTGGTGTGGGAGCCTGCTCGAGCATGGTAAGGGTAGCCATAATGTCCTACTTTGCCGCTGAGGCAATTCTAGTCCCTTCGCTGAAGGACTGCGTCAAGAAAGCTTCGGGTGTGCGGGATAACGCTGTGACCTGTATTCCAGGTGAGCTGAGTAGCATGTGAACGGCCAAATCTGATGTGTGAAATTCCCCACACTTGAGACTCAAACAGGGCTCTGCGACCCGAATCTGCTATGGTTTACGGACTGAGCGACGATTCCACCTGTGATAAATAGGATGCAGGCTGTGATGATTAGTTTTCCAGGGGACGCCCGGAGCGTTGTCCGGCATTGTTGATGTATGCCCAGGCGCTCACGTCTAACCAGAGAACAGAAGAGAGGGGGCGGAAGAGCGTGGAGAAGGAGCAACAGCCTGATCGGGATGGGGGGGAGCCGGGGCAGGACCGAGCGTCTAACGTGGCGGGAGCCCGGGGGCCGGGGAGTGAACCGGTGAGGGGGAATGCCGCGGGGCATCCGTGGGTGCGGGACCTGGTGGTCTCGGTGCTGGTGTCGGCCTTCATTATCCTCTTTCTGTACCAGCCGGTGAGGGTGGAAGGCACGAGCATGCTTCCGATGCTGGAAGATCAGGACAGACTGTTCATCAACAAGCTGGCGTACCGGGTGGGGGAGATTCATCGCGGCGATGTGGTGGTGTTTCTGTATCCGCGCGATCATTCCAAAAGCTACATCAAGCGGGTGATTGCGGCGCCGGGAGATGAGCTGCGGATCGATCATGGGGCGGTGTATGTGAACCGGACGCGGCTCGATGAAAGCTACGTTCCGAAACGATTTTCCGATGACCGGTCGCAGCCCGCGATGAAGGTTCCGGCACATGAATATTTTGTGATGGGAGATCATCGTTCCATCTCAAGCGACAGTCGCGACTTTGGTCCCGTAGAGCGCGGGCTGATTTACGGCAAGGCGGCATTTGTGTATTGGCCGATGGATCAGGCGGGGGTGGTTCGTTAGGTTGAGCTACGCTCGATGGTGCAACGTAGGCCGGTCACACGTCATCAGATGGCCTGTAGCTGAATCGGAATCTGCAGGTTTGGGAGAGATACTTTGAAAGTACGCATGGCACGTTGGATCTTTGCTCTAAGTATGTTGTTTGCGGTGGCTGCAGTTGCGACGCCGGCGAATGCACAGGATAACGGTGGGTCTCATCGGCACCACCGCCGCCACCATCACAGGCATCATGACCGCGGTGGCAACGACACGAATCGTCGCTAACTGAAGAATGTTACAAACAATTTGAGAGTGGTAGAAGCGGGTCTCGGAAATTATCCTCCGAGACCCGTTTTGCGTGTGGGTGAAGATCAGCCGTGCGCGTTGTGGATGATGTCGGCGAAAGAGCGGGGCTGGAGGCTGGCTCCTCCGACGAGTGCGCCGTCGATGTCGTCGAGGCAGCAGAGGCTGGCGGCGTTGTCGGGTTTGACGGAGCCGCCGTAGAGGATGCGGGTTGAGGCGGCGAGGTCTGCGCCATGGGTCTGGGCGATCTGGTCGCGGATGATCTTGTGTGCATCTTCGGCGATTTTTGGGGTGGCGGTGAGGCCGGTGCCGATGGCCCAGACGGGCTCGTACGCGATGACCAGAGGGGCGGCTGCGGCGGGGTCGACGCCTTCGAGGGCGATGGAGACCTGGAGGCGGAGGACCTTTTCGGTGAGGTTGGCTTCGCGCTCGGCACGGAGCTCGCCGACGCAGACGATGGGCAGGAGGTTGTGGGCGAGGGCGGACTTGAGCTTGAGATTGA
>JALYVA010000134.1 GCA_030853485.1 Acidobacteriota bacterium
GCAGGATGCCGTGCGGCATTTGTTCCGGGTGGCAGCGAGCCTCGATTCGATGATTGTGGGCGAGCCGCAGATCCTCGGGCAACTGAAGCAAGCCTACTTGCAGGCGCGGGACCAAGGCACGATTGGAACCTTTCTGGACGCGGTATTGATGCGCGCATTCAGCGTGGCGAAACGCATTCGGACGGAGACCGAGATCGGGCAGAGCGCGGTTTCGGTGAGCTATGCGGCAGTGGAGCTGGCGCGCGAGATTTTTGGATCGCTGGCAAAGAAGCGGGTGCTGGTTATCGGGGCGGGGAAGATGTCGGAAGGCGCGGCCCGGCATCTGTTGCGGGCGGGAGCCGACGAGATATTTATCACGAACCGGACGCCGGAACGGGCGCGCGAGCTGGGCCAGCTCTTTCGGGGCCAGGTGCTTCCGTACGAGATGTTTCCTCATCACCTGAGCGAGATGGACATTGTGATTACCTCTTCAGCAGCGCCAGGCTATGTTTTGAATGCGGATTCAATCCGGCGAGCGATCGAAGCGCGCAAGAACCAGCCGATGTTTTTGATCGACATAGCAGTACCGCGCAACATCGATCCGGAGGTCAATAGCATCGAGCACGCGTTCCTTTACGACATCGACGACTTGCAGCGGCTGACGGAGCGGAATGTGCGGACGCGGCAGGAGGTCGCGCAACAAGCTGAGCGCATAGTGGCGGAAGAAGTTGCGAGGCTCGAGAGCAAGCTGCGGGAGCGGGACGTGGCGCCGACGATTGTGAGCCTGCAGGAGCAACTGGAGGCGATCCGGCGCGACGTATTGGTAAGGTTCCGGCCGAGGCTGGGGAGTTTGTCGGGTGAGCAGGAGGAAGCGCTGGAAGCATTGACGCGCGGGATCGTGAACAAGATCGCGCACGGGCCAATCTCCGAGATGCGGCGCGAAGCGGGAGCGCAAATTGCTGAGCAGCAGCAGACGCACGAGGCTGAGCTGGTCTCGGCGGTACGGAGAATGTTCCGGCTGCGGTAAGCGTTCCGCTAGGCGCGAACACTAGATTGAGGAACCGCATGCCAACCAGTACTGGCGTCGGGCCTGAGGGAAAGCGCGGGAGCGGAGATAGCCGAGTTTTCTAGTTCTGCAACTTTGGGAATGGCGTCTATCGTTTCAGACCGATTGCTATATACCGGAGCATCGAAGGCGGCCGATTGCGTTTTGACTTGGTATTTCGACACGATATAAGCACACCAGGGACAACGCAGTGCCGACGAGCCATACGAGAATACAGACGACCCACGGGATCCAGCAAATGCTGATTGCACCTCCACCCCGGTCGGGGGATTGTGGGCAGTCCCGCACGGAGAAAGCGGAAGAGCTAGCACCCTGGGGCGTGGCAACTGAGCAGCAAGAGATAATAGGACATTCATCTGTGACGAAACAGGCGATAAGAACGACCACGCTCCCGATAGAACAGCAAGCGGATTTAAGGGCAGTCGTGGAAGTGGAGAGTCACGCCCGCGTCTCTTTTCTGTTACCGCTAAATGATGCGACTCCAGAAGCATTGCGCACATATCGGGAGGCCAACAATCACTTCCGAACGGTGCCATGGCCTGCTCCGTTCGACAAGACCGTTCATCGTATCCGACTCGGGGACGCCCGGGATCTATCTTGGCTGCCTGATGCTTCCGTGCACTTAGTCGTCACCTCACCGCCGTACTGGAACCTCAAGGAATATACTTCCGGCAATGCGTCTCAGCTCGGCGACATTGTCGAGTACGAGAGTTTCCTTTCCGAACTGGACAAAGTATGGATGGAGTGTGAGCGTGTCCTGGTGCCAGGGGGACGAATTTGCTGCGTTGTGGGAGATATCTGCGTTCCAAGAAAGCGCGAAGGGAGGCATTACGTAATGCCTCTACACGCAGACATACAGGTTCGATGCAGGCGCTTTGGCCTAGACAGCCTGACTCCGATCTTGTGGCATAAAATAGCGAACGGTGCCACAGAAGCTCAGGGCAACGGCGCGGGATTTTACGGAAAGCCATACCAGCCGGGGGCCATTGTTAAGAACGACACCGAATACATTCTTTTCATGCGAAAGGGTGGAAAGTATCGCTCTCTGAAGCCCTTACAGAAGGCTCTCTCGATGCTCACGAAAGAAGAAATGCAAGGATGGCTACGATCAACATGGGGCGATCTTCCGGGGGTATCTACCACAAAGAATGGGCATCCGGCTCCCTATCCTACTGAACTAGCAGAACGTCTGATCAGGTTATTCTCATTTGCGGGCGATACGATCCTGGATCCATTTCTCGGCACGGCATCAACAACCGTAGCAGCCATCAAGACCGGACGCAATTCCATTGGCGTCGAGATTGAACCTTCCTATCTGGAAGCAGCCACAAAGAAGATTAGTTCGTTAGTCAGCGTCAAACGTATGGCCGGAGCAATTTCGGCTGAGGTCATTGTTGGCTGAGTACAGGCTACTGACAGAGTTCCGTCGCTTGTTCGAAGGCGTCAAGTATGAGCACCGCAGGTCGAACCTTGGCGATTTTGTTGCCACGCATCTGTATGAGGACTTGGTAACGATAAACAAGTCTGAGAGGTTCGTCATTTCCGTCTCGAATATGTCAAGGGTGCTGAATGCGCAAAACAGACGAAAAGGCATCGAGGCTAGGCGTGGCGACGGGACCTTTGGCGAACTCATAGTAGGTGAGATACCAGAGGTAGATCCTGGATACAAAGTGGCCAGAGGGCCCGTTGCTACCGTTGAGATCGGTATAGAAGTGAAGATCCTGGCAAAGGCAATGATTAAGCAGATTGATCGTGTAAAGAGCGATCTCTCAAAGCAGGCCCAGCACTTCAAGCACAAGGCCGGATCAAGCCAGCCCATTTGCGTGGCAGTCGTAGGCATCAACTACGCCGACGTGACGACTAGCTACGAAGGCGATAGAAGCTACCGGACCGATGGTGGTAAGTACAAGCATCCCAGCCAGGAAGCAGAGCAGGCGCGTTTACGTCTCAAGGCCGTCGCTCCGCTCTACGACGAGTTTCTTTTTCTCAGGTATCGGGCTACGAATGAACCACCGTATCCGTTCGAATGGACAAACCAAAGAGACACCGCTCAGGAATACGGAGCGGCCCTCATCCGCATCAGCAATGAGTATCAGCAGCGATTCTAACCGACATAACTTCCACAGATGAAGATGGCGCGGGCGGGAACGCTGACGATAGGCTCGCGCGGATCGCATTTGGCGCTCTGGCAGGCGCGGCATGTTGCAGGCTTACTCGAGCAGGCGGGGGTAGAGACTCGCATCGAAATCATCAAGACGACGGGCGACCATCTGCAAACCGCATCGCTGGTCCAGGCAGGCGGTAAAGGGCTGTTCACAAAAGAAATTGAAGATGCTCTACTGGCGGGCACGATCGATCTGGCGGTCCACAGCCTGAAGGATCTGCCGACGGAAACGCCGGAAGGGCTGATGATCGCGGCGATACCCAAGCGGGAAGATCCGCGCGACGCGCTGGCGGGAAAGCGTTTAAAAGACCTTGCGGAGGGCGCGCGGGTGGGCACGAGTTCAGGCAGACGCGCGGCCCAGTTGCGCGTGCTGAGGCCGGACATCAGGATAGAGCCGGTGCGCGGCAACGTAGATACGCGGCTGCGCAAATTGAAGGAAGGCCAGTATGACGCGATTATGCTGGCTGCCGCCGGGCTGTGTCGTTTAGGACTAGAAGGCGAGATCGCCGAAATTCTATCGCCGGAGGTGATGTGTCCGGCTGCCGGGCAAGGGGCGTTGGCGATCGAGACACGCACGGGTGACGAAGCGTATGAAATTTGCCGTGCTTTGGATCACGCACAAAGCTTTCAGGCGGTCACCTGCGAGCGCGCGGCATTGTCGGCTTTGGGAGGCGGTTGTCAGTTGCCGGTGGGCGCCTTTGCCGAAGTGATAGGTGCTGCACTACGGCTGACCGCAGTAGTGGTCGCGCCCGATG
>JALYVA010000142.1 GCA_030853485.1 Acidobacteriota bacterium
GAACTTTCACCGTTGTACGAGATGGTGAAGGAAGGCATCGACCTGACGAAGATCGAGTGGGCGGCGCACTAAGGGTTCACGGCTTGTTAGACAACGACATTTTAAATATGGGAAGTACAAGGAGAAACAAATGGCATACAGCGATAAGGTAATCGACCACTACAACAATCCGCGGAACGTGGGACAGATGGACAAGGCTTCGACCGAGGTGGGTACGGGTCTGGTTGGCGCGCCGGAGTGCGGCGACGTGATGCGCCTGCAGATTCGCGTGAACCCCGAGACGAACGTGATCGAAGATGCGAAGTTCAAGACCTTCGGCTGCGGTTCGGCGATCGCTTCTTCCTCGCTTGCGACAGAGTGGGTGAAGGGCAAGACGATCGACGAGGCGCTGGCGATCTCGAATACGGATATCGTCAAGGAGCTTGCGCTTCCTCCGGTGAAGATTCACTGCTCGGTGCTGGCAGAGGATGCGATCCGCGCGGCGATTGGCGATTGGAAGAAGAAGAACAGCGTGGCCGAGCCTGCGGCTGTGGCGGCTGCTCACTAAGAGTTGGACCGGAGAGAGGCCATGTTTAGGAACGAATAGGTGGGGCTAAACACAGCGCTCCACCTGCTTCCTGTCTGGCTTCCTGTCTGTGCGTTTGCGCGCTTGATCCGGTCAGCTTTGTCTTTTGTTGAGGAATGCGTATGGCGATGGTGACGTTACAGACCGAGACGGACAGGGCTGGTCAGGCATCTGCTCCGGCTGCGCTTGCAAAAGACGCGTTGGCGGGAATGCATGTGCTGACCGCCGAAGGTGTCGAGCCGGGCCAGAAAGGCGTTCAGATCACGGAGAAAGCGCTGAAGCGGATCCGTGTGGCGATGGCGAAGGAAGGTGTCTCGCCGGAGCAGGGTGGATTGCGGCTGGGTATCCAAGGTGGAGGGTGTTCGGGTTTGAGCTACAACATCCGGTTCGATACACAACCTCGTGAGCGGGACCGGGTGTATACGTTCGGTGCGGGGGTGGCGACCGCGGGCGATCCGACCGATGGCGCGCCGATTCGGATCTTTGTCGACCCGAAGAGCTTCATCTACCTGCATGGCATGGTGCTGGATTTTGAAGAGACGTTGATGCGGCAAGGATTTAATTTCATCAATCCGAACTCCACCAAGAGCTGCGGGTGCGGGTCGAGTTTTACGGCTTGACGAGGCCGACTTCGATGATCAGAGTTGGCTGCATTGGAAAGCAGAAAGCAAAACGTCCGAAAGAATGACATCGTTCCGATTGATGTTCAGTTCCTATGAAGTACAGAGACTTGATCAAGCTCATCGAGCAGGACGGCTGGCACTGGAAGCGTACGACGGGCAGCCACCGCATCTATAAACACCCGGTCAAGCCTGGAGTTGTTGTCGCCGCCTACCATGGCACAAAGGACGTGCCAGAAGGAACACTCAAGAGTATTCTCAGGCAGGCAGGTCTGGAGTAGAGAATGCGTGATTATCTAGTCATCTACGAGCGTGGTAAGGATGGCGGATGGGGAGCGTACGCTCCCGATCTTCCGGGTCTAGGTGTGGCAGCTGACACGCGAGACGAGGTCGCTACGCTGATTCGCGATGGCATCAAGATCTACATCGACGCGCTGGTTGAAGACGGTCTCCCCATTCCTGAGCCAGTCACCCAGGCGGATTGGATCGCTGTTCCTGCATGAGCGATTCGAAGCTGGCTTCAGAGAACTATTTTTCGATCTTCGATCTTCGGCGCAAGCTGCGGTTGGATGTGACGGCGCTCGAGAAGCAGTTTTATGCGCTTTCGCGGCGGCTGCATCCGGATCGCTTTGCTTCGCGTCCGGCGGCCGAGCAGGAGGCGGCGCTGGGGGAAAGCTCGCGGTTGAACGATGCGTATCGCACGCTGAAAGATCCGATTCTGCGGACGCAGTATTTGCTGTCGCAGGAAGGTGTCGAGTTGGAGGAGCAGTCCAAGGCGGCGACCGAGGCGGCGCGGGTGAGCGGCGAACAGAAGAAGCAGATTGTTCCTCCCGAGTTGCTGGAGGAGGTCTTCGAGTTGAACATGCAGCTGCAGGAGATGCGCGCGGCAAACCAGATGGGCGAAGACGAACCTGAGTTGCGGCGCGATTTGATGACGGCGAAAGACAGCTTCGACCAGAAGATGACGGACGCGCAGGCTGAACTGGAAGGCCAGTGGGCGGCGTGGGATTCGGCCGTGGACGCCGATGACGAGGCTGCGAAGATGCGCGCGAGGGATGCGATGGTGGCACTGCTGAATCGGCGGAGTTATCTTCGCAATCTGGTACGCGATGTCAACGAGGCGCTTGGGCTGTAGCGCCGTGGCGCATGCGTTCTACGGGTGAGCGTGGCTGAATTGCGTGATGGCGAGGATCGCCGCCATGATGACCAGGACCAAAGCCATGGCCAGGGCGAATCCGATGACCGGACGTCGCTGGTTCAAGGCTGAAGCCGGAAGGAGACTCCTGGCCTTGAGATATTGCTTGCGCAGGAGAAATCCTCCCACTGCGAGCAGGGCGGCTCCCGTGAGACCTGTGAGCCAGGAAGAGAGCACGGAGGCTGGCGGCGAGATCTGGCCTGCCTGACCGGAGAGGTTCATCCGGGTTGCGCCCACGACGATCAATCCGAGTCCCAACAGGATTAAAACGATAATCAGCTTCCGTGATTTCATAGCTCGCGATCCTGTCGAATGTTGTGTGGCGTCAGGTGGCGATGCGATTTGAATGGTTGACGTCCGGTACTCCCTACGGCTGTGGGCGATGGGAGGTCAGCGATTCGAGTTGGCGGAGGTGGTGGATGTCGTGGCCGGCCATGGTTTCGACGATGGTCCAAAGGGTCATGGTGCCGCGCTCGGGATGGGTGGTGGGGCGGTGGCGGTCATCCTGCGAGATGGTGGTGAGGAAGAGCAGGTTCCAGGTGCGGGCGGCATCGAAGAGGGCGAGCGCGGGTGCCAGATGATAGGCGGTATAACGTGCAGCCCAGGCGTCCTGATCGAAGGGCTGGATGAGGGCATGCTCTTCGGCGGCAGCTTGACGGAGACGGAACGAGAAGACGATCTCACAGTCGGCGAGGTGCGAGATCAGGGCACAGATGCTCCACTTACCGGGAGCCGGGGAACGGTTGATTTCGGCACCGGATAAGGGCGCGGTGAGGGCGTGGAGGCGCTCGGAGGTGGAGGTCAGGATGGGGATGGGCTCCTGAGCATCAAGGTCGCTGGCGTAGGGATTAAGCACCATGGCTGAACGGTAACACGAAATCCGGGGGTTCAAGGCCGGACGGAAGGCGGTGGCAATGTGGGCCGCGTCCGGTTCGCAGGATCGGAGCGGGAGTCAGGGTTTTGTCCTAGTTCGAATCTCTCGATGGGCAAGCGGACCTCTGGTACTGGTCACACCGAACATGCGCTGCGCAGACCGTGTTCCACCTCACCTACCGCGCGAAGTCCGCATAATCTCAGAGGAAGAAACTGGGAGGGAAGGTTTGCAGAATGGCGAAAATTATCTTTGCATTGAACCAGTCGCTCGATGGCTATGTGGACCACCAGAAGTTTGCGCCAGGCACCTTGCTGTTTCGTCATTTCGTCGAGCAGCTGCGTAGCCTGACCGGCATTGTCTACGGTCGCCGCATGTACGAGGTCATGCGTTATTGGGACGAAGACGTTCCGGATTGGGATGCGAACGAACGCGACTTTGCGGCGGCGTGGCGGAGCCAACCGAAGTGGGTCGTGTCGCGCACGCTCAAGTCAGTCGGCCCCAACGCAACACTTGTGGCGGATGACGTCGAGGCGGTGATACGTGGGCTGAAGGCTGAGCTGGCTGGGGAGATTGAAGTCGGCGGACCAGAGTTAGCCCGAAGCCTCACCGAGACGGGTCTTATCGATGAGTATCGACTCTACCTGCGTCCCGTCGTGCTTGGGAGCGGCAAGCCCTTCTTCGCAGGCCCCCGGCCACCGCTCCATCTGAAGGCGAGCGATCTGATCGTCGAGGACGTGATTCGGTTGACGTACGTTCCTGCCTGATCGCGCGACTCGCACCGAGGTTTGCGCCGCGTCAGGTCCACTTTGGGTCGGGAGTAGAATCCGACTGAGACACTCCTGGAGTGACGAAGGCATTGACCCCGACGCGGAAGACACGGTACACTCATTAAGTTTGGCGCTGTAGCTCGTGTGCTCTACGCAAGAGTTACAAGGACGGCAGGCAGAGGTCGTGCGGTCGATCGTTTTTTCGACACCGCGAAGCTTGAGTCGGTCGTTGCTGGCAGCACATCGGTATGCGCCCCATGCAGCACAATCTATTTGAAGGAAGCGGTCAGCACTCCTATGCGCCGCGCTTGAGGTTTTCGTTATGTACGCAGTGATCCGCACCGGTGGCAAACAGTACCTGGTCTCTCCTGGCGAGAAGTTGAAGATTGAGACGACAGCGCATGAGAATGGCGCCGTGGAGTTTTCGGACGTTCTCGCGGTCAGCGGTGAAGCGGGCAAGTTTGAGTCCGACCTGACCGGAGCCAAGGTGCTCGCTTCAGTTGTGGGCGAAGGCCGCGGGGAAAAGATCCTGGTCTTCAAGCTGAAGCGCAAGAAGCAGTACAAGAAGATGCAGGGGCACCGCCAGAACTTCGTTGAGGTCAAGATCAACGAGATCCAGGTGAACGGACGCAGCTTCAAGGAAGACGGCAAGTAGACGCTTTTCAGGTGTGTAGAGAATTCAGATTTGAGTGAGCGTAACGCCTGCATGGCGGCGCGAAAGAGGTTACGGAATGGCACATAAAAAAGGTTTAGGTTCTTCCAAAAACGGTCGCGATTCGAATGCTCAGCGGCTTGGCGTGAAGGTATTCGGCGGCCAGGTGATTCCGGGCGGCGGCATCATCGTGCGTCAGCGCGGCACACCGCTGAAGCCTGGCGCGAACGTGGGCCGGGGCAAGGATGATACGTTGTTCGCGAAGGTTTCGGGCGTGGTGCGGTTTCAGGATCGTGGCCAGCACGGACGCTTTGTCAATGTGGATCCAGCGGAAGTGACCGCCGTCTCAGCGTAGTACGAGCAGACGGCACTTCCACTAAGCCCTGCCTGCGCAGGGCTTTTTCACGTGTCGAGACACTCGCTGAATTTCGTAGCTGCGAGGCTCCGACACTGTCTCGGCGGCATCGGAGGTCGAGTCGCACGAGGACGCATCCGGAAAGCCTCACACTCACGTGAGTCGTGAGTCGCTAGGCGTGGGTGGACTGGCCTGCGCCGACCAGAAGCTCGGCGCTGGCATGTTCCGCGGGGCCGCCGGCTAGCATGTCGGCAGTTGCCGCAGCCGTCACCAGTGCACCTGCAGAGGGGGCGCGTTTGGTCTGGAAGCAGCCGCGGCACAGGACAGGCCGGCCTTGGGTGGGCTTGAACGGGACCGTGGTCTCAATTCCGCAGGCGGAGCATTCGGTGCGCGTTTCCGTGCGCGAGATCCCGGCGGCTGCCGGTCCGGTGCCCGGTGCTGCGGCAACGCCCGAACGCTTGCACTTGCAGGGTTTGCAGCGCTTGGGATCGTTTTTGAATTGTTTATCGAAGAAGAAAAGCTGTTCCCCTGCAGTAAAGATGAACTCTTTGCTGCAATCCACACACGTTAACAGACGATCTATGAATTCCATGCCGTTTCTCCCGTTTACGGGAAGGTGGAAATGTCACGGGTTTCGCTTGCGCGCACCACGGACGCTCGACCTTCTCTGATGCTTGCTGCTTTTCAGGTTTCGAAGGGGGCCCGGTCGTGCACACGTGCTGGGGTTGTCTGGCGAACAACGACGGCCGGTAGTCAGGTCGTCATTCTCGGGGCCGGTCGATGGCGGGAGTCCATCTTCTGGCCAGTTCGGCGGCCGTCTCTCCGCAGTGGGAAAGGAGAGACGACCGGCCGGGTTGTTGAGCAGCAACTAGTCCTGCTCTTTACGGATCTTCTTGCGGTTGCGTTTACGTGCGAGTGCTTCTTTCACACGCTTCTTTTCACCGGGCTTCAGATAAAAAGAATGACGCTTGACTTCCTTGATGATGTCTTCGGTCTGCACCTTGCGCTTGAAGCGCCGCAGGGCATTCTCAAGGGGTTCGCCTTCTTGAACTCGAACCTCTGCCAAGAAAAATACACCTCCAAACAGTCCCTGATCGGGATGCATTAAGAATACGCCTGTTTGTCAACGAAGTACGATTAATCGTTGGTAATCATTTGGGGGAGGAGACGCGTGTGTCCGACTCCCGGCGGGTCTGCTGGGGGGCGTAGAATCTGCTGCATGATTCGTTCCTACCAAGGCAGAAAGCCCCTTATTCCGGCAAGTTGCTTCGTGGATGTGTCCGCGCAGGTGATCGGAGACGTCAGCCTGGGCGAACAGGCGAGTGTGTGGATGAATGCGGTGCTGCGCGGGGACGTGAATTCGATCCGCATTGGGGCTCGGAGCAATGTGCAGGACTGTGCTGTGCTCCATGGGATGCGGCATCTCTATCCTGTGACTGTGGGTGAGATGGTGACGATCGGCCACAATGCGACTGTGCATGGATGCGTGGTGGAAGATGCGGTGCTGATCGGGATTGGGGCAACGATTCTCAACAACGCGCGTATTGGGGAAGGTTCGATCATTGCGGCGGGGGCGGTGATTCCGGAACAGAGTGTGATTCCGCCGAATTCGCTGGTGGCGGGGGTTCCGGGCAAGGTGCGGCGAACGCTGGGCGATGCGGATCGGGCGATGATTTTGAAGTATGCGGAAAATTATCTGGACTATACCGCGATTTATTTGAAGGAGACTTCGTAGAGCTTGGCCTGCCGGCCGGGCCTCCTGCGCGGCGCGCGGTCACTTCGTGACTTGTATACCCCTTCGGTGGGCGCTCCCGTTGGTCGCGAGCGATCTTGGTTGCCGACCACCCGGAGGCCCGGGCGAAGCGGTATACACCCCACGAAGTGGGCGCCTCCCGCGCAGGGAGCCCCCGCGGCAGCGCAGTGTCTTTTCGTTACACTGAAAGAAATGGCGACCATAAAAGCAGTACGCGGCACCCGGGACCTGCTCCCGCCCGAGACCTCGCTTTGGAACCGCGTGGAAGCTACGGCGCGGGCAGTGTTTGCACGCTACGGTTTTGGCGAGATACGCACCCCGATCTTCGAAGACACGGCGTTGTTTGCGCGCGGCGTGGGCGAAGAAACCGACATCGTCTCGAAAGAGATGTACACCTGGCACGACCGAACACGGGCCGACAGCGACAGCGCCCAGTCCCTCACGTTGCGCCCGGAGAATACGGCAGGGGTGGTTCGGGCCTATATCGAACACAAGCTTGCCGACACGGGCATGCTGCAGAAGCTGTTCTACATTGGGCCTCAGTTTCGCCGGGAACGGCCACAGCGCGGGCGTTATCGGCAGTTCTGGCAGATCGGGGCCGAGGTGCTTGGCCCTCCGTGGGCCGGGGCCGAGAGCGCGGTGCGCGATGCCGAGGTGCTGGAGATGCTTTCCGCGCTGTTGCATGAGCTTGGTGTGAAGGGCTGGCGGCTGGAGGTCAATTCGGTTGGGTCATCCACCGATCGGCCAAGGTATATTGCGGCGCTGCGGGAAGCGCTGGCTCCGGTGAAAGAGCGGATGTGCGCGGACAACCAGAGGCGCGCGGAGACCAATCCGCTGCGTGTGCTCGACAGCAAGGCTCCCGAAGACCAGGAGATTATCGACGGGCTGCCGAAGATTGCCGACTACCTGGACGATGCGAGCCGAGAGCACTTTGCGCAGGTGCTTGCGGGGCTCGATGCGTGCGGCGTTCCGTACCATGTGAACCCTCGCCTGGTGCGCGGGTTGGACTATTACACGCGAACTACCTTCGAGTTCACGGTACCGGACGGTAGCGGGCTGGGAACGCAGAATGCTCTTCTGGGTGGGGGGCGGTATGACGGCCTGTCCGAGATGCTGGGCGGCCCGAAGTCGCCTGGAATCGGATTTGCGATCGGGGAGGACAGGTTGATTCTAACGCTGCAGGCGCAGGCAGCCGAGCCGGAGGTAAAGAAACTGGACGTCTACATCGCGCCGCTGGGTGCGGCACAAAATGCGGCTGCCCTGGCGCTGGCGCAAACGCTGCGGCAGGCAGGAGTGTCGGCGGAGGTGGGCGATGGATCCTTTCGGCTGAAAAAGTCATTCGATACCGCAGACAAGATTGCGAGAAAGATGGTGATTCTGGGGGAGGATGAAGTGGCCTCGGGGGTGGCGAAGGTGAAGGATTTCGGGACGGGAGAGCAGAGTGAGGTGCCAGTCGGTGAACTGCAGAAAGCGGTGCTGCCGTAAGAAACTTTTTCTTCGAATGTATACAATGTGTATACAGTAGGTAGACATGGACCAGCAAACAGCTGAACGAAAGAAGCCCCTGGGAATTAGGGCAACACCGGAGCAGCATCGTGTGATCGCGGAAGCCGCCCAGCGAGAACACCGCTCCGTCAATAGTTTCGTGCTGCACGCTGCGATGCAGGCTGCTGCTGCACCGCAGGCGGGGGTTCGGACTCGACGTCCCCAGGCTGAAATTGACGCCGCAGTTGCGGAGGCACAAGAGTTGATGAAGAAGTATCGTCAGCCCGGACGTTCGCTTGTCGAGGAACTGATCGCCGAGCGAAGGGCAGAGGCTGGGCGTGAGTAGTTTCGTTCTGGACAGTTCTGCCGTGCTCGCTCTGATCGATGAAGAGACTGGATCGAATGTGGTGCAGGCGGTTCTACATGACTCTGCAATCGGCACAGTCAACCTGGCGGAGGTATACACAAAAGTTGATGAGCGGGGCAAAGACGGACGCAGTGCTGTTGCAGCATTTCTCCGCGCCGTAGCAGCAGTGGAGCCGTTTACGCAAGAACACGCCGCAATCACCGGCTGGCTGCGTCAGCAAACTCGTAATTTTGGATTATCTCTGGGGGATCGTGCCTGTATCGCACTTGCAATCACCATGGGAGCCGAAATCTACACCGCAGACAGCATATGGCTCCAACTAGACCTGGGCTGCAGGATCCATCTGATCCGCTGATTTTTTAATCGATAGATAGAATAGGAAACATTGTGACACTCGATTTTTTAGGCGGCTTGGAACGGACGCAGATGTGTGGAGAGCTTCGTGCTGAACAGGCGGGGCGGGATGTTGTGCTGATGGGGTGGGTGAACCGGCGGCGCGACCATGGCAACCTGATCTTTCTCGATGTGCGCGATCGCACCGGGATCACGCAGGTGGTGGTGGACAAGGAAGTTTCGGCCATGGCGCATGCCAAGGCAGAGGCGGCGCGTTCGGAGTATGTGGTCGCGGTGAAGGGCAAGGCGCGGCTTCGGACGGCGGGGCTCGAGAACCCGAATATGGCTACGGGCGAGATCGAGGTGGTGGCCCACGAACTGCTTCTGCTCAACGAAGCGAAGACGCCTCCCTTTTCGCCTGCGGAAGATGCGATTGCCAATGAAGAAGTACGGCTGAAGTATCGCTATCTCGACCTGCGGCGTCCGCAGATGCAGCAGAACTTCGAGCTTCGGCACAAGGTTGCGCGGGCGATCCGCAACTATCTTTCGGACAATGGATTTCTTGAGATCGAGACTCCGTTCATGACGCGTTCCACGCCGGAAGGAGCACGCGACTACCTGGTGCCGAGCCGGGTGCATGCGGGCAGCTTTTATGCGCTTCCGCAGTCGCCGCAGATCTTCAAGCAGATCCTGATGATCTCGAACTTCGATCGCTACTTCCAGATTGCGCGCTGTTTTCGCGATGAAGACCTGCGTGCGGACCGGCAGCCGGAGTTTACCCAGGTGGACCTGGAGATGACGTTTCCCAAACAGGAGACGGTGTTTCGCGTGGTCGAAGGATTTCTGACGGCGGCATTTGCTGCGGCGGGAGTTGCACTGACCACGCCGTTCGTACAGATGACCTACGATGACGCAATCCGCAACTACGGCATCGACAAGCCCGACATGCGGCTTCCGGCGATGGTGGACTTGACTGGCGAACTGACGCCGGAGTTGCGCGAGACGCTGAAGATTGAAAAGGCGCTGCCCGTGCTTGGGTTCGTTATTCCGAAGGCAGGCGGCCTGAGCGGCACGCAGAAGCGTGGCCTGGTGGAAGAGATTCGCGCCACCTTTGGCGAAAGCGGACTCGACTTTCTGGATGTTCCACGATTGAAGACCAACGAGGCGTTCGCGCCACTCGCGGGGACCATTGAGGCGAAGCTGGCGACTGGGGCGGACGATCTGGCAATCGTCATCACACCGAAGCTTGGCACGCCTGCGAAGTGGAACCACGATCCGCAGTGGATCTACAAGCGGGTTGGCGCCTTGCGTCTGCAGCTTGCGGCGAAGTTCGCGGACAAGCACGGGCTGTATGCGAAGACCGGCACCGAGGCTGACTATAAGTTTGCCTGGGTGACTGACTTCCCGATGTACGAGTGGGACGAGGAAGCGAAGGTGTGGAATGCGGCGCACCATCCGTTTACCTCTCCGCATGAGGAAGATATCAAGGCTGGCCGTCTGACCAGCGACAAGGGAGCCGTGCGCGCGCTTGCCTATGACATTGTGCTGAACGGGACGGAACTGGGTTCGGGCTCGATCCGTATTCATCGGCAGGACGTGCAGAAGGAGATCTTCCGTTCGCTCGGGATGTCGGACGAGGAGGCTCGGGAGCGCTTTGGCTTCTTTCTTGAGGCGCTCGAATACGGTACGCCTCCGCATGGCGGGATCGCGCTGGGCCTGGACCGGATCGTGATGATTCTGGCGGGCGCGACGAGTCTGCGCGAAGTGATTGCGTTCCCCAAAACGGCGAAAGCGATCGATCTGATGGTGGACGCGCCGACGCCGGTGAGTGAGCAGCAGATGCGTGAACTGCACTTGAGGACAGTGGTGCGGGGCTAAGGAAGACTGTCCCGCCGAATGGGTCCGCTACGCTCGGCCGCCGGGTGAGATTGCACTGACCGGGAGGCGAAGCAGGTCTGTGCCTTCGCGACGCTTCGGCGAGGCGGCCACCGCGAGAGATGCCGAACGCGAGTATGGTGAGAGCGTAGAGGAGAGGTGCGATGGCGTTTGCGCGTCCGAAGAAGCGAGAGCCGGTGGGAGAGGCTGGGCTGTTTGACTACGCGGTGGGGACGCTGGCGCGGAGGATGCGCACGGTACGCGATCTGCGGCGGCTGATGAAGGCTCGTGCGGAGGCCGGCGAGGCGGGCGAGCGCGCGATGGATGCGGTGATCGTGCGGCTGAAGGAGCTGAACTACCTGAGCGATGAGCGATTTGCCGAAGACTACACGCGGGTGCGGAAGGAGCATGAGAAGTTTGGGCAAAGGCGGGTGCAGCAGGATCTGACGAGGAAGGGCGTAGAGAAGGATCTGGTGGCTTCGACGCTTAAGAGCGCGTACGAGGAAGTGGACGAAGCGGCGCTGGCGCGGCAATATATCGCGCGGAAGAGGATGAAGCAGCCGAGTGGCGAGAATGCGCAGAAGGAGACGGTTCGCGCGATGAATCGGCTGCTGCGGGCGGGCTTTTCTTCGCGGGCGATCTACAAGGTGCTTCGGGAGTGGGAGGTGCCGGTGGAGGTGCTGGAGGGCGTGGAGGAGGATGCGGCGGAGGATTTGGAGCTGAATGCGGAGCCGGGGGAGAGGACGGCGGATTCGGATTCGTATGCTGGGCAGAATGAGGAGGAGTGAGACGTGGGCGTGTCCTGCCGGACGGGC
>JALYVA010000150.1 GCA_030853485.1 Acidobacteriota bacterium
TCCACCCATTGCGTCGGATAATTTCCTGTGTAGCAGGCTGTGCAATAGGTATTCGGCACCGCGTCGCCCTTGGTACAGCAATGCAGCAATCCATCGAGCGAGAGATAAGCCAGCGAATCCGCCTCGATATAGTCACAAATCTCCTGAACAGTTTTGTTCGCCGCGATCAGGTCCTTTTTGCTCGGCGTATCCACCCCATAAAAACAAGGCGAAATCGTCGGCGGACACGAGATCCGCAGATGCACCTCCGTCGCCCCCGCCGCCCGCCCCATCCGCACAATCTTCCGCGATGTGGTCCCGCGAATGATCGAGTCATCGATCAAAATTACGCGCTTGCCTTCCAGCAGCGAGCGCACCGGGTTCAGCTTCATCCTAACGCCAAAGTCCCGCACCCTCTGCTCCGGCTGAATAAACGTGCGCCCCACATAGTGGTTGCGAATCAACCCCAGGTTGAACGGGATCCCCGACTCCGCCGCATACCCAATCGCCGCCGTCACCCCCGAGTCCGGCACCGGCACAATCAAATCCGCCGGCACGCCCGACTCCCGGGCCAGAGTCCGTCCCATCTCCTCGCGGCTCTTCTGCACCCACCGCCCGAAGATCTTCGAGTCCGGCCTCGCAAAATACACATGCTCGAACACGCAGCTCGACTGCTTGGTCGTCGTGTTAAAGTAGCGGCTCGTCACGCCATCTTCGGAAACCATCACCAACTCGCCCGGCTTCACATCGCGCTCATATTTCGCATGCAGCAGATCGAACGCGCACGTCTCGCTCGCAAACACAAACGTGTCGGGCGCTCCATCGACACCCGCAATCCGCCCCATCGACAGCGGCCGAAACCCATGCGGATCCCTCGCCGCAAAGATGCGGTTCCGCGTCATCATCACAATCGAGAACGCGCCCTCCACCTGGCCCAGCGAATCCGCGATGCAGTCCACCAGCGTCGTCTCCTTCGAGTGCGCGATCAACTGAATAATGATCTCTGAGTCCGACGTCGTCTGAAACAGCGCGCCATCGCGCTCCAACCGCTCCCGCGCCGTCCCCAGGTTCACCAGGTTCCCATTATGCGCAATCGCAATCAGCCCCTTGGTCGACTCAACCGAGATCGGCTGCGCATTCAACAGCGCCGAATCGCCCGTCGTCGAGTAGCGCGTATGCCCAATCGCCATATGCCCCGGCAGCTTCGCCAGCACATCATCGGTAAAGATCTCCGACACCAGCCCCATGCCTTTGATGTCGTTCACATTCTGCCCATCGGCGCTCGCGATTCCGGCCGACTCCTGCCCGCGATGCTGCAGCGAGTACAAACCCCAGTACGTCAGCCGCGCCGCATCCGGATGGTTATAAATCGCCATCACACCACACTCTTCGCGCAGCTTATCGAACGGCGTCCCATCCTCCTCGTCGCCGGACAAGCTCGTCTCCTCGGCGCCGTTTCGCACCCCAGCCGACTTTTCTGAAGCTACCCAATCCTGCCTAACACCCGGCTCATGTTCGATCAGAGGATTCCTCATGCCATCACCGCCTCACCGGCCAACTGCACTTCCAGCGCACCGGACCACCCTGCCCGCAGCGCCGAAACCGAATCCGAAACAGCGGATCCTCCAGCGGTAAAGATATCCAGCATCCTGCCGCCCGTCGTACCGATATCGCGTACGGTCACAACACCGAATTCTCCGCAGACTTCCATCAACTCTGCGAACGACGCCTCACTGCACGTCAGGATCAGAACGCCGGCCTCTTCCCCGAAAAGTCCCGAAACCACCGAGCCCGCCTGCACCTCGTCGAGACTCACAACGGCTCCTATTCCGCGGGCAAAACACGACCTCGCCAGAGAGACCGCGACCCCTCCATCGGAAACATCGCTCGCCGAGCTTACCAAGCGTCTCTCCACCAGCGCAGCGAGACATTTGTGCAGCGCCGCCTCTTCCGCGAGCTGAAGCCGGGGCGGTCTTCCCCACAAAGAATGCAGCACCGTCTTTGCATAATCAGACGATCCGAATCGCAGAAGCGCGCTCTCGTCCGAGTTTTGAGTTCCATTTGCCGAGAGCAAAAGGATCCGTTCTCCTGGCCTCTGAAAACCACTGGGCACAGCCTTCGTCACATCATCAATAATCCCGACAATCCCAATCACCGGCGTAGGATAAATTCCCTCACCCTTGGTCTCGTTGTACAAACTCACATTCCCACCCGTAACCGGAGTTCCCAGCGCGTGACAAGCCTCCGCAATCCCATCGATCGCGTCAGACAACTGCGCCATAATCTCCGGCTTTTCCGGGTTGCCGAAGTTCAAGCAGTTCGTCGCCGCCACCGGCGTAGCCCCCGTACAAGCCACCTTCCGCGCAGCCTCCGCCACCGCATGCATCGCACCCAGCTTCGGATCGAGATACGTCCAACGCCCATTCCCTGCCAGAGCCATCGCGAGGCCACGCTCTGGCTTCCCCGCGCCAGCCACAGCACCGTCTTCCGCAGGCTTCGAGGCCACCGCACTCTTCCCTGTCCCCTTGATCCGCATCACCCCGGCTTCCCCGCCCGGCCCCTGCACCGTGTTGGTCTGCACCATCGAGTCGTACTGCTCGTACACCCAACGCTTGTCGCAGATATTCGCGCTCGCCAGCAGCTTCTTCAAATCCGCCGTATAGTCCCGTGGCCGCTTCAACTCTTCGAGCACCCACGCCGGCGGATCTTTCGGGACCGGAGGCTCCCAGGTGCCGACAGGACGGTGATACAGCGGAGCATCATCGGTCAAACTCTTATTCGGAATATCCGCAACCAGCACCCCATGCTGCGTGATCACCATATTCGGCTTCTCGGTCACCTCGCCGACGATGGACGCGTCCAGCCCCCACTTCGAAAACACATCCAGCACTTCCACCGCGCGCTCTTTATCGGCCACCAGCAACATGCGTTCCTGGCTCTCCGAAAGCATGATTTCGTAGCTCGTCATACCCGTCTCACGCTGCGGCACTCGATCCAATTCCACCGTCAACCCGAGGTCCCCACGTGCGCCCATCTCGCAGGTCGAACACGTCAGCCCCGCCGCGCCCATATCCTGGATCCCCAGCACCGCGCCCGTAGCCATCGCCTCCAGGCAAGCCTCAAGCAGAAGCTTCTCCAGAAACGGATCGCCCATCTGCACGTTCGGCCGCTTCTGTTCCGAGCCCTCGGTAAACTCCTCGCTCGCCATGGTCGCCCCATGGATGCCATCTCGGCCCGTCTTCGCGCCAACATAGATCACGGGATTGCCCACGCCCGTAGCCTTCGCATAAAAAATCTCATCCCGCCGCACCAAGCCCAGCGCAAACGCATTCAGCAGCGGATTGCCCGAGTAGCAGGCCTCGAACCGCGTCTCCCCACCAAGATTCGGCACCCCAAAGCAGTTCCCATACCCAGCCACGCCATGCACCACCCCAGTCGTAATCTGGTGGTTCCGTCGCCGCAGCGCTTCATCCGGTTCCCCTTCATCAAGCGGCCCAAAACGCAGCGAATCCATCACCGCCAACGGTCGCGCATTCATCGTAAAAATGTCGCGCAGGATCCCGCCGACACCCGTAGCGGCACCCTGGTAAGGCTCGATATAGCTCGGATGATTGTGGCTCTCGATCTTGAACGCGCAGGCCCATCCGTCGCCCACATCGATGATGCCCGCGTTCTCACCCGGTCCCTGCACCACGCTTCCCGGTCCACTGGTCCGTTCGCCACGCGTGGGCAGCCGCTTCAAATGCACACGCGAAGATTTATACGAGCAATGCTCCGACCACATCACCGAAAAAATCCCCAACTCGGTCAGCGAAGGCACACGTCCCAGCGCCTCTTCAATGCGCGCATATTCTTCCGCGGTGATGCTGTGCTGTTTGAGCAGCGCAGGGGTAATCGTAGCTGGAGAAGGGACTACCTGGGCTTGCGGAACTTGCAGTTTTGGCATGGCTCGCTGCTAAGATTGTCGCACGTTCGCCCCTCCCCCGCACCCAGCCGATGGACGGCAACTCGTCGGCGCACGGCATAGCCGTCTTCCTTAGTTCCTACTCCGCGTCTTTACGTTCCAACGCCGCACGATCCCACTTCGCCGCGTCGGCCGCCGCCGCATACGCGCTCTCCAGAAACTCGAGCACAGCCTCCTCAGGCTTCCGCTCCGCCCGCACCGCGTCGTACGCAAACAGAAATTCGCCCAGATTCTTGTCCCACGCAGCCTCTGCAGGCCGAATTCTCTTCTCCGCCAGCCCCTCAGGCACCGGGGCTGCATAACAGTAAAACGCCGCCCGCCCATACCCTCCATTCCCCGGCCAGAACCCCGCCGAGATCGCCTCGTGCGAGTAAGCCTCCCGCTGAATCCCATCCGTCCCAGCCCGCTCCGGCGCCCGCCGCCCGGAAAACCGCGTCACCGCAAGATCGAAGCTCCCCCAGAAAAAATGCACCGGGCTCACCTTCCCCAGGAACCCCGTCCCAAACTGCCGAAACACCATCTCAGCTGCCACCAGCACACGCCAGAACCGATGCGCGTATGCGGGGTCATACGCCGCATGCTCGGTATCGAGATCGAACCGTATCGGATGCTTCAACTCCACCGGCATCGGGTTTATCGTCACCCGAACCCCAAGCTCCTCCAGCATCCCCATGTACTCGCGATAAAAATCCGCCACCGTCCGCGCCCGCAGCTCGAGCGTCCTCTCCTCACCCGACCCCATCCGCGCACGCAGCACATGCGCCACAAAATCGAACTCAATATCCAACACATCGCCTTGGTACCGCATAGCCGACGTGCTCAGCCCACGCGCCGTCACATACAGCGGCACATTCCACCAGTGGTTCTGCAGCGGAGTCAGCGCCAGCCGCGTCTTGCCCACGATCTGCGTCCACATATGCAGCGTGTCCGCGGTCGCCTCCCATTCGCTCCACCGCAGCTCCGGCCATTGCATCTGGTTCTCACTCATAGCGCCTCCGTGTCTTCCACCTGCCAGGCATACGGGGCCTGTCACGCACCCGATGCTTCCTGCTTACCGGCCGACAGATCCGCGACACCTGTCCTTCTAGCTTCCCGTACTTCCAAACCCACCTACCCCGCGCGGAGCAGCCTCCAACTCCGTCACCTCTTCAAAGCTCGCCAAAATTCTCCGCACCACTCGCAACTGCGCAACTCTGTCCCCCGCCTTGATCTTCACCGCTTCCCTCCCCAGGTTCGTCATCACCACCCGAATCTCCCCTCGATATCCCGGATCTATCACCCCCGCCAGCGTCGTTACCCCCCGCATCGCCAGGCCCGAGCGGTCCTCCACCAGAGCTCCATGAGTCTCAGGAAACTCCAGCGCAATCCCGGTCCCCACCGCCAGCGTTGCTCCCGCCTCGAGGCACGCCTCCTCGACGGCATACAAATCCGCCGCCAGATCCCCAAACGCCTCCCCATGCGCATACCTCGGCATTTGCGCCTCCGCACGCAGCTTCAACACCTTGATCCGCACCTCGCCGTTCACACTCTCCCCCGCCCCGAAACCCATTGCAATCTCTCCTCAAACGAATCGGCCAACACCTCATCCTATCCCCGTCCAGGTCCATAGCTTTCGTTCTCCGCGTATGCTGTACCCTTCCTGTTGTCCTCCCCGAAAGGGAGATCTGACTCTGTCATGCTTTGCCCTTGCCCTTCCTCCGCAAATCCACCCGCCAGCGCCCTTCACAAACACGCCAAAACCGGTATCCCCCATTTGGGGAAGAACCCACCTCCACCGAATTCGCCCATTCCATCCAGTTACAGAGTCCAATCAGAACAAGCGCGAAAGCCCTCCCCAGCGCCGCACCCGAAAGGAACCACACCATGCCAAGCAACGCCGAAAGACTGAACCAAATCCCACCCGATCGTCCAGCCCATCCACAACCGCAGCTCGTCCGCGCCCCGCACCTCCAACAGCACGAAACATCGCAATGGCGACGGAACCTTGATCCCACCCAATTCGCCACCCTCGACGCACTCGCCCGCCTCGTCGCGCGCGCCGCCGTCCTTCCCTTCAGCCCCGCACGCAAACTTCCCTTCCCGCCAACCCCGCCCGCTCCCATCGACCACACCCTCGGCCTCGACGAGCTCGACACCCTCACCCGCACCCGCGCCTGCTACCCCTTCGCCGAGCTTCCCACCGACCTCCAGGAAGCCGTCCTCAGCCTTATCGCCTCTCGCGACCTCACCTCCTCGAAAATCGACCTCGCGCTCTGGCTCGAAGACCTCCTCCACCATCCACCATCCCACCTTCGCACCACACCGTAGCTCCCCGCATACCCCACGCCACGCCTGCGGTACCATCGAAACATCGTGCCCGTCATCGCCGTCACCACCCCTTCCGCAACCTACGACGTCACCATCGCTCCCGGGCTCCTGGGCACCCTCCACCCGCGCCTCCGCCGGCTCAACCCAGGCAAACCCTTCCGCCCCTTCATCGTCACCTCGCCCGAGATCTGGGCCCTCTGGTCCAAACCCTTCCTCGCCTCCTTCCCCCAGCGAGAGCAAGCCCCCACCGTCCTCTTCCACCCCTCCGGCGAACGCCACAAGCGCCTCTCGAGCGTAGAAGCCCTCGCCCAGCAGCTTTCCACCGCCGGGGCCGACCGCGACGCCCTCCTGCTTGCCTTCGGTGGAGGCGTCATCGGCGACATCACCGGCTTCCTCGCCGCCATCTACATGCGCGGTATCCGCTACGTCCAGCTCCCCAGCACCCTGCTCGCACAGGTCGACTCCTCCATCGGAGGCAAAACCGGCGTCAACCTCCTCACCGGCAAAAACCTCATCGGCAGCTTCCACCACCCCCAGGCCGTCCTCGCCGACACCGACCTCCTCCGCACCCTTCCCCCCGCCCAGCTCCGCGCCGGGCTCCAGGAAAGCATCAAAGCCGGCATCATCTACGACGCCCGCCTCTTCCGCTTCATGGAACAAAATGCCGATTCCCTGCTCCACAAAAAAGGTCCCGACGCAAAATCCCTCACCCGCGTCGTAGCCGCCTCGGTCCGCGTCAAAGCCGACGTCGTCAGCAAAGACGAAAAAGAGTCCGGCCTCCGCATGATCCTCAACTTCGGCCACACCATCGGCCACGCCATCGAGTCCGCCACCAGCTACAAGCAGCTCCTCCACGGCGAAGCCGTCGGCTGGGGCTCGATCGCCGCCGTCAACCTAGCCCGCGCCCGCAACACCCTCTCGCAAAAGGACGCCGCCCGCATCACGGCCCTCATCCTCCGCTACGGCCCACTCTCCCCCTTCGAGGCCACCGCGGAGAAACTCGTAGCCCTCACCGCCCGCGACAAGAAGAACCGCAGCGGCTCTTTATCCTTCGTTCTCCCCACGCGCATCGGACAAACAGAAATCGTCCGCGACGTCACCACACCCGAACTCCTCGCCGCCACCCAATCCATGCTCACCCTCATGCGCGATACGAGCCCTCGCTTTGGATGAAATAAAAAGCAAGCAACGGTTGAAGGATCTAGTTCTCTACGTGGCAATCAGCACGGTGATAATCGGAGTAGTCATCGCCCTTTCCTAGAAGGCACGAGTTGGGAATTTTTAACTAAACGTATTGGCTTTGGAATCTTCACTACGATTGTATTTGGGCACTTCATTCAAGGCTCCCGTGCTTTGTTGCGGAAAAGATCTTTTTTGGCTCTTCTTCACCTCGTTGTTTTCAGCGCATTGCGCAATATGGATATGGGTTATTGCTCAGACTGAGCACTGGAAGGTTATTTGGTTTTACCCGATGCTTATCGAGTTTGCCGTATTCGAGTTTTTCAGAAACAGGCTATTCGGACGTCGGGCGTATGAACTACGCGGTCGTCACAATCAGCAATAGTGTTCGGAATTTCGGAAGAATAGTCATGACAATCGATCTAAAACCCGAACACGAACGTTCCACCGGAGCCCGCCCCATTGGCGCGACCACGGAGCAGTCTGCCGCACAAACCGTCCAGCAGATGTTCGACACCATCGCCCCCACCTACGACCGCGCCAACCACCTCCTCTCCGCCGGCATCGACCGCTTCTGGTGGACCCGCACCGCCCGCCTCTTCCGCCCCCTCCTCCAGCACCCCGAATCCGTCGTCCTCGACCTCTGCTGCGGCACCGGCGACATGACCCTCGCCCTCCACCAACACCGCCCCAAAACTTCCTCTCCATTAAAAAAAGGTGTCATCCTGAGCGAAGGCGCTCACGGCTCTATCGTCAGTGCCGCAGCCGAAGGACCTGCATTTCCCCGCCCGACAACTCCCGCCCCCATCCTCGCCATCGACTTCTCCCACCAGATGCTCTCCCGCGGAGCCGCAAAATTCGCCGGCAAAAACATCCTCGCCATCGAAGCCGACGCCCTCCACCTTCCTCTCGCCGACGCCTCCATCGACCTCGTCACCTCCGCCTTCGGCTTCCGCAATCTCGCCAACTACGAGGAAGGCCTCATCGAACTGCACCGCATCCTCCGCCCCGGCGGTCAGCTCGCCATACTCGAAGCCAACCAGCCCGAAGGCCTCACCGGCGCGTTCTACAGCCTCTACTTCAAACGCATTCTTCCGCGCCTCGGCGGTCTCATCTCCGGCAAGCCCTCCGCCTACCGTTACCTTCCCGCATCGGTCGAACGCTTCCCCCGCCCGCCCCGCATGGTCGAACTGCTCCGCAACGCCGGCTTCACCAAACCCACCTGGACCAGCTACACCTTCGGCACCGCCGGTCTCTTCCACGCCACCAAACCCTAAGCCGCGCCCGCACCCAGACCCGCGCCCGCACGCATTCCGTCTCGCTTAAAGCAATCAGCGAATGGCCTGGGAGGTTGGGTGCCCCATATCTCGATTTTGAGATGTGGGAATCGAGCCTCAGCGAGACCGCCTTCCTCCGCACCGCGCCTACACCAACACGCAATCAGCGATACCCCTCTCGCCTATAGCCCACTCACCGCCGTTCCCTGGCAATCGCCTGCTTCCTGCTGCGATTCGCGTATCTGGTTTGCGCGTTTTGCTTCGCTGCGTTGTTCTCTCCACTACGAGCTCTACGTCATCCTTGCTTTAGCTCTTCTGGTTGTCCTCCCCGCAGGGGATCTGCTGTGGCATCTTCTTCTGCACCTACCTGTTCCTCCCTGATCAGCGCAAAGCGAAGGCTCAGTGCTCCGCTCCACCGCATTCTCAAAAAATCTCTTACGAACAATCAAAGCCAAACCAAGCTCCCCCAGCCAACCCTCGCGAATCACTCGCAATTCTGTGATGGCATCGAAACCCCTCTGCGGAAAGTGGCAACTCCACACAACCCACCGGCCTCCTACCACCGAGGCCACTGCCTGCGAAGAGAGACCACCTTGAGCTCTACCAACTCCAACTTGTCCCGCCGAAATCTTGTCTCTGCCTTGGGCGCAGTCGCTGCCGCCTCCGCCGTCCCAGCCATGGCCGCCCAATCCGCGTCCCCGGCAACCGCCCAGCCTCTCGTCGACCCGCGCAACAAATACCCCAAGCCTCCCTACAAGGAACAGCCCCAACCCTGGCCCGGCCTCGCCAGCAAAATGGATCCCCGCCCCGATCACGGCGAAACCAGCTACAAAGGCTCCGGGCGTCTGCTCGGACGCAAGGCCCTGATCACAGGAGGCGACAGCGGCATGGGACGCGCAGCCGCCATCGCCTACGCACGCGAGGGTGCCGACGTCGCCATCAACTACCTCCCCGCAGAAGAGCCCGACGCCAAAGAGGTCATTGACCTCATCCGCGCCGCCGGGCGAAAAGCAGTCGCGATTCCGGGCGACCTGCGCGAAGAAGCTTTCTGCAAACAGCTCGTCGAAAAAACCGTCACCGAGCTCGGAGGCCTCGACATCCTGGTCTCGAACGCAGCCCGCCAGCACGAGGTCCAAAGCATTCTCGACATGACCACAGAGCTCTTCGACTGGACCATGAAGACCAACATCTACGCGCCCTTCTGGCTCATTCGTGCCGCAGTCCCGCACATGCCGCCCGGCGCCACCATCATCGCCACCGCCTCCGAGCAGGCGTACGACCCCTCCGCCGACTTATACGACTACGCCCAGACCAAGGCCGCCACCATGAACTTCGTCAAGTCCCTGGCCAAGCAGCTCGCCTCGAAAGGTCTTCGCATCAACGGCGTCGCTCCCGGCCCCATCTGGACGCCGCTGCAAGTCTCCGGCGGAGCTACCGTGCAGCACTACACCCACTTCGGCGGCGACTACCCGCTTACCCGCGCCGGCGAACCTGCCGAACTCGCCTCCATCTACGTCCAGCTCGCCGCCCAGGACGCCAGCTATACCACCGGAAACATCTACGGCGCCGGCGGCGGAAAGGGCCAGCCATAGCCGCACGCCAGACACTCCGGGGCTTCCGATGACGAACCCCACCGCAAAAACGCGAAAGGAGAACCGGCGAGCGAAATCTCAGCTGGCTCTCCTTTTCCGTTTGCGTCCCACCAATCAATCAGAGAACCGTACCCGGCTCTCCCATCAGGCGTTCGTCCCACCATCCACGCTCAGGTCCGCTCCCGTGATGTACGAGGTACCGTACTCCGCCTCCTCCTACCGCACGAATGGGACTGTACCCTCATCCTTGCCGTACGTCCCGCCAGTCGCCGCATATTCCCCAGGATCCGCATCTCCTCGAACACCTGGAGAAAACCTTCGCGCTCTGCTCCCATTCAACCCACACGCTAGCTGACAAGCGGCCGCCCTTCTAACTCGATTTCTTGTACGACAAGCTGTACACCACACCTTTCGGAAGCCTGGGGCTTGTGAGCGTGACCTTGAGCGTCAGCACTTTGCCGTCTTCCGAAAGCGTAAATTCGTTTTCCCGCGTCCCGCTCTCCGACACGAACACTTGAGTAAGCCGGCCGCCTGCGAACCGCTGCGTGAATTTGCTCCTCATGCCTTTGAAGGCATAGTCGGCGGGCTCTCCGTTTTCAGGAGAAACCATCTCGGGCCGAGAGGAAGCTTGAACACGAATTTTCCCCGCCTCGAACGAAAACGAATAAGAGGGGAGAATCTGTGTGGTAGCGGAGATGCGGCTGCGAGCCGCGGACCGAATCGCAAAGAAAGTGCTTTTTACTGCGCGATCGATCGCCGCCCGGCGCCCTTCTTCTTCCTCAGCACTTCCCGCATAGCGATAGCTTCCCGCGAAACGAGCGCGTTCCGCCGGCGTCGCCGTACCTTTCGCTTTCGCGGCAGACATCACAGGAGTCTGACTCTCTACCTCACCGCTCCTGCCCGAAGCAAACGATGCACCGGTGAAGACAAACAAAACAATCAGCACAACACTCTGCAAAACGCGCATACCCGACTCCGCTCCTAAAAATTGAACCCTCTCAGCCCCACTCCGCTGCCGCCGAAGAACAACATCTTTCTTTCTCAGATGCACAGACAGTCACTCTCCCAAAAGGGCATCAAGGCGAAGCACCTCTGCCTTCCCCCAGCTCCCACACCCCACATCAACCCCGCGCACCGGGGGGTGCCCCATGTTCGCCGCGCTATTGCCGCTAAGGTGGGTCATCTCGCAATGCGAGACCCCCTTTCCCTCCACACGCAACCCTAAACCGACAGCCAGGCACCGTGTAACCCCATCTTCGCCGCGTCTTTTGCGGCTAAGGTGGGGCATCTCGCGAAGCGAGACCGCCTTCCCTTACGCCGCACGCTACACCAGCAACCAATCCGCAATAAAACGCCCAGCGAACCCTACCCAAACAGCCCAATCTCCCCCGGATACCACACCCGTCCCTCCTCCACCCGTGCAAATGGAGTGAGCGCATGCGCCCTCCGCGACGAAGCCCCCGCCGCCGTCACAAAGATGTCCTCCACTACCCCGCCCCGCGCCAGCACCGCATCCCCAATCAGCGACCGGTGACAACGCCACGGCACCGCCTCCGCGCACATCACCGTCACCCGATCCAACTCCGGCAAACCCGTCAGCCAATCCATCTCCCCTGCAAATTCCGAGGTCTGCATGTAATCCGCATACCCGCGAAAACTCTCATTCCGCCACCCCGTATTCACGCTGTCCTTGCGCGCCGCCCGCCTTCCACCCAACCCCACGCGCCACACCGCCCGTATGCCCGCCTCCTCCAGCCGGCGAAACAGGGTCTCCTGCCCAAACTGCGGAAACCGCCGCGACCCCGGATACCGCCGCACATCCACCAGCGTCCCACAGCCGTTCGCCTGCAGAGCCCCCACGAAGACCTCCAGCTCCAGCGTCGAATGCCCGATCGTCATCATCCATCCACCTTGGAAAACCTGCCGCGGGAGCTTCAAAATAAAGTTCGAAACCGTCGCGCCTCTGTTTGAGGCCATAAAGAGGCGGTTAAAACGCGTCATTTGGTGGTCAAAATGACGTAAAATGCGCCCAAATGCACCCTGAAAACCACTAAATTCCCCGCAAACAGCCTACTTCACCCCCAGAAAAATATGTCGCGAAAAAGAAAGGAGCGGCCCGGCACCTGCCGAACCGCCATCAATTTCACGTTGCAATCACCCGCCCTACACCGAAGCGTGCAGAACCTCTTCCCGAACCTCTTCGTCCTTCAACTTCTCCCGCGTCGACTTCGGCAGCGCCACCTCCAGCACATCCTCAATCCGGCTGGCATAGTGAATCGTCACACCCTCCACCTGGTCCGGCGAAAGGTCCTCATCCACCTGCTGTTTACAGTCTGTTGGCAGAATCACATCCCGCACGCCCGCACGTTTGGCCGCAAGAAACTTCTCCTTGATCCCGCCCACCGGCAGCACGTTGCCGCTCAGCGTAATCTCTCCCGTCATCGCCGTCAGCGGACGAACCTGCGTGTCCGTCATCAACGAAACCAGCGTAGTCGCGAGCGTCACCCCCGCCGACGGACCATCCTTCGGAATCGCGCCGGCCGGAATATGCACGTGAAGGTCGACCTCCGTGTTGAAGTCCTCTTTCAGACTCAGCAGCGCGGCGTTCGAACGCACCCAGGTCAGCGCGGCCTGCATCGATTCCTGCATCACCTCGCCAATCTGCCCGGTCATCGTGAAGCCGCCTTTACCCTTCATGCGGTTGGCTTCGATAAACAGAATGTCGCCTCCCGCTGGAGTCCAGGCCAGTCCCACTGCCACGCCC
>JALYVA010000164.1 GCA_030853485.1 Acidobacteriota bacterium
GATCAGACCGCCCAGACCCCGCCTCCACCACCCAGCGCATCGCCCACCTCGAGGCCGAAGTCCTCACCCTCACCAACGCCGTATCCCAGCTCGAGCAACGCATCGCCCGCCTCGAATCCACCCACACACCCACGCCAGACTAGGCCCAGCGCGACAGCACCCCACCCTGCCTGAGCGACATAAGCGCCAACCAGCCCATCGGAGACCCGCCCCGCCCAACCTGACCCGCCCGCGCCCGTCCTGACCCGCCCAACATATCCCACCTCACCCCCCGCACCCCCCAGCCATTGCCAAGTACTATGGAAGCTCCACCCATACCGGCACGCCATATGTCCAGTACTCCACCCGACCCCATCGCCGCGCTCCCAGCCTCTGCGGACCGGCGAGCCCACTTCCGCCGCGAAGCCGACGCCGGCACCGATCATCTCGCGCGCCTCTTCGCCCATATCCCGGACGGCCTCGTCTGCCTCGATCGCAACTGGCTCGTCACCTACGTCAACGCCGAAGGCGCACGCATCGCCCGCCTCCAGCCGCGGGACCTCCGCAACAGGACCCACTGGGAGATCTTCCCCGAAACCCTCGGCACCGAGCTCGAACGCATCTACCGCGACGTGATGCAAACCCGCGCCCCGCGCCACTTCGAAAACTTCTATCCCCCCTTCGATCTCTGGACCGAAATCCACGTCCTCCCCACCGACGAAGGTATCGCTCTCTTCTTCCGCGACATCACCTCCCGAAAACGTGCCGAAGCCGGCCACGACGAAGCCGGCCGCCAGATGCAGCAGATCTTCGATGCCGCCCCCGACGCCATCCTCTGCCTCGATCCCAACTGGATCTGCACCTTCGCAAATCGCGCCGCACACCACCTCCTCAAAGCCCGCGATCTGGTCGGAGCAAACCTCCTGCAGCGCTTCCCCGCCCTCACCGGCGAGCCCTTCCGTTCCAACTATCTCGCCACCATGCAACAGCGCACCCCCACAGAGTTCGAGGCCTACTATCCAAAGCCGCTCGACGTCTGGTTCAGGGTCCTCGTGCGCCCGTATGAAGACGGCATCGTCCTCTTCCTCTCCGACATCACCGATCGCAAAGGTGCCGAGCTTCTCCGCGACAACTCCGCCCGCCAGCTTCGCCAGGTCCTCGAAACCACCACCGACGCCGTCCTCAGCGTCGACCGCGACTGGAACTACACCTTCCTCAACCCCCGCGCTAAAGAGCTCCTCAGCATCAAGGGCGAACTGCTCGGCAAAAATCTCTGGCACGAGTTTCCCGCCGCTCAGACCTCCCCCGAGATCTCCTTCCACTTTCACCGCGCCATGGACCGGAAAATCGAAAGTGAGTTCGAGGCCTTCTATCCCGAGCCGCTCAACCTCTGGCTCTCCTTCCAGTGCCGCCCATTTGACGATGGCGTCGTCTTCTTCTTCCGCGACGTCACCGCCCGCCACCAGTCCGTGACCGTCCTCAAGCAGCAGCAGGACCTGCTCGCCGCCGTCCAGCACGCCGCCCGCGTCGCCACCTGGGACGTCGACTTCCTCACCGGACAAGTCACCTACGGCCCCGGCTCCTACCCCGTCTTCGGCCATCCCCTCACCGGCATCCCCCACTTCGGCGCCTTCAAAAAAATCCTCGTTCCCGAATACCTCCCCATCATTCAGAACTGCGCTCAGGCCGCCGTCGAAACCGGCCAGAGAATCGTCCAGGAGTTCCAGGTCAAAGCCGCCGACGGCACCCTCCTCTGGCTCGAAAGCCGCGGCCAGGCCGTCTTTCGCGACGGCAAACCAACCCATATCCGTGGTCTGACCATCGACATCGGCAAACGCAAAAAAAACGAAGAAGCGCTCGTCGCCAGCGAAGCCCGCTACCGTGTCCTCGCAGACCTCAACCCACAAGCCATCTGGATGGGAGACGCCAACGGCGAAGTTACCTACGCCAACCAGAAATTCCTCGACTACCTCGGCCTCCCCATCGAATCCATCTCATCTCTCGGCTGGCTCAACGCCTTTGCCCCCGAAGACCAGGCCCGCGTCCTCGACCAATGGACCCACTCCGTCGCCACCGGCGAAGAGTACAACGTCGAAGCCCGCCTCCTCCGCGCCCGCGACGGGGACCCCCGCTGGTGGTCCGTCCGCGCCCAGCCCGTACGCAACCCCGCAGGCACCATCCTCCACTGGCTCGGCGTCGCCATCGACATCCACGACAGCCGCCTCCTCGCCCAAACCCTCCTCATCCGCCAGCAGGAGACCGAACGCCAACGCGCCGAGCTCGAAACCCTCTACCATACCGCCCCCATCGGCCTCGCCCTCTTCGACCCCGTCGACTTCCGCTATCTCCGCCTCAACGAGCGGCAGGCCGAGATCATCGGCCTTCCACACGATCAGATCCTCGGCCGCACCCTCACCGAAATCGCACCCATCGAAGGCCTCCACGAGATGTTCCAGCAGGTCGCCTCCGGTCATCCCATCCTCAACGAGCTGCTTCAGGGAGAGCTGCCCAGCCGTCCCGGCGAACATCGCTTCTGGACCGTCAACTACCTCCCCGTCTACCGCTCCGACGGAACCATTCAGGCCATCAGCGCCGCGTCGATCGAAATCACCAGCCAGAAAAAAGCCGAGGCCGCCCTCGTGCAAAGCGAAAAGCTCGCCGCCGTCGGACGCCTCGCCAGCTCCATCTCGCACGAGATCAACAATCCCCTCGAAGCCATCACCAACCTCCTCTACATCATCAGCCACTCCCCCGAACTCGCCCCAGGCCTCGAGCGCTACGTCCACACCGCCCAGGACGAACTCTCCCGCGTCTGCCAGATCGCCACCCAGACCCTCCGCTTCCACCGCCAGGCCGTGCGCGCCACCGAGGTCACCGCCGCCGACCTGCTCGACCCCGTCCTCCAGCTCTACCAGGGTCGCCTCACAAACTCCGGCATCAACGTACAGGTTTGCTACTCCACCCATACCCCCATCCTCTGCCTGGAAAACGACATCCGCCAGGTGCTCAACAACCTCATCGCCAACGCCATCGACGCCATGCGCCGGGGCGGAGGCCGTCTGCTCGTCCGCGCCCACGACGCCTCCCTGCAGTCTCCCTCTCCGTCCGGGCAGAAGACAGGGAGCGCACAGAAAGACATCCCAGGCATCCGCATCACCATCGCCGACACCGGCCACGGCATGTCCCCCGCCGTCCAGTCACGCCTCTTCGAACCCTTCTACACCACCAAGGAGCTCAACGGCACAGGCCTCGGCCTTTGGATCTCCGCCGGAATCGTCTCCCGCCACCAGGGACGCCTCACCCTCCGCAGCACGGAGCACCCCACCCACCACGGAACCATCTTCTCCCTCTTCCTCCCCCGCGCCGAAGTCCCCACGCTCCCCTGACCCCAACAAGCCCCCTGCGAAACACCCCCAGCGAAACATCCCCGGGAAGGTGTCATCCTGAGCGAAGCCTGTCGCAGCCCCATCGCGACAGCCGCAGCCGAAGGACCTGCATTTCGCCCGCACCACCGAACAAATCAATGCACGCCCAAGCTCTACACGCATAAAGCCCAGTGTGATAGCGGCCTTCGCCTAATCAGGTGTCATCCTGAGCGAAGCCTGTCGCAGTCTTATCGCGACAGGCGCAGCCGAAGGACCTGCATTTCGCTCGCTGCAACAACCATCTCCACCCCATTTCATCTGCAGAATGGCCGCTGCATACGCCGTTACAACCTCGCTCATAGCATATGGTTCGGGTGCCCCATATCTCGATTCTGAGATGTGGGCATCGAGAGAAGCGAGACCGCCTTGCACCAGCATGCAATCGGCTATAAAACTATTTTTCACGTTTTTGGCCCAGAAATCGCATGTCAAGCCCCTAAACAAGCTAAGCTTCGCCAAACAAAAGACTTACACGTGGCGTACTAGTTTCCCTCCCCTTGCTATAATTAAAACAGAGAAGAAAAACAGGACAAAAATTGCGCCCCGAGCGGCCTGTTCCCTGCGACTTCCCGCCGCAACCCCTTTGTCTACAACGCACACGCGCTAAGTCGCTCATTCCAATGGACGCCCCGTAAGTCCTTTGCCTGGACGAATTTGCGCGTAAGTCCTTTGTTTGGACGAATTTGGCGTGCCACCCCCACGCTAAACCACTCAAACCAAAAGGCTTACGCGCAGGTAATAGGGGGGGGGTCCATGTCACACCTCGAGATGCACGTCCGGAGGCGGAGCAGCGCCACCGCCAGCAGCCCCACATACAGCATTGGCCTAGCCGAACAGCCCCATCTTCCGTGGCATCTCGATCCCCAGATGCTCGTAAGCAAGGCGGGTCGCCACCCGGCCCCGCGGTGTCCGGTCCAGAAAGCCAATCTGGATCAGGAACGGTTCGTAGACTTCCTCGAGCGCATCCTGCTCTTCGGCCAACGCAGCCGCAAGCGTGTTGAGCCCCACCGGCCCGCCATCGTATTTCTCGATAATGGTGCGCAGCAGCCTGCGGTCGAGCTCGTCAAAGCCATGCGCATCCACCTCCAGCAGCGCGAGCGCGGCCTGCGCCGTTGGCCGGTCGATCACTCCCCGCGCCCGCACCTGCGCGTAGTCCCGCACCCGCCGCAGCAGGCGATTCGCAATTCGCGGCGTCCCCCGCGACCGCATCGCGATCTCGGCCGCACCATCCCGGTCGATCGGCACGCCAAGCACCTCAGACGAGCGCTCCACCACGAACCGCAGCTCGTCGTCCGTGTAGAACTCCAGCCGCAGCAGAATGCCGAACCGGCTGCGCAGCGGAGACGACAGCATTCCCGGCCGTGTCGTCGCGGCAACAAAGGTAAATGGGCGAATCTCCATCACGTGAGTTCGTGCCGCAGGTCCCTGGCCGATAATGATGTCCAGCTTGTAGTCTTCAAGCGCGGTGTAAAGCTTCTCCTCGAGCACAGGCTGCAGCCGGTGAATCTCGTCCAGAAACAGCACCTGCTTTTCCCGCAGGTTGGTCAGGATCGCCGTAAGGTCCCCCTGAATCTGCAGCGCGGGCCCGGACGTCTGCTGGTACCCAACGCCTAGCTCGTTGGCGATAATCGTCGCAAGCGTAGTCTTGCCCAGCCCCGGCGGCCCGAAAAGCAGCACATGGTCCAGTGCCTCGCCTCGGGACTTGGCGGCTTCGAGCGCAATCGCAAGCTGCTCCTTGGCCTTTTGCTGGCCAATGAACTCCGCCAGGCGAGTCGGCCGAAGCTTCAACTCGAACGCGTCATCGTCATCCAGACGTCCCGCCGAGACGAGACGGTCCGATTCGGCTTGGGGATCGAAAGGGTTCACCTCTGGCGATACTACGGCGTGTGCGGCTGCGAGGGCAATGGCCTCCCGCGAGCCGATTTCAAAGTCTTCCGGCAAGCAGATACCATCGAAACAGACACTGAGGAAGAGGAAGAGTACGTCGAGAGAGCCGCCGCGCAACAACCTCGACGATCCCTGAAGTTCCGCAACGTCGAAACCGCTTCGAGCCAAAAGACTCGGACCCGCAAGATCTACAAAGGAGAACACATGGAACGCAGCGCAAACGCAGTTTGGAAAGGCAATCTCAAAGAGGGCACAGGAACCATTTCAACCCAGAGCGGCACGTTGAAAGACACGCAGTACAGCTTCAAGACGCGCTTCGCCGACGGCGTTGGAACCAATCCCGAGGAGCTGATCGCGGCGGCCCATGCAGGCTGCTTCACCATGGCCCTCAGCGCGCAGTTCACCGAAGCAGGCTTCACGGCGGACTCGATCGAAACCACCGCGCTGCTCACCCTCGACATGCATGGCGAGGGTCCCACCATCACCAAAATTCACCTCACCACGAAGGCAAAAGTGCCCGGGATCGACAAAGCGAAGTTCGACGAGCTCGCCCACAAAGCAGAGGTCGGCTGCCCGGTATCGAAGGTACTGAAGGCGGCTGAAATTACCCTCGACGCAACCCTGGTCTAGGCCACCGTTTCCGGAAGAGCGGCGCACGCCACCTGGGCTGCGCCGCTTCCTTCCAGTATGGGAGATGTTGCGCGATCACCGTTGCGCAATCACAGGTGCGCGATCATGCGCAATCACAGTTCCGCAATCACAGTTCCGGGATCACAGTTCCGGGATCACAGTTCCGGGATCAAAGATAACTGAGCCACCAGTCCCGGCGGCGATCCTTGAGGCGGCTGAACCACGCACACCACGGATACAGGACCAGCACGACGCCCAACCATACGGCGTACACCACCGGCAGACCGTAGCCCCAGCCTTCGAGATGGCTCGTGAACACAGCATCCGGCGTAATCCAGTAACGCCAGTCCGGGCGCGTCGCCACTGCTAACCCCAGCGCCAGGGCGTGAATCAGGAAAATATGCAGGATGTAGAAAAAGAACGGCACACGTCCGTAGACATCGAGCCAGCCACGCAAACGTGGTATGCGGGCGTGCTGGCCAGCGTGATCCGCAACTGCGAACAGCAGGAATACCACGCCAAGCGTGCCGAGAAGATAGTGAAGCGAAGGCGGATATTTTTCCACCGCGAAGAACGACATGGCTCTGTAAGCCGGAGAGCCGAGGCGCTGCCATCCCGCTCCGGGGTCGCCGTAGCCGTGGGTAAGGCGCAGAACAGCGAACATCGCAAGGCTCGCCGCGCCAATCAGGGCTGAGATCCGCTGCCGGCGCTCAGGAGTTTGCACCACGATCGTCCCGAAGCAGAAGCCAAGCGCCATGACGGCAACCCAGGGAATGAGCGGATACCCATAGATGGCCACGGGATGACGGTGATACACGAGAGGGCCGCGCTCATGCAGAATCCGCCAGACGTTCGACCATCTCCCAAACGACGCAGCATGGACGCGGTCGAGCATGTCCTCCCCGAAGATCACAATTGCGGCAAACAGGCCGATCGCGGGAACCGGCAGCCACTGCAGACCGGCAAGAACGATCATGCTTGCGCCGATCGCCCAGATCACCTGGAAGATCGGCAGACCAATGTTGAAGGACCATCCAAAGCTGACCACGGTGAGCTCGATGAAGATCAACCAGAGACCCCGCGTGAGCAGAAACCGCGTCAGCGCGGCGGCGGATTTGCGCTGCCGCTGCAGATAGACGCTGGTCCCGGCCAGCAGAATAAACCCAGGCGCACAGATGTGCGTGATCCAGCGCGTCGCAAACAGCGCGGGCCAGGAGTGGGCAGGGTCGGACGGATTGACCGTCGCACCCGAGAAGTAGTCGCGCGAATGATCAAGCGCCATCACCACCATCAGCACGCCACGCAAAACATCGATCGACTGAATGCGATAGCTGCGGCCCGGCGATTGCGACAACGAGGGTCTTGCAGCCATCACCTGGGAGGACATCGGCTACCCCAATCTTTCAAGAGGATGTTACTTAATGTAAATGCGAATACGGTGTTGCCCTTATCACTCTCAGTGAGAGTGGCCGTGATCGTGCCCATGGTGATGCCCATGCGCGCCAACGGTCTCGAGCTCCGGCGGCGCAGAGCAGCCATGCGTCGTCTCACACCCTGTTGTTTCGAACTGGATCGTGGTGTGGTGAATGTGGAACTTGTCGCGCAGCGCGCCGTTGACGCTCTCCAGGATGCTGCTGCATTCTGACGTCGGCATCTCGGCAATGATGATGTGGCTGGCAAGCGCGTGCGACTGCGATCCCAGGCTCCAGACATGAAGATCGTGAACATCCAGCACTCCGACCACCGACTGCATCGCGGTACGCACCTCGCCCAGGCGAACGTTGCGCGGCGTGCCTTCCAGCAGAATGTTGAGCGTCTCGCGAATGATGCCGATCGAGCTCCAAAGAATCATCCCCGCAATCAGGATCGAAAGTACAGGGTCGATCCAGGTCAAGCCCGTAAGGAGAATGGCCGCCCCACCGACGATCACCGCCGCCGTCGAAAGCGTATCGCCCAGCATATGCAGAAAGGTGCTGCGAATATTGACGTCGCCCGAAAATCGCCAGAGCAGCGTGGCCACCGTGCCGTTCATCAGCACGCCGGCTGCGGCAACAAACATCATCAGCTTCGGCTGCACGGCAACCGGTTCCGCAATGCGGTGAATAGCCGCGAACGCGATCCAGGCTGAGAGCACCACAAGCGTAGAAGCGTTGACAAACGCCGCGAGCACTCCCGCCCGTTGGTAGCCGAAGGTCTTTTGCTCGTTCGCGGGCCTGCTCTGGAAGTACACCGCGACAAAAGAGAGCACGATTGCGAGCAGGTCACTGATATTATGGCCGGCTTCGGAGATCAGCGCCAACGAGTGCGCGCGGAGGCCGAAGTAAAACGTCGCTCCAACGTAAGCAGCCGTCAGCGCCATCGAGATCTGCAGGACGCGCTGCATCTTGCGGTTCGGGCTGGCAACCATATGCATAACGTTAAGTGTAGTCTCGCCGGGCTCACGGCTTCAACGACCTGGCACAACCAGCTTGAAATCGCCGTCAGGGGACGCCGCCGACCATCGCCTTATGCGGCACGCGCACGAGAACAGCCCATCAGGCAAATGCCTCCGTGCTCCTAACCCGTGACCGGCCTTCTCGGGACGAAGATCGCACCCGTATCCACGCCAATCACGTTCTCGGCTCAGGTTGCGATCGTGATTGCCACTGGCTTCAGTCTCCCGGAATCGCATCGGCACCGTCTTGCTCCACCCACATGCGGCCACCATTGGCTAGAATGGAGGAAACCTGTCCCGAAACGCGCATGAGCGGCACTGGAAGAAAAAATCACTCGAAAAGGGTACCCCTTGAAGATCGTTCTCGCCGAAAAAGTCTCTCCCGCCACCCTCGCCGTCTTCCAGCAAGAACCCGGATGGAATGTGGTCACGCCCGACCAGATAAAAAATGGTCTTGCCGCAGAACTTTCCGACGCCGACGCTCTCGTCGTCCGTTCCGCTGTTCAGGCCGACGCCACCCTGCTCGCCTCCGCACCGAAGCTCCGCGTCATCGGCAGGGCCGGCGTAGGCGTTGACAACATCGACACCGATGCCGCCACCCACCGCGGCATCGTTGTCATGAATACCCCAGGCGCCAATGCCGTCGCCGTCGCCGAACTCACCCTCGGCCTCATGATCTCGCTCGCTCGCTCCATCCCACGCGCCAACGCCACCATGCACGCCGGCAGCTGGGAGAAGAAAACGCTCCAGGGGCAGGAGCTCCGGGGCAAGACGTTGGGCATCGTCGGTCTCGGACGCATTGGGCTCGAGGTCGCCCGGCGCGCCGCCAGCTTCGGCATGAACATCATCGGCTACGACCCCTTCGTCGCTCCCGTCATCGCGCGCGAAAACAATGTCACGCTGGTGCCTATCGAGGAAATTTTCAAAGAATCCGACTACCTGACGCTCCATGTTGGCCTCACCTCCCAAACCGAAGGCCTCATCAATGCAACCTCTCTGAAGATCATGAAGAAAGGTGTGCGCATCATCAACTGCGCCCGCGGCGAGCTCATCGTCGAACAGGCTTTGGCGGAAGCAATTCAGTCCGGCCACATCGGCGGCGCCGCGCTCGACGTCTTCCACGTGGAACCGCTCAAACAATCTCCCTTTCACGCATTGGACAACGTCATCCTGTCCCCCCACATTGCCGGCGCAACCGACGAGGCGCAGGAAGCCATCGGCATCCAGCTTGCCATGCAGGTCCGCGACTACCTCAAACTCGGCGTAGTGCAGAACGCCGTCAACCTCCCCTCCCTTTCCCACGAGGAGTACAAAGAGGTCGCGCCGTACATCGAAATGGCCGAACGCCTCGGCAAGTTCCTCTCTCACGCCATCCCGGGCAATCTGGAAAACATCCAGATCACGTACTCCGGCCGCATCGCCAGCGGCAAAACCGATCTCATCCGTAACGCAGCCATCGCCGGCGTCTTCTCCGGCACCGAGGGCGAAGGAAGCACCGCCAACCGCATCAACGCCGCCGCCATTGCGTCCGAGCGCGGCATTCGCATTCAGGAAGATAAGAAGGAGTTTCCCACCGGCGGCGCAGGCTCCGTGCTCAAGCTCGTCCTCCACTCCTCGGAAGGCGACGCCAGCGCATCCGCAACCGTGCTCCACGGCACCTCGCCTCGGCTGCTCACCTACGATGGCATCGATATCGAGGCTCCGCTCCACGGCACCCTCGTCGCCATCCGCAATCACGACGTTCCGGGTGTCGTGGGCCGCATCGGCACCATCCTTGGCGAGCAGCAGGTCAACATCGCGAACTTCGCTCTAGGCCGCGCCGCCGACCCCACGCGTGCCATCCCCTCGCATCGCGTACCCCAGGGCCAGGCACTCGCTGTGGTGCAGATCGACGTCCCGAGCGGCGCCTCCGCAAATGCTGCCGTCGAAGCGTTGCGCAAGGTAGAGGCCATCGCCAGTGTCCGTCTCATCGAACTCGGCAAGCTCTAATTCTGCTCCAGATCCGAAGCCTTAGCCGATGTTTCAACCGGCTAAGGCTTTTTCGAGGAATCGCACTATGGCGGAGATGATTCCCGAATCGATCGCGTCAAGAAAAGAAGCGACCTCAGGCGAAAAGCGGGTCTTCCGGGTTCTTCGCGACGCGCTGCGTCCGGATGAGGAATATATCGTCTGGTTTGAGCCGAAGACTGCAGCGCTGCTGCCCGATTTTCTGGTCTGGTCTGAGGAGTGGGGACTCCTCATCATCGAAGTGAAGGACTGGTCGATCTCACGCTCTTTTCCTGACGACCCGCAAAGCCAGATTCTCGACGTGACGTCGGAAAGATGGACCGTTCGCTTAGGTGGTGTCGAGCAGAAACACGATAATCCAGTCCAACAAGCGCGAAAGTGTTTCCTGAAATATAAGGAGCTGATTCAGAAATCTCCAGATCTTCTTCAGGCGGACGGCAGCTATCAGGGAAGCCTTAAATTTCCCATCGGATACTGCGCGGCATTCACCCAGATCACACGTCAGCAGGCCGAAGAGAGTCGAATCGTCCATGCGCTTGGCCCCGCATACTGCCTCTTCAGCGATGATCTCAACGGAAATTTCGACTCTGCACCATTGCGACGCGAGTTCGTCTCCAAGCTGAAACGAGCTTTCCGTGCGTGGTTTCCCTTCGACCCACTCACCGCGGCTGAGCTCAAGACGCTTCGTTATCTCATCTTCCCCGAGGTGCGCATCCACTCTACGCGCTCCGGCAACGCGGCTCCGTTACGACTTGTCGAGCATGGCGACAGGATTCGTGCGCTCGATCTGGAACAGGAGAGAACAGCCAAGAGCATACTCGAAGGCCACCGCGTGTTGAAGGGTGTCGCAGGCAGCGGCAAGACGCTGGTTCTTACTTGCCGCGCAAAATATCTCAGAAAGATCCAGCCGAATTGGCGAATCCTGATCGTCTGCTACAACAGATCGCTCTGCCGGTATATCCAGCAGATGCTCGCGGTTTCGAAGCCAGGTTACGGCAACGATGCGATCGAGGTGTATCACTATCATGGCCTGATCAAAGCGCTCACTGGCGCGAACATGGGCAAGCTCGAGTCGGAAAGTAAAGAAGAATGGCAAGACCGGATGTGCGCAATATTGCGACGAGCCATCGGCAGTGGAACTCTGAACGCCAGCTATGATGCCATCCTGATCGACGAGGGACAGGACTTCGCCGTTGAGTGGCTTCAGTCGTTGACGGAACTTCTCGATGAGCGAAGCAACAGTCTTCTGTTTTGCCTTGACCCTGCGCAAAATATCTTCGGACGGAAAGTTACTTATAAAAGCGCAGGTATCCAGGTAGTCGGCAAAAGGCCCACTCTGCTTTCCAGGAGCTATCGCAATACGACCGAAATCCTTCACTTGGCCCGGAAGTTCTCCAAAGTTCTCGACACTAAGTCGAATTTCGACGAAGAGTCCGTCGTAGAAAGCCTTCTGTTTCCCATCGATATCGATCGGCATGGCCCAACCCCTCGGATCATGACCGGATTGAAGGCCTCCGCGCAGATCCAGTTCGTCCTCAATGAAATCGCGGACAACCTCGACAGCGGCGATTTGCATTGGGAGGACATTGGCGTCCTTTATACGTCGAAGTCTTACCTTCGCTTCGTCGAAAGCTTTCGATCGGCATTCGTGGACCGTTTCGGCGCTGAACGGCTCTACTGGATCTCCGAATCGCAGGCGAGCAAAACGGCGCTGGATCTTTCCTCGCCGTCGGTGAAGCTTTCAACGATCGAATCCGCCAAAGGCATGGAGTTCCGCCTCGTGTTTCTGGTCGGACTTGAAATTCTCCCCAGGCCTAAATGTGATGAGGCCAGCGAGAGAATGCTCACTTATGTTGGCCTCACGCGGGCTCAGGACCTGCTTTACATTCTGGCAAGCGAAACGAGAGGCTTCGTAAAAGAGTTGAACGACATTGTTCAGGCAGGTACGCCGCCGCATCCAGCGCGCTTGTAGACTGGTACTACAGCACAGAAAAGGGAACCACCCATGCCGCTTTACGAGTACGAATGCACTGCCTGCCATAAGCGCACAGAGAAAATCCAGAAGTTCTCTGACCCGGAGATCACCGCATGCCCGCACTGCAGCGGCAAGCTCGAGCGTGTCCTCTCCGCCCCCGCCATCTCCTTCAAAGGCGGCGGCTGGTATGCCGATGGTTACGGCAATGCCAAACCGAAATCCTCCGGCGACGGCGCGTCAGCAAATGGGGACGGCAAATCGAGCGGCGATGCAAAGCCCGGCACGGATACAAAATCCGGCACCGATTCCAGCAGCAATGCCGCACCAACGTCTGCTCCCGCTGCCGCATCTTCGCCCGCACCTTCTGCGCCGGCAGCAGCACCAGCTTCCACCGAAAAGAAGTAGCTCGACCAGGCAATAGCAGGTCCCGCCCCTGCAACATCGTGCCATCGCCGATGACCAGATGGCCACGTGACCAGGTGGCCAAGCCGGTTGGGCGCTGGGCCCGTTCGACCGCGCTTGAGGGCCAGACTTGCCTAGCTCTTCTTCGGAGCCGGCGGCACGTTCTTGCCTTCCCTGAGCGCTTCGGAGAGACCGATCGCAAGGGCCTGCTTCGGGTTGGTCACCTTCTTGCCGCTGCGGCCGCTCTTCAGCTTGCCTTTCTTCATCTCATGCATCTCGGTCTCAACATTTTTGCTTGCTGAAGGGCTGTACTTCCGCGTTGCACCTTTTTTCGTCGCGACCTTCTTAGCTGCAGTCTTCTTGCTCCCAGTCTTTTTGCTCTCAATCTTCTTGCTCCCCGTCTTCTTGCTGATGGTTCTCGTACTAACGGTTTTCTTGCCCGTCTCCTTCGTTGCTGACTTCTTCACCGAACTCTTCTTCGCCGAACTCTTTTTCGCGGCCTTCTTTGTGGCTGATTTCTTGGGCGCTGCTTTCTTCGTTGTCATGGGAATGACCTCCTGCACGTAAGAGGGAGCAAAGACGCTACCGAGTTGCATCGAAAGTTGTGCAGCGTCTTTGAGCACTCTTCCGCATCAGCGCGTTCTTCTTCGACGCCATAGCACGATGCCCATCAGAAGTCCGACTGCGGCCACCCCCACAGCACGCAGCGCCGTTCTACGAAGCCACGAAGGTGTGTGTTCCAGACTTCCGTCCTGCCAGGCCGCATGTACCGCCTCAAGGTCTGCCGCAAGCCCCGGAATCGTGATCGCCTCCAGCTCCGTCGCCGGAAGCGATCCGAAGATTCTCTCCGGCTCCGGCGGCTTTCCATTGCGGTCCTTGGGAATGGCCGCGATCAGCGCATTGATCTCAGCATCGCGCGGGTCGTCGAACAGACCGCTGTCTGCCGTATTTGGAAACAGCGTTGCCTTGCCCGTCATCTTCTTTTCGATGGCAGCGATGCCGTCCTGGCATACGCCCAGCGCGTAGTAGCCGCCAAACGGAAGACTCGGCCGCGCTTTATGTTCATGGGCATACGCGACCGACATCCTGCCCACCAGACGCGTCACTTCCAACGCATCGCCATGCGTATACTCGTGCGCATGGCGGCCAAGCACCCATGCCTGGTCCAGCGTATCCATCGTGCGAAACTCCGCCTTGCCGTCGATGCCGAAGTACCAGCTCACATTGGCGTTTACCTTCGGACCGCGTATCTCCCACTCGTATTCCGCATGGCTGACCGGCACCAGAAGCGCGCGGCGGGTGCCCGGTATGCGGATCTGCGAGTTCACCCAGAACGGCATCATCACATCCTGGCCCTTGTAGTGGAAGTGTCCGAAGTTCGCAAAGTATCGCGCATCCGCTACAACCACAGTATGACCGGTATCCATCAGCCGCTTGACCAGCTCCTCCGGTGTCTTCGCTTCACCTCCCGAGATCGTGACTTTATAAGGAGCATATTCCTGCAGCTCGTTCATGCTCAACCGGTTCAACACATCCGCGAGCCGCTGGCTTTCAGCATGCAGCGGCGCAAGCTTCGCATTGGCGCCATCTCCACGTTCCACTGCGGCACCAAGCGTGGTCACCATCCCCGCCGGCGAGAAGCCCGGCAGTGTGGAGGGTCGATCCAGGTCGATCACCTCCGCTTTTTCGAGAGAATAGCTTCCGAGATCCATAAAAGTATGCGGAGCCGGGTCTGTCGTCGAAGCATCAACCCCTCTTGCCGAAGCGTCGTTCGAACCGTTGGCGACTGCTCCCGGGTGCCGGGAAGCCAGGCCATCAACGTCGCTGTGCTTCGCGGCCATATGTCCCACCACGCGCACCGTGGGGTTGATCTCGCGCATCGTCCACCCAGGAAAACGGTCCAGCCCTTGCCAGTCTTTACCTAGAATGAGTTCGCGCAGATGCGTCAGCAGCGCGGGAGTCAGCAGGGCCGGGCCTTTCTTGCCGCCCTTGTCGAGCTCCGCCAACATGGCATCGGTAAATCCGGGTGTCGCCGAAAGCTCCCGCATCATCTGTGACAGCAGCACGGTATTCGCAGGCATGGGCGTTTCCGGCACGAGCTCCCCGCGCTCCGTCGTGCAGCCAGACAGGCCCAGCAAAATACTCACACAGACTCCGCGAAAGACCACACCAAACGACATCCGCCCATTAAACACGAAAGCTCCCGTGTGCCCGGGCACATCGTTGCCGAGCCACAGGAGAGCTCACGCGGAAGGCCTGTACGTGCCGCAAAGGGTCCGCCCCGCGCGCAGCCCGCCCGGCCCAGGGACACAATCCTTACAGCGCGTCCAGTTTCTTTGCCACCAACTCATTCAGCAGCGCCGGATTGGCCTGGCCTTTGGACACCCGCATCACCTGCCCCACAAAGAAGGCCGCCACCGTCTTCTTGCCTCCGCGATACTGCTCGACCTGCTTCGGGTTCGCCACGATCACCTCATCGATCATCGCTTCAATGGCCGAAGAGTCCGAAATCTGCTGCGGCTTCTCCCGCTCATACACCACCGCAAAATCTTCTTTCTTTTCGAAGCACGTATCGAGAAGCTGTTTCAGCATCTTGCTCGAAAGCTCGCCCGACTCCGCCAGATCCGCTGCCATCACAACCCCGGCCAGAGATACCGGCGACTGCTCCAGCTCCAGTCCCGCCCCGCGCAACCGCATCGTCAACTCACTGGTCAGCAGAGCAGCCACACGTCTCGGACTTTTCGCCTTCTTCGCCGCTTCCTCGAAGCTGTCGGCAAACATTCGCGTCGCCGTTAGCGTAGCGGCATCCTGTGGGGTGATCTCGTACTCCGCCATCAACCGTGCGCGCCGGGCCTCAGGCAGTTCAGGAAGCATCTTCAAAATGGCCGCCTGCCACTCCGCCCCAACCACCAGGGGCGGCAGGTCCGGCTCCGGAAAATAGCGGTAATCATGTGCCTGCTCCTTGCTCCGCATTGAGTAGGTCCGCCCTTCGCCAGAGTTCCACAGCCGGCTCTCCTGCACCACACGGCCACCCTCTTCAATCACACCGATCTGCCGATCAATCTCGTATTCCACCGCCGAGCGAATGTAACGAAAGCTGTTGACATTCTTCACCTCGGCTTTCGTGCCAAATTTCTTCGCGCCTTTCAGCATCACACTCACATTCGCATCGCAGCGCAGCGAACCTTCTTCCATGTTGCAGTCGCTCACCCCGGTGTAGAGGAGAATCTCTTTGAGCTTGGTCAGATACTCGAACACCTCATCGGCCGTGCGCAGGTCCGGCTCACTGACGATCTCTACCAGCGGTGTGCCGCAGCGGTTCAGATCGATGTACGTCTTCGAGACCGAGTCCGCAAATCCGTCATGCAGACTCTTACCCGCATCCTCTTCCAGGTGTAGTCGCGTTACGCCAATCCGCTTGGTGATCGCCCCGCCGTCTTCGGCAAAACCCGGCACGTCGATCCAGCCATGCTCCGCAACCGGCTTGTCGAACTGCGATATCTGGTATCCCTTGGGCGAGTCCGGATAAAAATAATTCTTGCGCGAAAAGATGCTCGTCTCGCGGATCTCGCAGTGAATAGCCTTCGCCGCAAGCACCGCGAACTCAACCGCACGTCGATTCAGCACAGGCAGCGCGCCCGGCAAGCCAAGGCACGTCGGGCACACATGGGTATTCGGCTCGCCACCGTATCTGTTAATGCACCCGCAAAATGCCTTCGTCGCGGTAAGCAGCTGGACATGCACCTCCAGCCCGATCACAGGCTGGTACTTGGCGCGAATCTCGGGGGTGATCTCAGTCAACGTAGGCATGGATCTATCGATTCTACCAAGCGCGAAACCTCCGGAGATGCTGGCCTGCAGGACGACGCCCGCGAGGCGGGGCCGGCGACTTCGTTACATGTGTACCCATCCGGGCGCGACCAGCTTCTATGGCCCAGGACAACCAGCTAATCTAATCCCACATGGAACCCCTCACGCACCTCATGACCGGAGCCTGCCTCGCCCGCGCTGGCTTCAACCGTAAGGCGGCCTACGCGACCGCCGCCATGGTGATCGGCGCAGAAGCCCCCGACCTCGACACACTCTGGTCCATCGACGGTCCCGTCGCCGCCTTTCAGCACCACCGAGGCTGGACCCACACCTTCCTCGGCATTCCCATCGAAGCCGCACTCCTCGTCGCCGCCTTCTGGGTCTTCCACCGCTGGCGAAATCGCCGGAACCAGCCAGCACGCACATCCCCCGGCCCCGCACGGCATCCCAGGCGCGCTCCGGTTCCGGTCCGATGGAGCCTCCTCTTCGTCTTCTCTATCATCGCCCTGCTCAGCCATCTCCTGCTCGACTGGACTAACAACTACGGCATCCGCCCTTTTTTCCCGTTCAACGCGCACTGGTACGCCGGGTCCTTCGTCTTTATCTTCGAACCCGTTCTGTTCCTCATCCTTCTTGTCGCGCTGGTCGCCCCATCCCTCTTCGGGCTGATCAACAGCGAAGTCGGCGCACGCAAACCAGCCTTTCGCGGACAAAACTGGGCCATCTTTGGTCTGCTCGCCATGCTCAGCCTGTGGACGTGGCGTTTTGTCGAACACACCAAAGCCATGCAACTCGCACAGTCCAATCTCCAGCTCGCACTCTCCTCCAGCAACAGCACCGCAGCATCCACTCCCCCCGCTGGCGCTTCGAGGGATGCGGACCCGACACCCGCCCCGGTCCCCAACCTAGCCGCGGCAACCATCCTTCGCACCACCGCCAATCCCTATCCGGCCAACCCGTACCGCTGGCACACTGTCGTCGAGACGCCCGCCTTCTACCAGATCGCGACCGTCAACACCCTCACAGGTGCGATCACCACAGGCGCCCAGGCCGGCGTTCTCTACAAGCCGCCCACCACCCTTGCCACCCTCGCCGCCAAACGCACCTGGCTCGGCGAGATCTATCTCGACTGGTCGCAATGGCCCCTTGTGCGGGAGACCGGCACCGGCGACGACGGCCTCACCACCGTCAGCTTCACCGACCTGCGCTTTCTCTACGACATCCCGCTGCTCACCAGCCGCAAAGACCCGCCGCTCTCAGGCACCGTTACCCTCAATGCCGATCGGCACACCGTGCGTATGCAGATGGATGGGCGCATCCAGCATTGACCGTCTTCCGCTACGCCTCTTCGACCGGCAAAGGCGTACCGCGGCGCCCGTCAAATACCTTGCGAGCCACATACACCACCAGCAGAAGAACCAGCAGACCAACGGCAATCACAATCAAATTCTGATGGCGATGGATCTCGCGGATCATGGTGTGAAAGATCGCCGGACCATAGATGATGACGACCAGCGCGATCACTACAAAGCGGACGAACTTGCCCGCCAGCAGCGCCAGAAAGAACCAAAGCGGCTTCATCTCGAAGACACCTGCCGCAAGCTCGAAGATCTTCACCGGGAAAGGCGGAGGCATCATCGCCGGAATCATAATAGCCAGAAACTCCTGCTTCTCGAATCGGTCCCGCAGCTTCTCGTACCGCGCCCGGTTGATCCGCTTTAGCAGAAACAGTTCGCCTCCCGCCCTGCCAAGATAGTACGGCAGCAGGCTTCCAATCGCCGCCCCCAGCGCAGCCATAAAGCAGTAGATCAGGAAGCGTGCAGGCTCACGAACGATATACTCCACCACCATCGGATCCAGCGGCACCGGGATCGACGAGGAATCGATAATGGCCACAATCAATATGCCGAACGCGCCCAGCGGCTTCAACACAGCCAGCAGCCATGCGTTTGCCTTCACCAGACCCAAGCCGATCTTTCGCCAGGGCACCGCCGCCAGCATCGTCACGCCTGCACCCCGGCTCCCGGCTCACCGTCCGGCGACGCTGGCGCATGCGCGGTTCTTCCCGCAAGCAGATCCAGCGCATGGGGCAGCAACGGCAGAATTGCCTCAAGCGAAGTCTTCGCGCCGGCGGGGCTGCCAGGCAGATTCACGATCAACGCCGCGGCCCCCGGCCGGCTCAGCGTACCGCAGACAGCACGGCTGAGCGCCGCCAGCGGTGTATGCCGCAGCCCGTCGGCACGCATGCGCTCCGCAAGTCCATCTACCATCCGCTCGCACACCAGGCGGGTCGCCTCCGGAGTGACATCCCGCGCCGCAAGGCCCGTGCCACCAGTCGTCAGCACCAGCTCCGCAGCCGCGGCATGGCGACGTAAAGCCGACGCGATCAGGTCCAATTCGTCGGGCAGCGTCTCCACCGCAATTGAATCTATGCCTGCCGCGACGAGCAGCTCGCAAACCGCGGGACCAGAAAGATCTACCTGGTCACCGCAAAAACAGCGGTCGCTGATCGTCAGCACTACGGCGCGCACCCCGGAAACAAACTTTGCACTCACCTCTCCAGTTTACGGTCTGCGTAGCCTGCGGCATAGAAGGTCCGTCCCATTCCCCTCGACTCCAGCCTGTTTCAACCTCATCGACGCAATCACCGAAAGGCTCATAGCGTCACCACCAAAATCAGCCCTCTCGAAACTGCCTCCGCGCAGTTCAGTCCGGTCAACCGGTAAGATGAGAAGATAGTCGGGACCGTGCTTTTTCGTTGGTTCGCGCGGAAAAGCTCTTCCCGCTGCAGAGACGGTTCGAGAAGATGCGTTACAGCGAAACGTTAGTCCCACGCAGCCGTCAGACCACATAGCCCATGCCCTCCCTCCAGACGCCTCCCCACTCCGCACCGCCGAACCCGCCGTTGAAGGTTCGCACCGGCCGGTTCGGAGAACTGGAAGAGCACGAGCTGATCCACCTGCTCGACTCGCTCGACGACGAGCGCTCCAAGGCCCGCTTTCGCGAATCCATCTATATCTCGGTCATCATCTATCTGGGCATCGCCTGGTTCCTCTTCTACGGGCCGCGCGTCCTCTTCCACCAGCCGCGCCTGATCAGTCCCGTCGATGTGCTCAAGGACCGCGACAAGCAGCTAACCTTTCTAAACGCGCCGAAGGATCTCTCCAGGCTCACACCCAAACCGACAAAGGTCATCAGCGACCAGAATCACGTCCAGCAGACCGCGCACCCGACGCTGGATAAGAAAACCCTTGAGCAGCTCCAGGCCATGCGTCGTGCCGGTACTCCTTCCCCACCCGCGGCCGCGCCTGCTCCCACCGCACAACCCGCACCAGCGCAGCCCGCACCGCAAAGACAGCAGCAGCCTCCGCCTCCCGCGCCGCAGCCCACGCAGCAGGCCCTGGTGGAAGCACCCAAACCCGCTCCCACGCGGCCCAGCTTCGGCAACCCCAACCAGAGCGCCGGAGACGCCATTCGCCAGGCAGCACAGAACGCAGCCCGTGAGCATGGCACTGGAGGCGACTACGGTCAGAACGCGCCGCTCGCACATCAGGGATTGAACACCGGCGTCGAGGTCCTATCCGACATGCAGGGAGTCGACTTCGGCCCCTATCTCCGCCGCATCCTCGGCGACATCAAGCGCACCTGGATCCCGCAAATCCCTGAAGAAGCCCGCCCGCCCCTCAACAAGCAAGGCGAAACCCTCATCCGCTTCACCATCCTCCCCGACGGCACCATCGGCGCCATGCATCTCGACGGCTCCAGCCAGGACACCGCCATTGATCGCGCCTGCTGGGGAGGCATCACCGGAGTCGGCCAGTTCCCACCCCTGCCCGCGAACTTCAAAGGACCGAACCTCGAACTTCGCATCGACTTCCTTACCAACAAGCCCATGCCCGGTTCTCAATAGACGGCGTCGCGCCTGACCCTCACGGCGGATCATCATCGCAAGCACACGTCCAATTCCCGCACGCTCCACCCACCAGGCCGCTCGTCTGACCGAACGCCGCCGTCAGGTTCGCGGCCTGCTCCTGCTCGCATTTGCAATTCTTCTCTTCACCATTTTCCGTAAAGGCGCCCCCGCGATCTTCACCCCAGGCTGGTGGCGTCTTTGGTGAGCCGGTCTGAAGAAAGCAAGCCCGACAAGCCCATGGTCGTCATCGCTGGCCCCACTGCCAGCGGAAAAACCTCCCTCGCTCTTCACCTCGCCCGGACGTTCCACGGAGAGATCGTCAGCTGCGACTCGGTCGCGGTCTACCGTGAGATGGAAATCGGCACCGCGAAACCTACACACGATGAGCGTTCTTTGGTCCCCCACCATATGATCGACATCGCCTGGCCCGGCCATCCCTGCACCGCAGGGGATTACAGCCGGTTGGCACGCGAAGCCCTCGCCGGCATCAGCGCCCGCAGCCCAGACCCGAATGGTCGCAGCCCTCTCCCCATCGTCGCAGGCGGCACCGGCCTCTACCTCCGAGCCCTCATCGAAGGCCTCTTCCCCGCGCCACCGCAAAAGCCCGAGCAGCGTGGACGCCTCCGCCAAATCGCCGCGACTCGAGGTTCTGCCTACCTGCACCGCATGCTCGCGCGCCTCGATCCAGCCGCCGCAGCCGCCATCCATGCCAACGACGTACCCAAAGCCATCCGCGCTATCGAAGTCTCGCTTGCCGCAACCCAGCACGCGCCCCACGGAAGCGATACAACCCGCCAACATGTACCCAACCCATCCGACAGCCGCCACCAAGACGACACCCGCTCCCAGGCCGACAAGCCCACCCAAGACGACAGCGCCGCCCCGATGCGTACCCGTACCCCAATCACCGTCCAGTGGCAGAAGGGCCGCGACGCCCTCACCGGATATCGCATCCTGCGCCTCGGCCTCAACCCTCCCCGCGCCCGGCTCTACGAGCGCATCAATCAGCGAGCTGCCGACATGTTCGATCGCGGCCTCGTCGAAGAAACCGAACGCCTCATCTCCCGCTACGGACCCCACTGCCGCCCCCTGACCTCGCTTGGCTATGCCGAAGCCGCAGCCGTCCTCCGCGGCGAACTCACCCGCGAGCAGGCCGTCGCACGCGCTCAGCAAGGCCATCGCAACTACGCGAAACGCCAACTCACCTGGTTTCGCCGCGAGCCTGCCATCCACTGGCTCGAAGGCTGCGGAGCCGACCCGGACATCCAGGCGCAGGCGAGCCTGCTGGTCCAGCAACACTTAAATTCCTGAAGATCGCGGCCGCAAAACAAAACGGCCCATCCGCAGGGGACAGGCCGCTTGCGAGTCGCCAGAACAGAAACGCTATTGCCGAAGCACCAGATCATCCGCGAGTCTGAATCGCACGATCGACTCCGCCGGAATCTCAATATCCCGATTCCCCGTCAGCGCGCCCACAGCCGTACCTGCACCGCCGCCCGCGAGTCCTCCGATCAGCAGTCCCGTGCCCCCGCTCGCAATCCCGCCAATCAGCATCCCCAGCCCCGCGCCGCCTCCGATAAACGCAGCCGTTCGCTTGCCTTTGCCTTTCTTGGTCCGCGTCAGGTCCCGCGTATCTAACGGATAACGTGTTCCGTTCAACGTCATCGAGGTCAGCCGCAACTCCAGAATCGACGCACCTTTGAAATGTCCGCGCTTGTGCGAAGCATCGATGATGCCTCCCACCGGCGTTCCTTTGGGCACAATCACACGGTCGTTGCTTCCCACCACCGGGTCCACCAGTTCCCCATCGAAGCGATCCCCCGCCCGGCTGGTCTTCACGCTGATGTGCTGATTGATTCGAATCGCCAGACTCGTACCCGCAGGCACCTCGACATCCGCCGGACGAATCACCGGGTCACCCCCTGCAACCCCCCGCGACACAGGAGCCGCCGCCGCCGGAGCACCCGCTGGATATCCTCCAGCCACAGCCGGAGCACCGGGACCATAGCCGCCCTGCACCGCCGGAGCCGCCGCACCAACCGGACCTGAGCTGACCGTATTCGGTCCCACACCCGCCGCCGGAGTCACCGTCGTCGTCACCGCCTGCCCACTTTGGCCCGGCACCGGCGGCTGCACGGTCGTCGTCGTAGTATTGCCATCTTTATCGACAGAGACGACCTGTTGCGCCTGCCCTGTCGCCGCTGCCTGTTGCTTCGCCTTGTCGACCGCCTCGTCCTGTTTCGACTTGCAACCACTCACGAACATCAGTGCAAGAGCAAGCGCCGCAACCGGCTTCAAAAATTGTTGTGTATGCATCGTTCAGACCTCATCCTCGGTATCTCCCAACCCTACCGTCAAATGACGCAGCGCGTCGTACAACTTTCGGCCACCCTTCCCTTACCCGAGCGCGCACATCGTCCCGCCTGAGACCGCCCTCTCGCCAAAGGTTTACGATACTGCCATGACTGTTGCCACACGCCCCCAGCTTGCTCACCTCACCGCGCAACTCGACGAGATCCGTCAGCGCGGAGCCTTCTTCAAGCTGCGCGTGCTCGACGACCAGCAGGCCCCGGTCTGCACCTACGACGGCAAGCGCGTCATCAATCTCGCCTCCAACAACTACCTCGGCCTCTGCAACGACCCGCGCCTCGAACAAGCCGCCATCGCCGCCACCAAGAAATACGGCGCAGGCTCAGGAGCCGTCCGCACCATCGCCGGCACCATGCGCATCCACATGGAGCTCGAAGAAAAAATCGCCGCCTTCAAAGGAGTCGAAGCCTGCGTCGTCTTCCAGTCCGGCTTCACCGCCAACGCCGGCACCGTCTCGAGCATCCTCGGCAAAGAAGACTTCATCCTCTCCGACGAACTCAACCACGCCAGCATCATCGATGGCGCCCGCCTCTCCCGTGCAAAAATCAAGGTCTTCCGCCACAAAGACGTCGCCCACGCCGAAGAACTCCTGCAGCAGATTCAGAACGAACCCGGACGCAAGCTCATCATCACCGACGGCGTCTTTTCCATGGACGGAGACATCGGCCCCGTCGATAAGCTCGCCCATCTCGCAGAAAGATACGGCGCCATCATGATGGTCGACGACGCCCACGCCAGCGGCGTCCTCGGCCGCAATGGACGAGGCTCGGTCGACCACTTCAACGTCACCGGCAAAGTCGACATCCAGGTCGGTACCCTCTCCAAAGCCATCGGCTCGCTCGGCGGCTACGTCTGCGGCAGCCGCGACCTGATCGACTTCCTCTACCACCGCGCCCGGCCCTTCCTCTTCTCCACCTCGCACCCGCCCTCGGTCGCCGCCACATGCATCGCCGCCTTCGACATTCTCGAGAATGAGCCCGAACGCATCGCCCGCCTCTGGGACAACACCCGCTACTTCAAGCAGCAGCTCACCAGCGCCGGTTTCGATGTGGGCGGCAACTCCACCCCGGCCAGCGAAACGCCCATCACACCCATCATTCTCGGAGACAGCCGCCGCACCATGGACTTCTCCCGCGCCCTCTTCGACGCAGGCGTCATGGCCACCGGCATCGCCTTCCCCACCGTTCCCGAAGGCAAAGCCCGCATCCGCACCATCATGACCAGCGAACATACTCGCGAACAAATGGACCAGGCGCTCGAAATCTTTACCGCAGTCGCCCGAAAGCAGGGAATCCTGAACGCCGGATGACTCCACCTTTCGCGTCTCGTCCGTTCCCCCTACCATCGCGCATCGAGTCCCCATCAAACACGCTAATCCGAACCACGCAATTTCCAGCAAAGCTGCGGAAGCGCGAGTCTATTCCCGGAAATTCGCGTCTTAACGGATATGCCTTTTTTTGACACCCCCCAGTTCAGGCTCTCTGGCCTGCTGGTCGGTTCTGCCTTGTTGCTCTCCGGCCCGTCCGCTCCCCTTTGCGCGCAGCACCCCCTGTCCATCGTACAAAGCTCCACCTCCTCCCTGCTCGAGCCATCCAGCCTTCTGCTGTTGCCGACTGAGCCAGTTTCCGCGGCCGGCGCTGCGGTTGCGGAGGGAGGGCTCCCCGACTCTCCCGGCGCCCTGCTCTTGCCTCAACCCGCGCAGCAGAGCTCCACCTCGCAAACTCCTCCTGCCCCCCAGCTCTCCGACGACCCCGACCGCGTCAGCCCCAACGGCACCCAGCAAACCAGGCGCATCCTCGGCATCATGCCCAACTTCCGCTCCGTCTCTGCCGATACCCAACTGCCGCCCATGAGCGCCAAAGACAAATTCCTCATCGCCGGCAAAGACACCTTCGATTACTCCTCCTTCATCATCGCCGGCATCCAGGCCGGCATCGCAATGGACGACGCCTCCTACCCCGAGTTCCACCAGGGGGTCAAAGGCTACGCTCGCTACTACTGGCACACTCTCGCCGACACCACTTCGGAAAACTTCTTCGTCGGCGGTCTTGGCCCCATCGTCTTCCGCCAGGACAATCGCTTCTACACACTCGGCCATGGAGGCTTCGTCAAGCGCACAGAGTACGCCTGGACCCGCGTCCTGGTCTCGCGCACCGACGATGGCCGCGCCACCTTCAACTTCGCCGAAATCATCGGCTCCGGCGCCTCCTCGGGAATGTCCACCCTCTGGTACCCCAAGCAGTACCAGACCTGGACCAAGGTAGGCCAGAAGTGGCTCACCAGCGACATCATCGACGGCGCCAACTTCATGCTCAAAGAGTTCTGGCCCGACATCAATAAATACGTCTTCCACACCCACTAAAAGCGCGTTTTCCAAGTCGCAGGGGACCATACCGGCTTCCCCCGGCCCTCCCGTCAGTCCGCACAAAGATACCGCTCGCGACCAACGGGAGCGCGCATTGAATCGCCTATAACCGTTACTTTGCAGCCGCCCGCGCGCTACCTCCGCACAGCAGGACTCCTCTCCTCCGCCCCCGATCCAGATTTGCATGCCGCATTCCGCCAACTCTCCGCTAGACTGTTTGCGGATAACCTTTCCCAAACCTATGCCAAAGAAGACGCCCGCTCTTCCAGAAAACGGGCGCCGTGTAAGCCTGAAAATGCTGGCCGAGTATCTGGACCTCAGCCCGGCAACAGTCTCCTTCGTGCTCAACAACTCGCCTGGCCGGTCCATCCCGCCCGCCACGCGCGAACGTGTCAAAGCCGCGGCAAAAAAGTTCGGCTACCAGCCCAGCATGATCGCCCGCTCCCTCCAGGGCCTCAGGACGCAGACCATAGGCATCATGCTCCCGGAGCTTGGCGAGGGCTACCACTCCCAGGTGCTCAGCGGTGCCGCCGAGGTCTTGATGAAGGAAGGCTACTTCTTCTTCACCGCGCACCACCGCCACAGAAAAGATCTCGTCGCCGAATACCCCCGGCTCCTGCAGGGCCGCGGAGTCGACGGCATCCTGGCCATCGATACCCATCTCGAAACCGCCTTGCCCTCCCCCACCGTCACAGTCGCCGGACACGA